>CAYUDW010000140.1:0-9346 GCA_964442595.1 uncultured candidatus Brocadiaceae bacterium
GCGGCCGCCCCGGAGTTTGGGGACAGCTACTTCTTCTATTTCGAGTTCGGCATTCCGGGAGTCGCCGGATGAGCGGACGGAGGCCCTACATCGCATTGGCAGTGCTTGCAGCGGTCGGCTGCGTGGCGGGCGCCTTCTATCACTACGCCTGCGCCGGACGGCCGGACCCCATCGAGGGGTACAAGATGGCAGGCAGGCCCCCCCACATCAGGCCGGACTACACCGATACGGTCATCCCGCCGAACATCGCTCCCCTGAACTTCCACATTGAGGAGCCGGGAGCGCAGTATGCCGTCACCATACGTTCTGCCAACGGCGCGCCCATTATGGTGCGGTCGAACGATGGACGCGTAAGGATGCCGTTGCGCAGGTGGAAGCGCCTGCTGAGCGCTAACCGTGGTGAACCCCTGCACTTCGACGTCCGCATCCGGAGCTCTGACGGCGCCTGGCGTCGCTTCCAGCCGATCACTAACCGGATCGCGCGGGAGGACATCGACGGGTACCTCGTCTACCGTCAGCACAACGTCATGTACTCTTACTACGAGCGCATGACGCTGCGCCAGCGCAGGATCGAGAACTTCGACGAGTCCCTCTTGCTGGACAACGCATCCTTCGACGACGGGTGCATGAACTGCCACACGTTCCTGAACGGCGGCACCGAGCGGATGATACTTCAGGTGCGGAGCGGGCAGCGTGACTACGGATCCGGAATGCTGTTGATCGCAGACGGGGTTGTTTCCAAGGTCAACGCGCGGCCCGGCTTCAATCCGAAGTCGCCGGCGTTCGCATCCTGGCACCCGCGTGGCCGCGCCATCGCCTTCTCGGTCAACACGGTCATGCAATTCTTCCATCCCGCCGGCACGGAGGTGCGGGAGGGAATCGACATGGGGTCCGACCTGGCGGTCTACCGCTTCGACGTCGGGCGCGTGACCTCGAGCCCGGACGTCGCCAGGCCGGATCGGCTGGAGACGTGGCCGGCATGGTCGCCGGACGGCCAGCACCTCTACTTCTGCAGCGCGCCGCTTCTGTGGGCCGGCACGGACAGGGTTCCCCCCGAGGGCTATGACAGGGCGCGTTACGACCTGATGCGCGTGCGATGCGACCTGGAGGCCGGCCAGTGGGGCGAGCCCGAGGTGGTGCTGGCGTCAGAGGAGCTGGGGTTGAGCATCTCCCAGCCGCGGTTCTCGCCGGACGGGCGGCTCCTGATCTTCTGCGGCATGCAACACGGGATGTTCCCGATCTTCGATCCCGGCAGCGACCTGTACCTGCTGGACATGCAGACGCGTGACTGGTCCCGGATGGCGTGCAACAGCGAAAGATCGGAGTCCTGGCACTCGTGGTCGAGCAACGGCCGCTGGATCGCGTTCAGCAGCAAGAGAGGCGACGGCCTGTTCATCAAGGTCTATTTCAGCTACGTGGACGCCGAAGGCACGGCGCACAAGGCTTTCGTGCTGCCGCAGAAGGACCCCGACTTCTACCAATCGTTCATCCGGATATACCACCTGCCCGAACTGGTCCGCGAACCCGTTCCCGTTAGGCGGGAGGAGATCGCTGGGCCTATAAGGTCGGCCCGTTGGGCCGGCCCTCCGGCAACGCTCACCGGCGCCACGCCCCGGGCCGGCAGCCAGGGCGGGACGGGGGCCGGTCCTCCCGCGCCGGAGCCGTGGACGCTGAGCAGATAGGCGATGGCGTCCCTGTTGACTCCTCCGGTTCGGCACGCGCGGTTCCGTCGCGCATCGCCAAGCTGTGCCGGTTGGACGTGGGCGGTTTGCAGTCCGGCATGTCCTGTGCTATCTTTGGTGCAGGCCGTGTGCGGCGGCCGCAGGGCCTTCCAGGCTATCTGCTCATCGCCCGACCTGGCCCTTGCCGGAGGCGGACAGTAGGCCGCCGGCCCGGATGCGCGCCGGTCGAAGGATCGTGACCCGCATGGAGTCGAGCATGTCCTCACCGATGAAGAACTCCGGCTGGCGGATCGGTCCGCTCTGGGTTCGCAGCGTGGCCTTCTTCGCTTTCTTCTACCTCTACCTCTGGCTTGTCGTCGACGTGGGTCTGGTCTATTACGGGCACGAGGTAACCACGGAGTTCCCCACGTTCCTGCGTGGGACGGCTTTCCTGAAGGACTTCCTGATGTACCCCGGGGGGCTGCTCGAGTACGCGTCGGCGGGCATCTCGCAGTACTTCTACTATGGCTGGGCGGGGGCGCTGATCGCAACCATTGTCGCGGCGCTGCTTTGCCTGCTCGGGCGGCTGTTCGTCGCGGCGGCCACAGGAGTGCGGACCCGCCTGCTGCACTACATTCCGGCCTTGATCGTCCTTGTGCTTTACAGCGGCTACTTGCACCAGTTGACGGCCTGCTTGGTCGTCCTCAGTGCGCTGGCGCTGGCGTGTGCGTATTCGTGGCTGCCGATGCGAAACGGGCCGTTGCGGCTGGCCGTGTTCGTGCTTCTCGTGGGTGGCCTTCACTACGTGGCCGGCGGGGCCTATCTGCTGTTCGGGTTGCTGTGCGCGCTGTTTGAGGTCCTGCACAGACGCAAGTGGGCGTTGGCCGGGGCTTGCCTTGCTGTCACCGGCGTCGTCCCGTACGTGATCGGCAGGCAGATCATGCTGGTCCCTACGTTGGCAGCCTACGGGCGGCTGTTGCCGTTGCAGGGACAAGGTATCTGGCAGACGGCCGTTCTGCTTCCGGGCCTCTGGTCCTTCTATGTTCTGGCGCCGCCGGCCGTGGCGATGTGGCGCGCGGTGGCCGCGGCGAAGGCCGGGCGCGTTGCGAATGAGCCCGGCAGGCCGCCCGGCAGGTTGCGCTGGCGTGCGGAGACGGCGGCGTTGCTGGCCGTGGCCGCCCTCTGTGCGGTGCTCTCTCTTGAGGTGGGTTTTCGGACGCCGCTTCGCATAGAGCGCCATGCGCGCGCGCAGGACTGGCCCGAGCTGCTGCGAGAAGCACAACGTCTCGAAAGCTACGACTTGGCCCTCGGATGGCACGTCAACAGGGCGCTGTATCACACGCGGCAGCTCCCCTATCAGATGTTCTCCTTTCCGCAGAGCGAGCTTCATCTGCTGCCCAGCGACATCGCGTTCAGGGGTGGCAAAATGCCGGACATCGTGTACGTCGACTTCGCGGACCTCATGTTCGAGTTGGGACGCGTGAACACGGCCGAGTACCTGGCTTACCGCGGCCTGGAGTTCGTCGGGGACCGCCCCTTCCTCCTTCAGCGACTCGCGCTCATCAGCCTTGCCAAGGGGGAGACGGAAGCGGCCCGCATCCTGTTGGGCGCCCTGAGCCGAGACCTGATCATGGGCGACTGGGCGCGACGCCACATTGCGCTCCTTGAGGCCGGTCCCGGCCTGCCCGCTGACGAAGAGATGCAGCAGGTCCGATCGCGGATGACGGTCAAGGACACGATAGGCTTCGGGCCAATCGAGCAGATGCTGCTCGATCTGCTGGAAAGGAACCCTCGCAATCGGATGGCTTTTGAGTACCTGATGGCATACTGCCTCCTGACGAGGGACCTGAACGGCTTCGTGGCCAACATCGGGCGCCTCGAGGACTTCAGCTACCCTCGCATTCCGCGCCACTACGAGGAGGCGTTGGCCCTCCACGCGCTAGCGGGCGGCACGATCCCCGAGCTCGGAGCGGGGACCGTCCGGTGGGAGACGTTGAGCCGGCTGGGGGAATTCAATGTGATCCTGAAGCGTTTCGGGAATGACAGGGCGGGCGCGCGCGAGGCGGCCGCCCCGGAGTTTGGGGACAGCTACTTTTTCTATTTCAAGTTCGGCATTCCGGGAGTCGCCGGATGAGCGGACGAAGGCCCTACATCGCATTGGCGGTGCTGGCTACGGTCGGCTGCGTGGCGGGCGCCTTCTACTACTACGCCCGCGCCGGACGGCCGGACCCCATCGAGGGGTACGAAGTGGCAGAAAGGCCCGCTCGGATTCGGCCGGACTATTCCGGGACGGTGATTCCCCCGAACATAGCTCCGCTTAACTTCATAGTTGCCGAGGAGGGGACCGCTTACCGCGTGAACGTGCACGGCGGCGCCGGTGAGCCAATAGAGCTGTGCAGCTCCAGCCCTTCGGTCAAGATTCCCCTCCGGGCCTGGCGCGAGCTGCTGGAGCAGAACCGGGGCGGCGAGGTGAACTTCGACGTCTACGTGCAGGCACAGGAGGGGTGGCGGCGGTTCGATACGGTCACCAACCGCGTCGCGCGGGAGGAGATCGACCCTTACCTCGTCTACCGTCGTATCAACGTGCTCTACGAAGAGTACCTGCGCATGGGCATCTACCAACGCGATGTGCGGCAGTGGGACGAAGTGGCGATTCTGGACAATCGCGCGTTCGGCCTGGGGTGTGTGAACTGCCACACCTTCTTCGACAAGGGCACGGAGAGGATGGCCATCCACTTCCGGAGCGGGCAGGAGGATTATGGCCTGGGCATGCTGCTGATCCAGGACGGCGTCGTCAGCAAGGTCGATGCGCGGACGCGCTATAGCCCGCGGCCCGCTGCGTACACATCATGGCATCCGAGCGGCAGGCTCGTGGCATTCTCGGTCAACAAGGTCGTCCAGTTCTTCCACCAGGCACAGACGGAGGTGAGGGACGCCCTGGACATCGAGTCGGACATGGGGCTCTACTTCGTCGACGGCCAGGAAGTTGCGTCTACCCCGAGCATCTCTGACCCTGACGTGCTGGAGAGCTGGCCGGAGTGGTCGCCCGACGGCCGCTACCTGTACTTCTGCAGGGCGCCGATACTGTGGTCGGACCGCAAGACCGTTCCGCCGGAGAACTTCGAGAAGCTCAAGTACGACCTGGTCCGTATCGGCTACGACCTCAAGAGCAGCACCTGGGGCGAGCTCGAGACGGTCCTGGCGGCCGAGCAGACGGGCCTCAGCATCAGCCAGCCCAGGTTCTCTCCCGACGGACGGTTCCTGGTCTTCTGCATGTCGGAACGCAGCCCATTCCCCGTATTTCAGCCGGACAGCGATCTCTACCTGATGGACATGGAGAGCGGGCGGTACGAGAAGATTGCCTGCAACAGCGACCGCGCCGAGTCCTGGCATTCCTGGTCCAGCAACGGCCGCTGGCTCGCCTTCAGCAGCAAGCGGGGCGACGGGCTGTTCCTGAAGACGTACTTCACCCACGTGGGCGAGCAGGGCAAGTGCTCGAAGGCGTTCGTTCTGCCGCAAGAGGACCCCGGCTTCTACGATTCCTTCACCAAGCTCTTCCAGTTGCCCGAGCTTGTGCGGGAGCCGGTCCCCGTCAGGCTGGAGGAGATAGCCGGCGTCATCCGTTCGGAACCGTGGATGCGAGTGGACGTGGCCGTGACTGCTGCCACGCCGAGGGGAGCGCCGGACCAGGACTCCGCGGGTTCGCTTCCCTGGGGACCGCACAAGGAGTAAGAGAACCGGCGCAGAGCACGTCTAACCTGTTGTGCAGGGCGTTCAGGGCCACGTGCCGGGCGTCCGGCGTCGGCGTTCAATTGCTCTGAGGCCCCGCACATAGTAGTATATCCTGAGTCAATCGCAGGCATCTATGCGTAGGACACAAATGAGCGAACGCGAGGTCTACCGGCAGGAAGCGCTGACCATCTGGTTTACGCAGGCGGGCGCGGATCAGATGCACATAGTCGCTTCCGTGGCGGAGCAGCCGCCAGACGTTGGCCGCACCTGTGAAGAAGCTTACCAGCGAATTGCCGAGGCTTTGGCCGCGCGGGACATGCAGATCGTCCACGAGCGCATCTTCGGCAGCCTCGAAGCGCAGTCCACTGTCTTGCAGGCGCGGCAGCGTGCACTCGCCGCTGGAGGCATAACGGGCGACTTGCCCTTCACCTACGTGCAGGGCCGGCCTGTCTGGGGGGAGGGCATGGCTGGTTTGAAGCTGCACGCGGTGCGCCCGGAGCGTCCGGACGGCGTCTGGACGGTCCACCACGATGGTGCTGCGTGCGGGCGCGGCTGGGAGCGTAGCGGGGCGAGATTCTTCGTCTTGCAGAGCGTGCACGGCCGAACGGAGGTCGGCGACCGGGCGTGGCAGGCCAGGGACATGTTCAAACGCGTCGATGCCATCCTGCGCGCGCAAGGCGCCACCTACAATGACGTGGTGCAGACCTGGATCTACCTGTCCCGCATTCTGGAATGGTACGATTCCTTCAACGAGGCGCGGAATGCCCAGTACCGGCACTTCGGCCTGATGCGGGAGCGTGGCGGGGCCGTCCAGAGGCCTCATCTGCCTTCCAGCACGGGCATTCAGGGGGAGAATGCCCTGGGCGCAGCCAGCGTGATGGACGTGCTGGCCTTGTGCCCCGAGGAAGGCGGCGGGCCGGGAGTCGCGTTCATGAGCAACGTCAGGCAGAATGAGGCCTTCGATTACGGCTCGGCCTTCTCGCGCGGCAGTGCCATCCGAGAGCCCGACGTTACTCACGTCCAGGTTTCGGGCACGGCTGCAATCGACGAAGAAGGCAAGAGCCTTTTCCCGGGGGACGCTCGCGCTCAGATGATCCGGACGTTCGACACGGTGGAGGCCCTGGTGTCGCAGACGGGGGCCGGGTTGCACGACATATGCGACGCGACCGTGTTTGTGAAGCGGGCCGAGGACGCGCCGGTCTACCGTGAAGTGATTGCGGAGCGTGGCTTGAGCGATCTTCCGGCAGTGTGTGTCGTCGGCGATGTGTGCCGCGACGAGCTCCTGTTCGAGACTGACGGCACCGCCGTTCTGGAACCGGGGGCTGCGCCGCGCGCCTGACAGCGGGCTTTCGAGGTCCCACGGAGCAGTGCGGTCGACAACGCCGGCCATGGGGGCAGGGCCGTTGAGCGCCGGGGCTGATCGGCGCAGGCGTCTGCCTAGAGCCTTCCATTGTCGTTCCTCCTCGTGTATACATCTATCATCCGGCCTCCCGTGCTCACCTCCGGGCGCGCCGGCGTTGGCCGCTCCCTTGCGGAGCTGACAAGGGGCTAACGTGCGCGTGTAGACTGGAGTGGACGCGCACTCAGACGCTGTCGGAGGGGCCTGATGGGCAAAGAACGCATGCTCGTCGTTGACGACGAGGAGGACATCCTGGAGCTGGTCGGCTATAACCTGCGCAAGGAGGGCTACGAGGTCGAATGCGCCGACACGGGCGAGAAGGCCCTGAGCGCGGCCCGGTCGCGAGTCCCCGACCTCGTTGTGCTGGACCTCATGCTGCCCGGCGCGGACGGACTGGAAGTCTGCCGGATCCTGAAGAACGACCCCGCCACCTCACACGTGGCCATCGTCATGCTCACCGCCAAGGGGGAGGAGGCCGACGTCGTAGCCGGCCTGGAGCTGGGGGCGGACGACTACGTCACCAAGCCCTTCAGCCCGCGCGTCCTGGTGGCGAGGGTCAGGGCCGTTCTCCGGCGCAGGTCAGCCGAAGTGACGGACGAGAAGTCGCCCATCAAGGTCGGCGAGCTGCACATCCATCCGGGACGGCACGAAGTGCTTGTGCTCGGCGAGCCCGTCGATCTGACACTCACGGAGTTCCGCATTCTGCACTTCCTGGCGAGGCGTCCCGGGTGGGTCTTCACGCGCTATCAACTGGTGGACGGTGCTCGGGGGCCGGACGCCATCGTGACGGACCGATCGGTCGACGTTCACATGGTGTCCTTGCGGCGCAAGCTGGGCGATCTCGGGAACCTGATCGAGACGGTGCGCGGTGTCGGCTACCGGCTCAGGGACGAGTGAGACATGGCCCGAAGGCGGCTGCTATGGAAGCTGTATCCGGCTTACGTTCTGCTGATTGCACTGTGCGTGCTGGGGGTAACCGGCTACGCCCTGCGTTCCGTAAGGCACTTCTACTACGCCCAGGTGACGGATGACCTGGAGGCCAGGGCGCGGCTGATCCGACCGCAGGTCGCCGAAAAGCTTCGAGGGGGTGAATTGGCCCCGCTGGCCGCTGCGGCCGAAGAGCTCGGACGCCTGGCGAAGGCCCGCGTCACCATCATCGCTGCGGACGGGCGCGTCCTGGCCGATTCCGAAGAGGACCCCGCCGCCATGGATAGCCACGCGGACAGGCCCGAGGTGATCCACGCGCTATCCGAAGGGCTGGGGCAGTCCATGCGGTACAGTTCCACGCTCAGGACGAACATGATGTATGTCGCTCTGGCCGCCGGGGAACACCGTAACCCCCTGGGAGTCATCCGGACATCCATCGCCCTGGACCTGGTGGAAGCCGAGCTGGCCGCCATATCGCGGCGGATATGGTTCGGCGCGCTGATTGCGGGATTGCTGGCTGCCGGCCTGAGCATGTTCGTGGCGAGGCGCATAAGCCGCCCGCTGGGAGAGATGACTGACGGCGCCGAACGGTTCGCCCGAGGGGACCTGAGCCACAAGATCCTGCCGCCGGAAACGGTCGAGTTCCGTCGGCTGGCCCAGGCCCTGAACCGGATGGCCCACAGCCTGGACCAGAAGATTGCGGCCCTGAGCCGGCAGAACACGCAATACGAAGCCGTGCTCTCCAGCATGGCCGAGGGCGTGATCGCGGTTGACCGGGACCACCGCATCATCGGCATCAACCAGGCGGCCGCCGATCTGCTGGGCGCAGACCCGGCCGATTCGAAGGGCAGGACGCTCCAGGAAGTCTCGCGCAACGTGCTGCTGGCTCGCTTTGTGGGCGCCGTGCTGGCCGACGGCGAGGCAAGAGACGGCGAGATCGTGCTGCATAACGGCGGCGAGACGCACGTCCTGGTCTTCGGCTCGGCCCTTCGGGATGCTCAGGACCGGCAGATCGGCGCCGTGATCGTGCTGAACGACATCACGCAAGTGCGCCGCCTCGAGAACGTGCGGCGCGACTTCGTGGCCAACGTCTCACACGAACTCAGGACGCCTATCACCGCCGTTCAGGGCTTCATCGAGACGTTGCGCGACGATGCCTTCTCCGATCCCGTGCAGGCCAGACGGTTCCTGGACATCGCCGGCAAGCACGCTGCCCGGCTGGAGCGGATCGTGGAGGATCTGCTCGCCCTTTCCCGCATTGAGCGCGAGCTGGGAACGGGCAACATCGATCTGGTCGAAACCAGGCTGCGCGACGTCCTCCATGCAGCCGCCGCCGACTGCGAGGCCAGCAGTCGAGAGAGGGAAGTGGCCGTCCGGATCGACTGCCCGGAAGACCTGCGAGTCCAGGCCAATCCCCATCTGCTCGAGCAGGCCATCCTGAATCTCCTGGATAACGCCATCCGGTACGGTGATCCGGGCAGCTACGTGGACCTCCAGGCCGAACGCGCCGAAGGCGGGGTCCTGGTGCGCATCACCGACTGGGGCTGCGGCATTGCGGCCGAGCACCTTCCGCGCATCTTCGAGCGGTTCTATTGCGTGGACAAGGCGCGCAGCCGCAAGCTCGGGG
>CAYUDW010000141.1:0-9246 GCA_964442595.1 uncultured candidatus Brocadiaceae bacterium
TCTTTAAATCTTTAACCTGTAACAGTAAATTCTCCATTCACCTTTTTCCTCCATTGTTAGCACATTTCTTAAATAATTTTTTTAATTTTATATTTTTTTTAATTTTATATTTTTTCTGATTAGTTAATCTACAATACTCTCATACCACCTTAGATACTGTTCAATATGCTGCGGTTCCAAAGTAAATTGCTACTAATTTTATAATAATAATTCTTTAGGCTTATAAAGCTAAGGTAAGATTAGTAGGCATTTGGAGGTACATAATTTAAAAAATTGCCTGCAATGCTCATAATCTTTACAGTTATTGGTTAAACTAAGAACTGCTTAATTTAAAAGTCTTAACTTTATTAGGTTACAATATCTGGTGTGTATTTTTTATTTTTTATATTAATATATACCTAATCTTCTTCTTCATATTATCTTACTTTTTTACTACATCATGTGCTTCCTATTTGGATAAACCAAAAAGAAAAAATTCCGGGTCAAAGATATCCGCCAGATTTACAGTAGAGCCTGTTGGACGAGTCGGTCAATAATTGTAGGTATCCTCAATAGTCTCTTTCCTCCGTTAGGTTTAGGAATTTCTACCCGTAAAACAGATTTATGCTTGTATTTTTCTTCTAGTAGTTGCTCATGGATAGATAACCAATTCTGCTGAAGATAGGGTTTGAGATTTTCTACTGTTAGGTTATCTATACCAGGAGCTCCTTTGTTCTTTTTAACCCTCATTAATGTTTTTAGCATATTTTGTCTATATTGTATCTTCTCCATTAAATCTTTATTTTGTTCTCCGCGGGATTTATCTTTGGTTTGTGCCGGATACATACTCGGCTCTTCCTGATTAGTCTACAGCTGCACCGCTTTCTTTTCAGGGTAGACTTGTTGTAGAGTTTTCTGCTTTATTAATATATTTTTCGAACTTGCCATGTTAATTCCTTACTTCATGTTCAGTCCTTCACTGGTATTAACCAGTTAATATGGCGTCTGCTGACTTCTGACATACTAATATGCTAGAAATCCCTGGGTAAGAATAATAGCCTTCACCCTATATATTTTCTACATTTACCACGCAACCTTTTGGCATTATTGTATTTTATTTAAGCTACTGCGTCTTCAATCTCAACCAATCCCGAGCCCTATAATAACAACAGAATACGTTTTAAATTTATCAATTTTGACTGAATCTCTCATAGACTTCAGGCAAAAAACTCCGGATAAATTATTACCATTTATTTCTTCCTTCCTCTGTAATTTTCTTGAAACTGTTATCAAACAGGTAAAACCCTATTCTGCAGGTGTGGTATAGTCTTCCTTAATTCACGAAGTTCTTTTACATCGATTTCTCCTTTAATGACTGCTTCGTTTAGACCGGCACTTGCGATAGAAATACCATACGGGTCCACAATTGAACTATGTCCAAAATATTTTCCTCCACGATCAACCCCAGCGCAGTTACAGGATATTAAATAAGCCAGATTCTCGGTAGCCCGAGCGTGACATAACTCAATCCAGGTCTCAGCTCTTCCTACAGGCCAAGCTGCTACATGTAAAAATATTTCAACACCATGATTAACTGCCATCTTTCTGTAAAGTTCAGGAAATCTTATATCATAACAAATACTAAAGCCAAGTTTACCCAATTCTGTTTCCACAAACACAATTTTTTTGCCTGGGGTTAGATAGGCTACTTCTTCGGCACCCTTTTCACTTACTAGATGAATTTTTCTGTAGACAGCGATAATCTTTCCTTCTGGATTTAGCAATACCGCAGTATTGTAAAATCCATTTTCTTTTTTTTCAACCATACTCCCTATATGTATATAAGCATTGACCTTTTTAGCCTTTTCTCCTATTCTGGAAATTATTTCTCCTTCCAGAGTCTCAGCTTCCAGTTCATACCTGTTAAAAGAACGCCAACCAATTGCCCACAGCTCTGGCAATAATATTAAATCAGCATCCGAATTTTGCTCAATTAGCTTTTCCACATATTCAATTCGTTTAGACTTATTGTCACCTTCGGAAAGCCATAATTGAATTGAAGCAATTTTTGTTCTCATGTAAATCACCTTTCTACCCATATCATGATACCAACAACTATTATTTTGTTTCTTTATATGCAAGATTTCTTGCAATATTTAATTCTCATTTTTTGAATAAATACTATTAATAAGAACATTAGCATTCCTATAATATCTGAACTATTACCTGGAATGATCTTTAAAATAATATTTACGAATAAATTCCTCAAGTCTTCTCAATATCAATTCAGTCATTTCTTTTCCCAGTTCTACTGATGATTTTGTTGCATCACCTAATGCTCCATTTTCAGTAATTTCTTCGAAAGACCAAGGTATTTCACCCCACCACCACTCTCTTTCTTTATAGAGAGAATTTTTTAATTTTCCGGCAGAAAGAGAGTCCTTTCTTACTAACCAAGGAGCGATATACATACCTTGCGATACCTCTCCTTCACAAGAATGTCCATTTATCTTTGATATTCCCCTCTTATTTAAGAGATCATTACTGGTGCTTGAACCACCTCCAATCCAGGAAGCCTTTATTCCAAGTTCATTCTTTAACTTTCCTATTGCAATACCTAGCGAAGGTTTATTACCTCCATGTGCATTTACTATTAATATTTTATTAATTCCATGCTGTTTTAAACTCCAACCAATATCCATTATTATTGAAATAAATGTTTCGGGTCTAAGAGTTATTGTTCCATAAAATTTCATATGATGATAAGAAATCCCATATGAGATTGGAGGACAAACTAAGATTCGAGGAAAAAATTTTTTCCCAAGTAATTTACAAATTTCATATACAATATCAGTATCCGCAGCAAAGGTCATATTTGAACCATGTTGCTCATGAGAACCAGTTGGAATTAATGCCAGTTCAACATATTCTTTATATTTACTCAATTCTGGGCATGTCATTTCAGACAACACTATGTTTTTCATTTCATTATCCTTTCTTTGCAATTTAATATCTTTTTTATTATATAAATGCCATTCAACCCTATAATTATTTATAACTTCTATAAATTGAGGTATTTTTTTACAGATATTTATTCATCTTACATAACATTTTATATTTTTAAAGAAAATTGGTGTTATCTTCTCAGCCTTGGATCTAAGATATCTCTCAAACCATCTCCTAACATATTGATACTTAAAACACAGGTAGATATGATCAAACCTGGGTAAAAGCATATCCAGGGGGCTCTTCGAAGAAAAATTTTTCCCTCACTAAGAATATTTCCCCAAGTGGGAACTTCTGGCGGAACACCTAACCCTAAAAAGCTGAGAGCTGCTTCAGATAGAATGGAATAAGCAAAAATCGTAGTGCCCTGAATAATAATAGGGGCTACACAATTAGGTAAAACATGCAAAATGGCAATCCTTAAATTACTAGCTCCTAATGCCCGAGCTGCTTCAACATATTCTTCTTCCATCTGTACTAAAACTGCACTTCTTACCACGCGAACCATCCTAGGTGTATAGTTTATAGTTTGAGCTATAATCACATTAACTATGTTTCGACCCAAGACTGCCATCATAGCAATCATTAAGACAAGGGAGGGGATAGCCATAAATGCATCTAAAAAACGCATTAATATTTCGTCAACTTTGCGAGAAGAACCAGCTAATAAACCAAGAATTGTGCCAAATGAAGTAGAAAAAAACAGAACGCTTAGTCCTACCATTAAAGATATCCGTGAACCAAAAATTACTCTACTGAAGATATCTCTTCCGAAACTATCTGTTCCAAATATATGGTTCTTATCTGGGCTTTGCAATCTAATGCTGGTATCTATATCCCCCGGGTCGTAAGGAGCTATTATTGGAGCAGTAATGGCAATAGTAACTACCAAACAAAGAACAATTACTCCAAATAAAACTGCTCTATTTCGGTAAAAAATTTTAAATCTTGAAAAAATATTTTCTTCCATTTTTTTTTGCGTAGTCTTTCCATTATTTTTTAATAAAATTAAATCTGCCATTTATTTAGCACCCCTTAATACTTAATTCGGGGATCAATTATAACATACGATACGTCTATTACTAAATTAAAAATAACCCAAATAACGGCAAAATATAGAACTACACCCTCAATAACTGGATAATCTCTGGTCATAACAGACCTTATTAATAGACGGCCAACTCCTGGAATATTAAAAATTGACTCGGTTATCACCGCCCCACCCATTAAATGGGCGAAGGCAAGCCCAATAATAGTTATAACTGAAATTAAAGTATTCTTTAAAGCGTGTTTATAATTTACTATTAACTCTGATAAACCTTTAGCTCTTGCTGTTCTAATATAATCAGTTCTTAAAACTTCTAACATATTAGATCTGGTCATTCTGGAAATTAGAGAAGTTTGTGCAAAAGCTAAGGTAATAGAAGGTAAGATTAAATATTTAAAGCTCTCTAATAACCCTGTATCTAAAGCTTTATATCCACACGGGGGCAATATGGAAAGTTTAATAGAAAAGAAAAAAACTAACATTAGCCCTAACCAAAAACCAGGGATAGCGACACCAGCGGAAGTTATAACCATTACTATCCTATCTAAAATATTATTATGATTAATAGCAGCAATTACGCCGGTTATTATTCCAAATACAATTGCCAGAATAACTCCTAAAAAAGTTAAAGTTAAAGTTGGTTTAAAGTGTTCATAAATCACCTTCCTAACTGGCTGTCCTTGAAAAAAAAGAGACTTACCTAAATCTCCTCTCACCACCTTAGAACTCCATTCTGCAAATTGAATAAGAACTGGCTTGTCTAAACCCATTATCTTAGAAAACTTTTCAATATCTTCTGGAGAAGCTTCAGGGCCTAACATCATAGCTGCCGGATTACCGGGAATTACATGTATTATAAAAAAAATAAACACTCCGACAATAAATAAAATAGGTATTAAGGCTAAAATTCTTTTTAATATATAATTTATCAATTATATTCCTCCATTCTAAAATACATTCAACTTTAATTTAGAAGTCGGATATAGGATAATTGTATCCGACTTCTAAATTTTTAACTATTTTCCTATTACTCTTTCCATACGTTCCAGAAGAATGGTTCATTCAGGTTTTGAAATCCGTGGACATTTTTAGATGCTATTCTTAAGTTTCCATAATCACCCACTTTAATGGCAGGAATCTCGGTATAGAAAAGTTCTTGAATTTCTTCCATCACTTTATATCGTTTTTCAAAATCTAACTCTGTATTGAATTTATCCAGCAAGTCAATAAATTTAGGGCTTTCCCACCAACCTGGATACCCTGGATTTAAGATGGTAAGCATGGAGGGATCAGCTTTCCAAGTCATGCCTGTAGTAAAAACATCCCATAATTCTGGATTTTTTCGCCTATCCGCCATGGTAGCGAATTCCATAGTTTGCAAATCAATATTAAAACCAGCCTTCTCTAACTGTTTTTTAGCAACCAAGGCCAAATTATGTTCAGCTGATACCATCCAAACAATTTTTTCCCCTTTATATCCAGATTCCTGTAAAAGCATCTTGGCTTTTTCTATATCTCCCTGATTATATTTCTCTTTACCAATATCTGACCACCATATTGATCCTTTTAGTACAAGGCCAGGGTTTGTTCCCCAAAATTTTTCATCCCCTTTTCCTACAATTAACATAGGAGCCATATCCAGTGCGGTTAATACGGCTTCACGTATTTTCACATCTCTCATTATTCCATCTCTTTTATTAAAGAAAAAGACAAACGAGGCTCTGAGGGAAGAAGGTAGTGTTTGAAGGGAGGGATTATCTTTAAGTCTACTATATTCATCTCCTGCTATAAAATCCGAAAAATCATATTCTCCTCCTTCAATGGCGTTTAAACGCGTAGCTTGGTCTAAAATAGGACAAAACTGAATTTCATCAACATAAGCTACCTTTTTACCACCAAAACCATTAGCTGGGAATTCAACAGGCTTATATTCATCAAAACGAACCATTTTAATATACTGTTGGGGTTTCCATTCTACAAATTTAAATGGGCCTGTCCCGATAAATTCTTCTAAAGGTTTATCAGGATATTTTTCACATATATCCTTAGGGTAAACATAAGCTCCACCAGTATGTCTAGCCAGAGAAACTAAAGTAATCGCAATAGGTTTGGTAAGTTTCAGCTCAAGAGTCAACGGATCTTTAGCCTCAATAGAAGCAACATATTTAAAAAGATTTCTACCGTTACTACTCATCTTTCCCCAACGTTTTATAGAAACAACTGCATCTTCTACTGTAACTTCTTTACCATTATGAAACTTTAAACCTGGTCTTATTTTGATAGTATAAACAAGCTTGTTATCGCTTATTTCTGGTAAATCAGCAGCTAACATGGGAATAACTTTTAAATTTTTATCAAGGGTATATAAGCCTTCAAAAATATGAGATGCAATTATCGAGTTTAAAGTTGTACCAGAAGCATGAGGATCAAGAGTAGAAGGATCTGTTTCAACTACTACTTTTAAAACACCTCCCATTTTTGGTTCAGCAGCATAAGAATTTACAACCAACATCATAATACTTAAAGTGAGAACTAGACCTAAAAAGAATTTATTTTTCATAATTAAATTATCTCCTTAATTTTAATATTTATATTATCTAATTAAATTTTTCATTTTAAGATTATTAAAACTAATTATTTAAGAAAAAATATAGTCTCACCTCCTAAATCAATAATTTTTTATTTTCTATATCCAGTAAAGCTATTTGAATTTAACCACCTCCCTATTTTTTATTAGCAGTGCTTTCACAGATAAGCTCCAATTCTCCCTCAAATAGGACTATTTTCCCCCTTCTCTTTAGCCATAAAAGACTGCTTCATACTTTTCATATAGTTTTTATCTTGTACATTTAGAATTATTGAGCTATGCCTGTAATTATGTGATATTTTTTTGAAGAATTCGCGATACTACTTTAGCTATTTCACTTAACTTTTCAATTATATGGACACTGGCTTCCTGTAATACTTTTCTTTTATATTTAACGCCCCCTTCTCCTCCCGGAGAAATAATAGCACCGGCATGGCCCATTACTTTTCCCTCGGGGGCGGCTTCACCGGTAATAAAGGCCACTACCGGTTTTTTCATATGCTCTTTTATGTATTTGGCAGCAATTTCTTCGTCGGAACCGCCAATTTCTCCCACCATTATAATGAGATCGGTTTGAGAATCTTCTTCAAATAAGGGTAATAAATCGATAAAGGATGAACCTGGGATAGAATCTCCACCAACCCCCACGACTGTAGATTGACCGATTCCTTCATTTGAAAGATTATTTACTATCTCATAGGACAAAGTAGCACTTCTTGACATAACTCCTATATTGCCCTTTTTGTATATACTATCAGACATAAATCCCACCTTTGATTTACCCGGAGAAATGATTCCCGGTGTGTTTGGTCCAATTAAAATACAGTTATTTAATCTCGCATAGTAATGGGCAAAAAGCATATCATGGACCGGCACACCCTCAGCTATGGTAACTATTAATTTTATTCCGCCATCAATAGCTTCTAAAATTCCGTCTTTGGTAAATCTTGGAGGTACGAATAATATGCTGGCATCTGCTTCCGTATTTTTTATGGCTTCGTAAACACTATTAAAAACAGGTATTCCTTCAATTTCTTGTCCGCCTTTTCCCGGCGTTACTCCTGCTACCACTTTGGTTCCGTATTTTTTCATCAGTGATGCATGGTAACTTCCTTCTTTACCTGTAATGCCCTGAACGATTAATCTGGTATTTTCATTAATTAAAATGCTCATATTCTCTACCCTCTATTCACTGTTGAAACTATATTTTTTACTGTTTCTTCTAAATCTGTGTCCGCATCTAAATTAACATCTTTCAATATGTTAATTCCTTCATCCCGATTTGTCCCCTGCAGGCGACATACAACAGATATATCCTCAGGTATGCTATTTAAAGCTCCGGCTATTCCCCGGGCAATCTCATCACACCTGGTAATTCCCCCAAAAATATTAAATAAAATTCCCTTCACGTCCTTATCTTGTATAACTACTTTGATTGCCTGCATAACTTTTTCCGGGGTAGCCCCTCCGCTTAAATCTAAAATGTTGGCAACTCCCATGTTGTATTTGTGAAGTAGGTCCAGGGTAGATAAAGCTAATCCTGCACCATTACTGATAATAGAAATGTTTCCCTTTAATTTAATCACGACAAATCCTGCATTTTTACCAATTAATTCTATGGGATCTTCTTCGCCTTTATTCTCTGTATCTACTAATAATTTCTGCCGGTAATTTGCATTATTGTCTATTTCCATCTTTCCGTCTAATGCAACCAAATCTCCATTTTCTGTAAGAGCCAAAGGATTTATCTCAACAATCAAGCTATCATATTTTTTATAAATGGAATAAAGTGTCTTTACTATCTTTTTAAGTTTTAAGAACATCTCTCTATTGTTATCCACTAGGGGCAACAATCGATTGATATGAAAATCTTGAATGCCTAATAATTCTTCAACATATAATTTAGCAATCTTCTCAGGATGTTTTTTCGAAATTTCTTCTATATCCATTCCCCCGAAAGAGCTAAATATTACAAGCGTCTTTTTCATTTTTCTATCTAAAACAATGCTTAAATAAAATTCTTGTTTAATTTCTATTTTTTCCAGAACTAGTATCCCTTTTGGTTTATGGCCCTTTATTTCAGTTTTTAATATTTTACTTGCTACTTTTTCTACATCACTTAAATCATCTACTATTTTTACTCCTCCAGCCTTTCCTCTTCCTCCCACTAAGACCTGGGATTTAAGAACAACCGGGCCTCCGATGACTGCAGCTATTTGTTTTGCTTCTTGAGGTGTTTTGGCTAATTCTCCTTTTTGAATATTAATCCCATGCTTAGAAAAAATTTCTTTTACTTGATATTCATACAGCTTCATCCTATATTTTGCTCCTTAATTGAAATATTGGGCTCATTTGATTAAAGAAAATCCTAGTTCAAAAGCTTTTAAATTGATGCTTCCACTGTTTTTGGGCACCCTGTCTAATATTGCCTTTCTTATGCTATCCATGCTAACGATCTTGCTAATACCAACTAGAGCTCCTAAAAAACAAATATTGGTTGGCAATGTAGTACCTAGCTCTTCTCTAACTAATCTAGTAAAGGGGAAAGCATGGACATTTTCAGAATCAGGTATAGATTCACTTTTTATTAGAGATGAATCTAAAATAACAAGAGTATCTTTTTTTA
>CAYUDW010000142.1:0-7861 GCA_964442595.1 uncultured candidatus Brocadiaceae bacterium
AGCGTCCCGTCCGGCGCAGTCAAGACGCCGAAGGACTGCACGCCGAACACGTCGGACCGCACGCTTACGGCGCCGCACATCTGCTTGAAGACCTCGGTGGTCAGGCCCGGAACGTCGAGCAGATCCCCGATGCTCTGGAAGCCGGTCTCGGGGCGCGCGTCTGCTATCTGGACAGCCAGCTCCTCCTCCACGCCGGGCAGGCAGGCCAGCACCTGCACCGGCGCGGTATTCACGTTGATGACGCCCTGAAGCGTCTCGTCGTCGCTGGTCGTGACGGCATCGGCGATGCGTTTGAGGTCCTCGACGCTGAACGCGTTCTTGTCTGTCGTTCGCACCTGCGTCTCCCCGGAAGACCCACCCGTCCGGGAGCCCTGCCTTTCGCCCTGACCTCTGCCGTCCCTGGTGCCGCCCGACGAGCCGCCTGCCTCCCCGCCCCGCGCTTCCGCTCCCCCCTGGCTGCTGTCTTCTTCGCGGTTCCTTTGCCCGGAGCTGCGGCCCTGTTGCCCGTTCTGTCCGTCTTCGCTCTGCTCGACCTTCTCCACCAGCATCACGTCGAGCAGGTCTGCGATGCTGCCCAACTGGCCGTTCTTCCTGTGTTCGATGATGGAGTCCGCCTGCTGCTGGTTGATGCCGGAGACCCCTCGCGTGATCTCGTCCGCGCCGGCCGTGTTGACGTTCGCCCTGGCGTTCCCGTCGGACGTGACGTTCCGGACGGCGGAGGAGCAGGTCACGTATGGGGCCAGTCCCCTGTCCAGCTCTCCGTCAGAATTGTCGGGCGGCCAGCTCTCGTCCCCGTCGTCCTCGTTCGGGTCGAGCAGCCCGTTGCCGTTCTGGTCCTCGCCATACAGGAGAGACAGGTCGACCCCCTCGAGCAGCAGCAGGTCCGCCAGGTCATAGAGGGTGTCGCTCTCCTGCCGCAACTGGACGATGCCGGCCGCCAGTTCCTCGGTCATGCCGGGCAGCTTGCGCAGCATCTCCTCGGTCGCCGTGTTCAGGTTCAGCTTGCCGGCTTCGTCAACGATGCCGAAGTCGGGCTGGGCGCTCCCGCTCTCGGCGGCACCCACGAACAGCGTGTAGCTGCCGTCGCCTACCTCGACGTTCTGGTAGGTCTGTTCGGCCGACTCGCGCAGGTCCGTTACTGCCAGAACGCGGTTGCGGTCCGCCTTGAGTTGGGCCATGGCCGCCTCCACGCCCGCCCGTGCGCAGAACAGCGCCCGCACGCCGTCCGCGCTGTTGCGGGTGGCCTGCAGGCGCAGCCGCGAGACGAAGCTCGTGCCCAGGGCCACCGCGCTCAGGATGACCATGAGCCAGAGCACCATCACCAGGGCCACGCCCTTTCGCGAATCGCAACCGGGCTTTAACGGAGCCGTCATCATCGCCTACCGCGTCGGAACGGAAACCGTGGTCTCGAAGTGCAGGGGTCTCTCGGCCTCGTCGGGGTCCATCACGACGATGGTTATGCGCACGGCACGGGGGAACTGCTCCTGATCCTCCCAGCCGGGCACCCAGTCCAGGCCGTCGAAGAAGCTCAGGTCCAGCTCCGACACGAACGGGCCGATCAGGTTGACGGCGCCTCCTTCGAGGGGATCGTCGTCCAGCGAGTCGTCCCGGCGTCGCAGGAGCCACTGCGCCTCCGTGTCGGGGTCGTTGTCGATGTAGTAGCCGATCTCGCACCGGCTGCCGGCGTCGGGATCGTCCGTGAACCGCCCGCCGCGCGGTGCGATGAAGTCGAGCGTATCGGCCGCCGCGCCCTCGTAGTTCGCGTCCAATGCAGTGAGGCGCACGTCACCGTGCGCCACGGCCGTGCGGATGTCCGTCGCCATGGCGTTCAGGGCGCGCTGCGCGTGGGCGGCCATCCCACTGACGCGCCGGACCTTCTGCGACGATTGCACCCCGGCCGTAAGAACGACGTACCCGGCCGCCGCCAGCACCGACAGCATGCTGCTCGTCACCAGAAGCTCCACCAATGTGAACCCGCGTCGTCCGCTCATCGCTCCGCCATCAATGTGGTCAGGGCGAGCGCCTTGTCCTTGCCGCGCTCGGGCCAGGAGACGACCGCCTGCGCCTCGTAAAGGCCCTCAGTCTCCGTCTCCAGCACGTCCAGAGTCCACGTGGCGTTGGGGAAGGCCTCGCCGAAGTCGCCCTGTTCCGAGCCCGGGATCACCTCCTCCTGGGCCAGCGTTTCCTCCAGGAGTCCCTGGGCCAGCAGCGCGGCGCGCGAGTGGTTCAGGGAGGCGGTCGTGGCACGTACGCACAAAGTGAAGACCTCCAACGTGGCCACGACGCTGACGCTGAATATAGCCACCGCGGCGACCATCTCCACCAGGGAGAAACCGGTTCTGTCCCGTCCCGCGATCATGCGCGGCTACTCCTCCGGCTGGACCATGCGCACTTCGCCCGTTGCGAAGACCACTTGTATCGTCTTTACGTTCTCCCGATCGTCACGCAGCTCGACTGCAACGTCTTCCGCCGTGCCGTCGGGCGCGAATCGGATCGTCTCCCAGGCCGACCCGAGCTGCGGCGGCTGCTCCTGCCCGGAGTCCCTGACGAGGGTCACGCTGATGCGTTCGGGCAGTTCGAGCTGGACGAGCGTTCGTTCTTCGGGCGTTTCGCTTTCGGCGAGCCACGGCAGCGTCGGCGCCCACGTGACTGCCCAACAGACGTGTCGCTCGGCATCCAGATTGACTGTGACGGGCTGCCGACGGGCAACCGCTGCAGCGCAGGCGAAGTCCAGCAGGTCCGCCAGCCTCCTGGCGGTCGCATCGAGGCCGGTGCGGCGCGTGGCCGACACAATCGATGGCGCGACGGCGCCGGCCAGGATGGCAATCACCACCGCGACGACCATCAGCTCGATCAGCGTGAAGCCGCTCCGGCGCGCCCGCACAGCGCCGCTAGCGCCCTTCTGTCTCCACCCAGCTCTGCTCATCGGCGTTGTGTCCTTCGCCTCCCTCTTCGCCGTCTTTACCGTACGACACAATCTCGAAGGCCAACCCGCTGTAGGTACCCGGGCTGCGATAGACGTACAGGTTGCCCCAGGGGTCCTCGAACAGGGGCTTCTTCAGGTAAGGGCCGTCCCAATTCTCCTCCTCGGAGTCCGGCGCGTAGTAGAGGACCTCCAGCCCCTCCTCGGTCGTCGGGTAACGCTGCGTGTCCAGATAGAAGAGTTCCAGGGCGGTCTCGTACGCAACGATGTCCGACTGCGAGCGCGCACGGCGGGCCTTCTCGGCCCTGCCGATCACGTTCGGGACGATGGCGGCGGCCAGTATGGCCAGCACCACGGCGACGACCATCAGCTCGATGAGCGTGAATCCGGCCCGGGCCGCGCGGGTCGCGCCGTCAAGGAGCGGCTGCGCGCTCATGCCGTCGGGCGTTCCTTGTCGCATTCCTCCCGTCTTCATCGTGTCACCTTCCTTCGCTATCGAATGCCGGCGCTGATCTGGAAAATGGGCAGCACCAGGGAAACGATGATGAATGCCACGATAACGGCCACGCACAGGATCAGTGCCGGGGCCAGCAGGGACGTCATCAGCTTCGTGGATGCAGCAGCCTGGCGGTCGTATGCCTCCGCCGCGCGCAGCAGCATCTGATCCAGCCTGCCCGTCTCCTCCCCGACGGCCACCATCTGCACGACCAGCGGGGGGAAAACGTCGGCTGACTTCATCAATTCGGCCAGCGAGACGCCTTCCTGGACCTCCCGGGCCATGTCCCGGATCGCGGCGGCTATGACGGCGTTTCCGGCGGCGGCGTGGACGACTTGCAGCGCCTCGACGATGTGCACCTCCGCCTTGACCAACGTGCCCAGGGACCGGGCGAACCGCGCCACGGCCGCCTGGCGTATGAGCCGGCCGGCCCACGGGATGCGCAGCTTGAAGCCGTCCCAGGTCAGCCGCACCGAGGGACGGACCATCGCGGCGCGCACTCCGGCCACAAGGCCCACCAGACCGATGCCGATCAGCCACCAGTAGGCGGCGACCAGATCCGAGATGCCGCACAGGATGCGCGTCGGCAGCGGCATGCGCTCGCCCAGGCCCTCGAACATCACGGACAGCCTGGGTATGACAAAGCCGACCAGGACGGCGGCAGACGCCACGCCCAGGCACAGCACGAGCGCCGGATAGGCCAGCGCAGCCCGCACCTCGCCCCGCAGCTCGTCCTGCTTCTCGAACATCTCGGCCAGCCGGGCCAGCACCTCGTCCAGCGCCCCGCTCGCCTCGCCGACCCGCACCATGCTCACCATGATCTCAGGGAAGACATCGCGGTGCTGCTCCAGCGCGTCGCTCAAGCTGCTGCCGGCCTTCACGGACTCCAGCACGTCCGAGAGCACGCGCCTGGCGTGCGGCTGCTCCGTCTGATCGATCAGGACCGTCATGCTTTGCACGAGCGGCACGCCCGACCCGCACAGAGTGGCCAACTGGCGTGTCAGCTCCGGCAGGCGAAGCCCTCGCCGCCGCAAGAACCCGGGCGCCAGCGGCCGGCCTGACCGCCCCCTGTCCTCCTTGAGCTCGAGCACGTGCCAGCCGTGCGCAAGAAGACGCTCGACCGCCTCGCGGCGTGTGGCGGACGTGAGATTGCCCGCCGACCGCTCGCCGGTGCCGTTAACGGCTCTGTAGGAGTAAACGGCCAATGTGATGAAACACCTCAACGCGGTGTCCGACGCTGTTCAGCTTCAAGATCCTCGTGCATCTCGTCGAGCTGCGTGACGCGCAGGACCTCCTCGGCCGTGGTGAGGCCGCGCAACACCTTGCGGCATCCAGCGCGGCGCATCGTCATCATCCTGGGTCCGGCCAGTTCGCGTATCTGCGCCGCAGGGGCCCGCCGAAGGATGGCCTCCTGCAGCCGCTCGTCGATGAGGAGCAGCTCGGCTATCGCCGTCCGGCCCACGAAACCCGTCTGCTTGCAGGCGCGGCAGCCCTTGCCGTGGGATAGCTCGGCCGCTTCCAGCTCGCCCAGCTCCTGGCGCAGCGGTGCCAGCTCCTCCGGCCTGGCGAGCCGCGATTCCTTGCAGGAGGGGCAGATCCGACGCACGAGCCGTTGCGCCACGATGCCCCGCAGGGCCGACGCCGCCAGATAGGGCTCCACGCCCATGTCCAGCAGGCGGGGGATCGCCTCGCACGCGTCGTTCGTGTGCAGCGTGCTGAAGACGAGGTGTCCCGTCAGGGCGGAGCGGATGGCGATGTCGGCCGTCTCCGTGTCGCGTATCTCGCCCACCATGATGATGTCGGGGTCCTGGCGGACCATGGACCGCAGGCCGTTCGCGAACGTCAGGCCACGCTTGGGGCGGACCGGGATCTGGTTGACGCCCGGCAGCTCGTACTCCACCGGATCCTCGATGGTGATGAACTTGCGTTCGGGCGTGTAGATGGCGCTGAGCGAGGCGTAGAGGGTCGTCGTCTTGCC
Source organism: uncultured candidatus Brocadiaceae bacterium (assembly GCA_964442595.1). GTDB lineage: Bacteria > Planctomycetota > Brocadiia > SM23-32 > SM23-32 > DAOVRD01. The sequence continues at coordinate 5,398 of CAYUDW010000142.1, forward strand.
GCAGCCGGTCGGGCCGCACACGAGCACGATCCCGTGCGGATGCTCCAGCAGGCGGCGGTACTGGGAGAGTGTCTCCTGCTCGAACCCGAGCTCGTCCAGGCTGCGCAGGAAGGCCGACTTGTCCAGCAGGCGCAGCACCACGCACTCGCCGTGCATGGTGGGGATGGTGGCCACCCGCACGTCCACTTCCCGCCCTTCCACGTGAAGCTCGATGTGGCCGTCCTGCGGCAGGTAGCGCTCGGCGATGTTCATGTCCGCCATTATCTTGATGCGGGAAAGTATGGCCGGATGCAGGTGCTTGGGAGGCGATGGCATCTCGTGCAGGACGCCGTCGATGCGGTACTTCACCTTCAACTCATCCTCGAACGGCTCGACATGGATGTCGCTGGCGCGGTCCCGCACGGCGCGGGCGACGATCAGATTCACCAGGTTGACCACCGTGGGTTCGCTGGCCATCTCCCTGAGCTGGCCGACCTCGGTGCCGTTGTCCTCCCCCACGTGCTCGGCCCCGGCGAACTGCTCAATCATCCTCTCCACGGTCAACCCGTGGGAGGTCTGCATGGCGGCCTCCATGTCGGCCGGGGCGCAGAGGGCCCTCTCCACTTGACGTCCTGTCAGGATGCGGACGTAGTCCAGCGTCTCGAAGTCCAACGGGTCTTCCATGGCGAGCAGCAGGCGGTTGTCAGTCGCAGACACGGGCATGACGCGGGCGCGCTGGAGGATCTGCGGCGGAACCAGGCGCACCGCGTTCGGCTCGACCTTCGTCTCGCCCAGGTCTATGAAGGGGACCTGGAGGACCTCGGCCAGCGATCGCAGCGCCGACGCCTCGTCGGGCCAGCCCAGGGCCACCATGCATTCGGCCAGGCCTTCCCCCGTGCGCTGGCGACGATGCAGGACCTCGGAAAGCCGTTCCTTCGTGACCTCGCCGTGCATCTGTCCGGCCGTCCCTGCTGTGTCCGAATCCGTGTCCATTGCCGTCCCGCAGTAGAGCGGAGAAGAAGTCAGGCAGGGGAGCGCTCTGCCTCGTCTGTCGGCGGAGAAGGGCGGACGATCCTGTAACGGATGGCCAAACCGCGACGGTCGCTGTGGGAGGGCCCCTCGATCCGCAGGATGCCCACGCTTCCCTCGCGCGTCCTGAAGGCGTACGCTCGTGGGAATGACGGCTTGAGGGACATGCGTGTCGGCGTCCGGAGCCGGGCGCTCGAGCCCACGAACTGCAGCAGTTGCGCTGCTCCCGCCGCGCGCGCCGTTTCATCCGATAGGGGCGCTACGGCCATGTCCACGCCGACGATGCTGTCCAGGCTCAGGCTGGGCTCGTATAGAAGGTCCGCCCCGCTCTGCCGCATCCACTTCACCATGGCATCGGGTTCGGCCACGTCAGACGGTAGCGAGAGGAGCCTGCCCGAATCGAGGTCAAGGAACATGTCTTCACCGGCATCCCCGCTGCTCAGAACGCACTCAACCACAGCCCCGGGCCAGGGGGGCACGGCGTCGGCACGGCTGCTGCCGTACGGCGCATCCGACCCGGGCGGAGTAACCGTCACCACGGTGCGCTCGGAGGCGCCGTCTGGTAAACCATGGGTGCCGGCCAGGGCCGCATGGAGGGTCCAGGCCAGCAGGCCGAGCGCCCCTGCCATCATACAGACCAGAACGGCCGCAACCGCGGCGGGGGCAACGACGCTTGCTGCCGTGGGCACGCTTGCCACACCTGCCAGCGCCATCTTGCCGAGCGCAGCGGTCAGCGTCGCAGGCGCCGCCTCCTTGCCGGCGGCGACCAGCATGGACGGCAGCATCAGCGCGGGGCAGGTGACGCCCGCCTTGCGCAGCCGGCGCCGCAGCGCCCCCAGCGCCCGCTTGAGGCGTCCGGATACGGCCGGCTGGCTGACGCCCAGTGCGGTGCCGATCTCGTCCTGCGTCCGTCCCTCCAGGTAGTACATGACCAGGGGCAGCTTGAGGTCCTCGGGCAAGTCGTCGATGGCCGCATCCACGTGCGACCGGATTTCGGGCCAGGACGCCTCCGCGCACTCGGCGCGGCGCCGTCGCGCCACGTCTTCCCGGGTCTGGCGGGCGCTGCGCCTTCTGAGTATGTCGACGGCGCGGCTCATGGCCACCCTGTGCAGCCATCCGGCTATGGGGGCCCGCAAGCGATTGGCGCTGCGCACCAGCTCGAAGAAGCACTCCTGGGCTGCGTCCTCGGCGTCCATTCGGTTGCCCACTATCCGCCTGCAGACGGCGAACACCATGCTCTCATGCGGGCGAATAAGCGCCCGGAACGCTTCGGGGTCCCGCTCCCTTGCGTACCGCGTGAGCAAGATGGCCTCTGACTCAGCCACTGCGCTCCATCCCTCGGCAGAGGCGAACCTTCCCCTCGTACCTAATCCGCACAGCCCCGCCGGATTATAAGCCAAGCGCCGCCATTGCCTGTCCCATTAGACGGCATGCGGCCGCTGAAAGTTCCCTGCCT
>CAYUDW010000142.1:7961-9215 GCA_964442595.1 uncultured candidatus Brocadiaceae bacterium
TGCCCACCGGGCACGGCGACGTGCCGTCCGAGCGGGAGCAGATCGACGAACTGATCGCCCACGGCAGCGGTGCCGCGACCTTGAGGCCGGGACAGGACGGCTGGAGCACGGCTGAATGGTGCGCGGGCACGCTGCTCGGCCTGCTGGAGGAAAGGCGCATCCCCGTGCTGTGCCGGAACTCCGCACTCGGGTTCGAGGCCGTCGCCGACCTGGCCGGTCGGCACCCGGGACTGCCGATCGTCATGTACCAGCTCGGCTACCGCTCCCAGCGCACGCTGGTGTCCCTGATGAAGGCGTTTCCCAACGTCTACCTGGCCGTCGGCAGCCCCTACAGCGTGCACCTGGGCCTTGAGTCGATGACTGGCCACGTGGGGGCCGAGCGGCTGCTGTTCGGCACCGGCTTCCCCTACGCCGAGCCGATGGCCTCCGTCACGATGCTCACTTACTCGGACCTCAGCGACGGCGACAAGCAGCTCGTCGGTTCGGGCAATCTTGACCGGCTGATCGGAGGGATAGGGCGATGACGACACTTCTGGAGAAGGGCCGACTGGGCGAGTCCCTGGCCGAGTACCAGATCGTCGACATGCACGCGCATCTGATGCGGGGCCCCGTTCCCTGGGGCGAGGAGCCGGCCGACCACCTCGTTCGCGCCATGGATCAGTCGGGCGTCAAGACCTCGCTGGTCAGCTCGCTGGCCTGCGGCGGCTTCCGCATGGAGGCCTGCAACGAGCTGATGTACGAGGCCATGCAGAAGTACCCGGACCGGTTGCTCGGCTACGTCTACGTCTGGCCGGGCGACCCCGAGGCCGTCAGGTCCGAAGTGGAGCGGCGCCTGGCCCAGGGGTTCACCGGCCTCAAGATGCTGGTCCTCATGGGCTACGATTACGTTTATCCCGGCTATGCGCCGGCGTTCGAGATTGCCAACGAGCGGCGGCTGCCCGTGCTGCTGCACACCTACGGCGGACAGGCGGGCCTGGACGACGTGCCCGTGCTGGCGGAACGCTACCCGGACGTCAACTTCGTGCTGGCCCACGCCGGGGCTCAGCAGGTGGAGCACCACATCCGGATCGCCGGCCAGGTCGAGCACGCCTACCTGGAGCTCTGCACCAGCTCGGCCACGTATAGGGCGGTGGAGACGCTGTTCGAGAACGTGCCGCTCGAGCGGATAGTCTGGGGCGCGGACGACCTGCCGCTGAACATGTCCCACCAGCTCGGCAAGGTGCTCGGCGCGCAGATCCCCGAGGAGGCGAAGGT
>CAYUDW010000143.1:0-9203 GCA_964442595.1 uncultured candidatus Brocadiaceae bacterium
ATTTTAGAGAGGTAATTCTTGAAGAAGAACTTAAAAATTCAATAAAAAGAATCAACCCCTGGATAGAAGAAGACCAGATAACCGAAGTTGTAAGAAAAATCACAACACCACAGGCAAATTCACCTTTAGAGGCCAATAGAGAAATTCATGATTTGCTTCTTGAAAATATATCTGTGTATGAAAATAGAAAAACCGGAGAGAGAAGCCCAACCGTTAGATTTATTGACTTTAAAAATCCTGAAAATAATTCTTTCATCGCTGTATCCCAGTTTAAAGTTAATGTTCCGGGTATGGAAAAGCATATTATCCCCGACATCGTCCTCTTTGTTAATGGTTTACCTCTTATAGTTGTTGAATGTAAATCGCCAGTCATTGCTGACCCAATGAATGAAGCATTTATTCAACTTTTAAGATACCAGAATAAAAGAGGAGAAAAAGAAGGTAATGAAAAACTGTTCTGGTATAACTTATTTATGTTAATTACCTCCAGCCAGCAGGCAAGATGTGGCACAATTACCAGCGGATACGAGCATTTTGTGGAATGGAAAGACCCATATCCTTATTGCCTGTCGGATATAAGCGAGGATAAAAACATCGCCAGCCAGCAGGTTCTTATTCAAGGGATGCTTTCCCAAAGAAATCTTCTGGACATTCTTCATATCTTTACACTATTCAAAAAAAGTTCTGATGGTGGCGTTGACAAAATAGTTTCTAGATATCAGCAATTCAGGACAGTAAAAAAGATTATTAAAAGGATAAAGGAAGGTAAAACATCAAAGGAAAGAGGTGGAATTGTCTGGCATACACAGGGCTCCGGTAAATCACTTACCATGATGTATACTGTCAGGGCTATGTACCGTGACCCTGAATTAAGCAAATTTAAAATTGTCTTTGTTACAGACAGAAAAAATCTTGAAGAACAGTTAAGAAATACCTCGAAAAGCGTGGGATACACTGTTAATCTCGCAGGAAATATAATAGAATATCAGGAATTGTTAAAAACAAATACCCCTGATTTAGTTATGGGTATGATTTACAAATTTCAGGAAAGAGAACTAAAAAAAGAATTTCCATTACTTAACGAATCCCCTAACATTTTAATAATGATAGATGAAGCGCATAGGACTCAATATAAATATCTTGGGGCTAATCTAAAAAAATCATTGCCGAATGCCATAAGAATTGCCTTCACCGGTACACCTATAGAAAAATCGGAAAGAACCTTTGGGGAGTATATCGATAAATATAGTATAAAACAATCAGTTGATGATGGCGTTACAGTGGAAATTGTCTATGAAGGCAGAACTCATAGTGGGAAATTAACTGATGAAGAAGCGGCCAATGAGAAATTTGAAGATGTATTCTCAATGCTGGATGCTGAGGAAAAGCATAAGATAATGGGAAGATATACCTGGAAGTCTTATCTTGAAAATAAAAATGTAATAAGTGATAAAGCAAAAGATATGATAGACCACTATGTCACGCATGTTTTCCCAAATAAATTTAAAGCACAAGTTGTTACTGTTTCAAGGATTGCCGCAATACGATATAAGAAAGCTCTTAAAGAAGCATTGAAGAAGAAAATAAGGAAATTAAAGGAAGGCTACGGTAACGTTGATATTAATCTGCTTGAGAAATTAAAAGTTGAAGTGGTAATATCTGGAAATCCTAACGACCCAGTAAAGTATCATCCCTATACTGATTCTAAAAAACACGAGGCCATTATAGAAAGCTTTAAGCTGCCCTTTGAGAATGTTGATGGGAATCAAAGTTCAGGAGAAGTTGGAATTATTATAGTTCAAAAAATGCTCATTACTGGTTTTGATGCACCAATCGAACAGGTAATGTATCTGGATAATGTTATAAAAGAGCATAACTTACTACAAGCAATAGCCCGGGTGAACCGGGTTTATAAAAATAAAAGTTGTGGTTTTGTGGTGGATTATGTCGGTGTACTTAAACATTTGAAAGAGGCACTGGCTATATATGCGGATGAAGATATTGAAGAAATTACCCGGGTTGTTATAAATAAATCTAAAAGTATTGATAATTTAAGATACACTCATGCCCGTATCAATCGTTTCTTTAAAGAAAATGGAATTGATAACTGGCGTGAGAATATTGATGAATGTATCGACCTTCTTATTGATGAAGAAATAAGAAGTGAATTTATCACGATGGTAAGAGATTTTAATAAGGCGATGGACCAAGTTCTTCCTGATCCGGAAGCATTAAAATATGCGGCAGACCTTAAAATTCTTAATTTTATAAAACAATCTGCCAGAAATAGATATAGGGACGATAAGCTTAGCATAAAAGATGCAAGTAATAAAATAAGGGAGATTGTTGAGGAGTATCTTGTTTCACAAGGAGTTAATCCTAAAATACCTCCGCTACCCCTCTTATCTGATGAATTTATTAGAAGTACAAAAAAAATAAAATCGTCAAAATCAAAGAGCGAAGAACTGGAATTCGCAATTGTAGAACACATTAATAAACATTACGAGGAAGACCCGGAACTTTATGAAAGATTTTCTGATAGATTAAAGAGGCTTCTTGAAGAATATAAGGAAAATTGGGATATTCTGGCAGCTGAGATGGAGAAATTAAGAGTTGAGATGAAAGAGGGCAGAGAAGCAGAGGAGGTATTTGGTATTGACCCAAAGAGAGGAATGCCCTTTTTTGGATTGCTTAAACGAGAAATATTTGGGAAAATGTCTGTTGAAGAACTTAAAAAAGAAGACATTGATTTTCTCATCGATTTGACTAAGGATATTGTTGGAATTATAGAAAGAGAAGTAAAATCGATTGACTTTTGGGATAATCCTACAAAACAAAAAAAGCTGAAATCCCATATTATACTTAATCTACTTCTACCAAAATTAAAAGGGAAAAAAGAGGTGTTTAAGAGGAGAAATGAAATTGTTCAAAAATTAATTGAGCTTGCTTACTACATTTATGGAGGAAAAAATCGTGGAAATTAAAAAAATAATACGTTCAAAAAGAAAAACTATTTCCCTCCAGGTAAGTGATGAGGCCACTTTAATAGTAAGGGCACCTTTTAAAGTAAGCGAGGAAATTATTAATAGAGTTATTCTAAAACATAGTAACTGGATTAAGAAGAAGAAAAAAGAGATGCAATTGAGAGATATAAAATTTTCTAAGAAGGAATTTGTCAATGGGGAAGGTTTTCTTTATCTTGGGAATTATTACCGGATAAGGTTAGTTGAAAATCAAAAAACTCCACTGAATTTTGAAGATAGATTTTATCTTTCCAAAGAATATTTAGCAAATGCTAGGGAAATTTTTATTGACTGGTATAAGGAGAGAGCTTATGAGAAAATTTTCGAGAGAGTTAAGTGGTATGCACAAAAAAGAGGATTCAAATATAATAAAATTAACATTACAAATGCACAAAAAAGATGGGGTTCTTGTTCCTGCCGTAATAATCTAAATTTCTCTTGGCGGTTGATTATGGCTCCTTTACCTGTAGTAGATTATGTTATTGTTCATGAACTCGTTCACCTTGACGAAAAAAATCATTCACGAGCATTTTGGAATAAGGTAAAAATGTTAATAACGGATTATAAAAAACATCAAGAGTGGTTAAAAAGGAATGGCCATTTATTGAAGCTGTAATGTGAATATTAATGCTTTGGGCGGACTTGAGCACTCCGCGCAGCTCTTTAACAAATGTATACCTTTGAATTATTAAGACCAATAAATTACGATTTATAGTTCAGTAATTTGCAGAAAGGAGTTATTTGGATTAAGTAATGCTTAAATATTCTAAGGAAAATATCAATGGGAAAATAATAGTGAGGATTGATCAGATTGCATGTCCACCTACAGTCTACTTAGATACGTGGGCATTATTTGATTTTATTGGGGATAATGATTTAGCTGATAGATTCATCAAGATTTTAAATAATCTAGGTGGTACTTTAATGTTGTCCATGGTATCAATTATTGAAAGTATGGCTATAGATAACCAAGAGCAAATTCAAAATTTGTACAAGTTTATTGATTCAATAGGGGCAGCTTTTTTAGATTTTAATTTCACGAGAGTTATTAAGAAAGAAAAAATATATAAAAAAAATAGCCCCGCCATAGATTTAGGATTATTGGATTCATTTATAAAAATTCACAAACCTGAAGATCCTTTAAAAGTGTCAGAAATTTTTTCAGCTTACCGGCAAGATTTGGAAAACGGTAAAGTACTAGAGGAAAATTGGGAGAAAAGTTTATTTCCTATTATTGAAAGAGCAAGAAATAATATTAATGCTCTTTCTAATGCAAAAAAACGTTTTAGAAAAAGAAAAGAAAAGGCTAATACATATAAATTTCCATGTACAGAATTTTTATGGGAATCATGCATCGATTACATAGCAATAAATGAAAATATGAAAATGCTAGACAAAGAATGGCGTGATATATTTCATACTATTGTCCCGGCTTCTTATTGTGACTTTTTGTTGATTGATAAATGTTGGTTAAATTTTATAAAATCAACTGGTTTAAACCCCCCACAAATAGCCAAAGTATATGCTCAGAGAAATTTAAGTGAATTTTTAAAGGATTTAGAGAATTGGAAAGGACCGTATTAACATATGTCAAGGGACGGGGTATGCTCACACAATAATTCGGTAACTTTTTTTAACTTTTTGTAAGGGGTCTGAAAAGTGCAGGTTCCTAATGTCTTCTCAAATGATTTAAATATAGCAGAAGGCAGGCTTTTATTATGCTTTTATAATATTTTAATAAATTACGGTATATCACAAATGTGAAGACCTAACTCCAAAGAAATTTAAAGGGGATATTTTTATTTATGACAATAAAAATTGATTGGAATCAATTTAAAATAAAGAATGAAAACTACAGAAAGTCTTTCGAAGATCTTTGTTATCATTTATTTTGCAGAAAATTTGGTATAACAGAAGGCATAAGAAGAAACTACAATCAAGTTGGATTGGAGACTTATCCTATTAATGACAAGAAAACTAACAAATGCATTGGCTTTCAATCAAAATTTTTTGATAATAAACTATCTGATAGTAGCTCCAAGAAACAGATTATCGATTCGATAAAAAAGGCTAAGAAAAGCTACAAAGATTTAGATAAAATTATTATTTACACCCATCTTTCTTTTGGAAGTAAAAATCCAGAATACAAACAAAAAATAGAAAAAGAAGCAGGAAAAATAGAAATTGAATGGTTTATTAAAAGTAATTTTGAGATTCTACTTAATCAACCATTAAACTTAGATTTAACACAACTATATTTTGATATTGGTGACGAGCTTGGTTTTATCAAAAATAGTTGTAGCTCCGAAATACTCACTTTTCTTCAATCATCAGAATATCTCGAACTTCCTTTTATAGATATAAAGAAAGAAGCAGTAAAAGATGTAAAATATGATATTTTTTCTTCCGATAGAATGGAATTTTTAATAACAGGACATCCAGGATCAGGAAAAACTATTTTCATGCATAAACTACTTCAAGAATTTGGAGGATTGAACAAGGAGAATGGAAATGAAATAATAGAAATTTTGCAAAAAAATGATGCTGTACCAATATTAATTAATCTTAAAAGTTGCGCTACAGACAGTCTCGAAAATATACTTAGAGGAAGACAAAATGATAGTAAAATAAGAGGCAAACAACTTGGTTTTATCTATCTTTTCGATGGATTAGACGAGTTAAGAGAAGAAAGGGCAGATAATGTATTGTTGCATATTCACGAACTAAAGCAAAGTAACAAAAGTAAAAAAATAATTATTTCTTGCCGCTCGGGAAATTTAAATAAAATAAAATCTAAAATATATTTTCCGCAAATTACTGAATACCAAATTGATGATTTAGATGAAGAATACATCACCCAATATTTCGATGCAAAAAATAATTCAGATAAAAATAAACAATTACAACAACTGAAAAAGGACAATAAAATTCTTATCAGAGATATAAAAGATATTTTCCTTATAAAATTACTTTGGGATACGATTAATGAACTTGATAAAGAAAGTATTATTCTAGATTTATTAGAGAAAAAAGTATGCTTACTTTTAAATAATCAAGAACATAGAAAAAACATTGAGGAGATTAATCTTCTTAATCCGAAAAAAGAAGCAATTATTGCTTTGAATCAAAATATTTCTTTTGAGTTTCAAAAAAAGTTTCAACTTCGTTTTCCCCAAAAAGATTTGCAAAAATTGATTATCCAAATGTTTCCCCGGTTAGATTACAAGTCTGTAAATATTATTCTCAATTATTCATCTAATTTATTTTTTGAAAATACATATTCTAAGGCAAACCAAAGTCAAACCTTTATTTACCAACACAGAAGGTATCAAGAGTTTTTCTTTGCTCAAAAATTAAAATTTGAATATGAAGAAAATCCTAGAATTTTGAGGGATTTAAAAGTTCTTTCTAATCGTGATTTTTTCGAAAATTTGTTCTTGAAGTATTTAAGAAAAGAATATAAAAAGGAGAAAAATCTTCCGGGACTTATTGAATTAAATTTAATTGATGTTTATTTGGGAAAACATAAAGGGTACGGTGCAGGCAATGCGTACTATATGGATTCAGAAAAATTTATACCATCTTTGGCATATCAAGATAATGTTACATTTAAAGAGTTGATTGCAGATGAAAATTTACAAATAAAGGAGAAAATCTCAATTGACTTTGAAGAACTTAAAAAACAATTTGATAAATGGAAAAAAGATAAAAACGATTATGATTCAAAAAATTACTTAGTGAGTGTGTGGGAAAATGGAATTTCTTCATTGTTGAAAAATATCGTTATTTCTCACAAAGCAAATAAAAAAAATATAGCGGATGATTTTTTAAGAGATTTAGAGAAAGTTACTCCAATTTTTGAAAAAAATAAATTTATAGAAAATATTAGAGATAATGAGAACATTAGAAATCCTTTCTGGAACCAATGGGAGGACTGGATTTATATCCGCATTGTAATAAAAAAAGAAAATAGTCAAGATATTTTTAATAGACTCATAAGAAATAATTACCAAAGTTTCCTCAACGAAAAGGATTATGGTTTTGAAGAGAGCGGGAAAGATAAATTAGCGAAATCATTTATCCGTGTGTGCTTAGAATACAAATGGGAAGATTTGTTTAAGCTTATTGATGTTTTTGATGAATACGAGTTTTTAGTTTTCTTAGATGTTCTATCTTCTATTGATAAGCTTCCAATTTTTGTAGAGGAAATATCAATTCACGATAAGATTAAAGTATTTCTTAAAAATTTTTCTCAAGAAATCACAGAGAAGAATTCTTCCCGACTTCCGCACTTTTCCCCCTATTCAAAACCAAAACTCCAATAAAATAAGGAGTTTTAATTTGAAAGGTCAATGTAGTGCCATATTTTAAATAAGAGCTTGACATTACCATATTATTATGCTAAACTCATATTATGTTTATAAGAGTAAAAACCTCAAATAAGGGTGCTACTAAATACGTTCAAATAGTTCAGTCTATAAGAAAGGGAGAACGGGTAACTCAAAAGATCATAAGACATATTGGAGTTGCCTATGATGAAGATGAACTAGAAAAATTAAAACTACTGGCCGAATCTATAAAGATAAAGTTGGAAGCAGGTAATCAGCAATTTCTCTTTAAACCGGAAGAGATAGTAAAACTAAAAAGCAGAAGAAAATATGCTGATTCTTTCTACCGGGTTAATCTAAAAAACTTGATAGAAGAACAAAGGCTGATCTCCGGGATACACGAAGCCTATGGTAGACTATTTTACGATCTGGGATATGAAAAGGTGATTAAAAATCCAGCCAGACGTAAGATGGCAGTCCGTATATTTTCTGATATAGTACTTGCTAGAATAGCCAATCCGGTAAGCAAACGTGCCTCAGTAGATATGTTAGAAGAAGATTTCGGAATAACTATCGATTTAGATAAAGTATATAGGATGATGGACCAATTAGATGATAAGGCCATAGATAGATTAAAGAAGATAACCTACCAGAATACCCTAAACCTATTTGGGGGAAAGATAGATGTCATCTTCTATGATGCCACCACTATCTACTTTGAATCATTTACCTCGGATGAGCTTAAAAAGAATGGCTTCAGTAAAGATGGTAAATCGAGTCAACCTCAGGTACTACTTACCCTTATGGTAACTACCGAGGGTCTCCCTATAGATTATCAGATATTTCCCGGAGATACCTATGAAGGCCATACCCTAATCCCAGCCCTTGCCGAGATTAGAAGAAAATACGATATAAGGAGAGTAGTGTTAGTAGCAGATAGTGGGATGTTATCTACCGTTAATACCCGCGAATTAGAAGAAAATAATTTTGAATATATAGTAGGGGCAAGACTGAGGAATATGAATAGTAAATTAAAAGATGAAATCCTAAATCTCCAAAATTACCAGGAGATAACTCCCGGATACCAGATAGCCAGTTTTAGCTATAATAATAAAAAGTTAATTGTAAACTATAGTAGCAAACGGGCCTTAAAGGATAGATCAGATAGAGAAAAAAAGATAGAAAAATTAAAGAAAAAACTGCAGAAAAGTAGTAATCCTAAGAGCTATCTCCTAAATTCAGGATACCGGAAATACCTCAAGGTAAAAGGCAATATCTCTCTAAATAAAGAAGAGATAGGTAAAGATAGTAGATGGGATGGCTTACATGGGGTCATCACCAATGCTAAAGCTAAAAGTTGTGAAATATTGGAAAAGTATAATGACCTGTGGAATGTAGAAGCTGCCTTTAGGGTTACCAAACACGATCTTAAAGTAAGGCCGGTATTTCACTGGAAGCCAAGAAGGATTGCCGCTCATATGGCCATATGTTTTACCGCTTACGCTCTGGTAAAACAGATGCAGTACCGGGTGAAATTACAATACAAAAACTTGAGTATAGAAAAGATAAGACAGACTCTAATTAGGGTACAGACTTCCATATTATTTGATAAAGAAAAAAGAATACGCTACGGGCTTCCCTCCAGGATGTCTAAAGAGGCTAAAAAGATATATAAGATCTTTAATATTAAAAGATCGATGACTCCCTATATTATAGAAAAATTGAAAATGTAGTGCCTTTAAAAAAATAAAAATCCAGTGTTTAGGCGGGTTTTAGCGATTTAAGTGCGGAAGTCGGGAATTCTTTTATTTTGTTCTATAAGAAGTTTTTTAATATGTCTTTATCTCAAGAG
>CAYUDW010000144.1:0-9157 GCA_964442595.1 uncultured candidatus Brocadiaceae bacterium
ACCCAAGCTAGACATGAATTCATCGATCCGTTCTTCAACGCCCTGGGTTGGCAGCCGCTGGTGACGTAAGCCGGTTAGCCAACGTCGCAAGCACGGCGCTACGCTATAGAGCTGACTGGAAACTACACCAAGAGCACGCATCCCTCCTCAGTTGCCCGCACAATGCGATTGGGATAGGATTTTCTAGTAAAGACAAGAACTGAAGGGACGGGCAAGTGGCGCGAAAGAGCAAGAACACCAACAACGGCGCGACGCTGGGGTTTGAAGAGACTCTCTGGCAGGCGGCGGACAAGATGCGCGGGCACATGGACCCGTCGGAGTACAAGCATGTCGCCCTCGGGCTGATCTTCCTTAAGTACATCTCCGATGCGTTCGAGGAGCGCCGCCAAGAGATCGATCGTGAGTTGACTGATCCGGAAAGCGCATGGCATGTCGCCGAGCCCAGGCTCCTTCAGGAAGAACTCGAAGATCGCGACGCCTATGCCATGAAGAACGTCTTCTGGGTGCCCAAGGAGGCGCGTTGGTCGTACCTGCAGGAACGAGCCAAGCAGCCGGAGATCGGTAAGCTGATCGACGACGCGATGGTCGCGATCGAGAAGGAGAACCCGTCGCTCAAGGGCGTCCTGCCCAAGGACTACGCCCGTCCGGCGCTCGACAAGCAGCGGCTGGGCGAGCTGGTCGACCTCATCGGCACCATCGGCCTGGGAGACGCGGAGAACCGCTCCAAGGACATCCTCGGCCGGGTGTACGAGTACTTCCTCGGTCAGTTCGCGAGCAAGGAAGGGAAGAAAGGCGGCGAGTTCTACACGCCCCGCTGCATCGTCAAGCTCCTCGTCGAGATGATCGAGCCGTACGAAGGCCGCGTCTACGACCCCTGCTGCGGATCGAGCGGGATGTTCGTGCAGAGCGAGGAGTTCATCCGCGCCCACAACGGGAAGGTCGGCGAACTGTCGATCTACGGCCAGGAATCGAACCCGACGACGTGGAAGCTTGCCAAGATGAACCTCGCCATCCGAGGCATTGAAGCCAACCTTGGCGGACAGCACGCCGACAGCTTCCACAACGACCTGCACAAGACCCTGAAGACCGACTTCCTTCTCGCCAATCCGCCGTTCAACGACTCCGACTGGGGCGGCGATCGCCTGCGTGAGGATGTCCGCTGGAAATTCGGTGTTCCGCCAGAAGGGAACGCCAACTTCGCCTGGATGCAGCACTTCATCCATCATCTTGCGCCGACCGGGATTGCCGGCTTCGTCCTCGCCAACGGATCGATGAGCACCAACCAGTCCGGCGAAGGTGAGATCCGCAAGGCCATCATCGAGGCCGATCTGGTCGATTGCATGATCGCGTTGCCCGGTCAGCTCTTCTACGGAACGCAGATCCCGGCATGTCTTTGGTTCATCGCCCGCGACAAGTCGGGCACACCGACGAAAAGAAGTGGCCCTCTGCGCGATCGACGCGGCGAGACGCTGTTCATCGACGCGCGGCAGACGGGCACGATGGTCGATCGCACGCACCGCGAGCTGACGGATGACGACATCGCCAAGATCGCTGGCACGTATCACGCATGGCGGGGCGAGAACGAGGAGTCCTACGAGGATGTCTCCGGATACTGCAAGGCTGCGACACTCGATGACATCCGCGAGCATGATCACGTGCTGACACCCGGCCGCTACGTCGGTGCGCCGGAAGCCGAAGCTGATCACGAGCCGTTCGAGGAGAAGATGGAGCGGCTCACATCGGAGCTGTCGGACCAGTTTGCCGAATCGAAGCGCCTCGAAGACGAGATCCGGAAGAACCTGAAGGGGTTTGGGTTTGATGTGTGATTGGGATGTTGTCCGAATCGAAGACTTGGGCACAGTCACGACTGGCAGAACCCCTCCGAGTTCTCGGCCCGAGTGCTTCGGCGAAATGATGCCGTTCATCACCCCATCTGACATGACTGGAAGCAGAACCGTTGAGATGCCGCAGCGGTTCCTCTCTGCGAAAGGCGCAGAGCTTCTTCGCAAGTGTGTTGTGGAAAGGGGAGTCGCTGTCTCATGTATCGGCTGGCAGATGGGCAAGGCGCTTCTGATCGAGGAACCGTCCGTGACAAATCAGCAGATCAATACAGTCGTTCCAGATCGCGACGACGTAGATCTTCTCTACCTGTACTACGATCTGTCCGCGCGCCGAGACGAGATCTTCCGTCTAGGATCTGGAGGATCGCGAACCCCCATTCTGAACAAGTCAGCCTTCAGTCAACTAGAGGTATCGCTTCCGCCACTGGATGAGCAGCGACGCATCGCTCACATCCTCGGGACGCTGGACGACAAGATCGAGCTGAATCGACGGATGAACCGGACGCTGGAAGCGATCGCCCAGGCCATCTTCAAGAGCTGGTTCGTCGACTTCGATCCCGTCCACGCCAAGGCCGAAGACCGCGAGCCCATCGGCATGGACCCCGAAACCGCATCCCTCTTCCCCGACAGCTTCCAAGACTCCCCCCTTGGCCAGATCCCGAAGGGATGGGAGGTCAAGTCGCTTGGCAATACCGATCTAGATATCTCCACCGGAAAGCGCCCCAGAGGAGGGGTCAAGCACCTGACTGAAGGTATCCCGAGCATAGGCGCCGAAAACGTGCTGGGTCTCGGAAGATACGACTACAGCAAGACGAAGTACGTCCCCTTCGAGTTCTTCAAGTCGCTGAAGACGGGGGTCGTGAACGATCGCGATGTCCTCCTCTACAAGGACGGGGCAAGCCTCGGGCGCAAGTCCTACTTCCAGGACGGCTTCCCGTTTCGCGATTGCTGCGTGAACGAGCACGTCTTCTTGCTGAGAGGCGGTGATCCGCTTAGCCAACGCTACCTGTTCTTCTGGCTTGATCAAGCATGGATGACAGAGGAGATCGTCAACTTGAACAGCAACTCGGCTCAGCCGGGAATCAACAGGGGAGGAGTGGAATCATTGCCCCTCCTTGTTCCGCCGAGCGATTTGGTCCACGCCTACGATGCTCTGGTGTCCCCGCTGTTCGGCCGACTCTTCGCCAACTGCCTTGGCAACAGAGCGTTGGAAGATTCGCGAGATGCCTTGCTTCCAAGGCTGCTGTCGGGTGAGGTGTCGGCGACTCTCCGGGAGGAGCCAACATGAGGGTCCAAAGCATTCACCTTAGCAACTTCAAAAGGTTCACAGACACCCTGGTATGCGACATCCCCAGCACTGCGAAGCTTGTTGTGTTGGTCGGGCCGAATGGATGCGGCAAGTCATCCGTGTTCGATGCGCTGCTTCACTGGTATCGACATTCCGCTGGATTTGGCCGAACCGATGACGAGCTCTACTTCCGAAAGCTGCAGGTTCTCCCCTTCGCGTGGAGGAAGACTGTTGAGGTCAGCCTCCACGGCGAACAGGAAGCCAAGAAGGGCAGTCTCTATGTGCGCACCGCATACCGGAATGATCCAGACTTCTCTGTCAGCAGCATCAACCGTTCCGGCGTCCCTTCTGAGCAGGTTCGCTTTGGACGTGTCATTGAGAATGACCAGGTCGTATCAGCGAACTACCAGCGCTTGGTGTATGACACAACTGCTGCTGTCTACGACTCGGAAAACGACCAAAGGACCGTCGAGGATCTCCGTGAAGAGCTGATCGGGGGCGTCCGTTCATCGATGAAGCATGTCTTCGGCGAATTGGTACTGCGAAGCATCCAAGATCCCCTTGGCGCTGGCGCGTTCTTCTTCGACAAGGGCGAGGCTTCATCCTATCACTACAAGAATCTGTCAGGGGGCGAGAAGGCAGCGTTTGACTTGCTGCTAGACCTGCACATCAAGAAGAAATACTTCCCTGACGCGATCTACTGCATCGACGAGATTGACGCCCATCTGCATACTCGCGTGCAGGGGGCCTTGCTTCGCGAACTTGTCGAGGTTCTCCCGGAAGAATCACAGCTGTGGATAACGACGCACTCGCTGGGAGTTCTCAGAGCGGCTCAGGAGATGGAGGTAGCCTCGCCTGGTTCGGTTTGCATACTGGACTTCGAGGGAGTTAACCTTGACGCGCCAACCGAAATAAGGCCCGTCACGCTCGGCAGAGTAGCTTGGGAGAAGCTTCTTTCGATAGCGCTTGATGACTTGTCTGAGAGAATTGCGCCCAAGCGAGTCGTTGTCTGCGAGGGTTCCTCGGTCGGTAACCGCCGTCGTGATTTCGATGCCGAGATCTTCAATAGGATACTTGGAAGCCATGAGCCCGAGGTCCTGTTTGTATCGGGAGGTTCGGCTCAAGAAGTCGTGATCGCTGGAGTGTCGATTCGAAAGGCTCTGGAGCGGATCCTTCCTTCCACTGGAGTCGTACCTCTGATGGACCGCGACGACAGGTCGGCCGACGAGGTTGGAGAGCTGGAATCACAAGGGACCATAGTGCTGTCCAGGAGAAACCTGGAGTCCTACCTCTTCACGGATGAGGTAATTGACGCATTGGTGAACCGCGAGGGCAAGCCGGAGTTGCTTGATGAGGCTATCAAGGTCCGGGACGATGCTCTCGCAAGTAGCGCCAATCGCGGCAACCCGCCGGATGATCTGAAGTCCGCAGCCGGCGAGATCTATGTTGGTCTGAAGAACTTGCTCGGTTTGCAGCGATGCGGGAACAACACTGATGCCTTCATGCGTGACACACTAGCACCCCTGATAGCTCCAGGCATGACGACGTACGAAGAGCTCAAGAGAGCTGTGATTGAGAGACTGCCGTAAGCATCCGAAGGGATCGATGCCTGATGGATGCGAGAGCTTTCGGAATGATGCGAAGAACGATAGTGGCTGCGGAGAGCGCATGCTAAGAAGCTGAGGTGAGAGTGAGCGCGAACACACGAGTCTGCGAATCCCACGTCGAAGAAGCCGCCCTCGATTGGTTCGAGGAGCTGAAGTGGTCAGTCCTTCATGGCCCCGACATTACGTATGACGGAGCTACACCAGAGCGCACGAGCTACTCCGAAGTCATCTTGCGCGAGCGTCTGGAGAGCTCTATCGATTCGCTGAATCCGCGTCTTCCTGCTGAGGCGAAGGAAGAGGCTCTGCGGAGAGTCCTCCACATCGACTCGCCTTCCCTTATTCTTTGCAACCGGACGTTCCACAAGATGCTCACCGACGGTATTCCCGTCGAATATCGACGGGAACCCTCACCCCGGCCCTCTCCCAATGGGAGAGGGAGGAGCGAAGCGGAGGGTGAGGATGCCGTGGATGATCCCGGAGGGATCATCCACGACCTGGTGACACTGATCGACTTCGAGCATCTGGAAGCGAACGACTGGCTGGTGGTGAACCAGTTCACGGTCGTCGAAGGCCAGCACAATCGACGGCCGGACGTCGTTGTCTTCGTCAACGGTCTCCCGCTGGCTGTGATTGAGCTGAAGAACCCGGCGGATGAGAGTGCGACGGTCGAGACGGCGCGCAAGCAGTTCGAGACGTACAAGGCTCAGATCCCGTCTCTGTTCACGACGAACGAGCTGCTCATCATCTCCGATGGGGAGCAAGCCCGAATGGGAACGATAACATCTCCCAGGGAATGGTTCCTGCCGTGGAAGACAATTGCCGGTGAACGCGTGGCTGCTGCCACTGAACTGGAACTGGAGGTGTTAATCAAAGGCGTGTTTGATAGAGAACGGTTCCTCGATCTGGTCCGTCATTTCGTTGTCTTCGAAGACGGCCGCGATGTTATCGAGAAGAAGGTCGCTGCTTATCATCAATTTCATGCGACTCGCCGCGCCGTGCAGTCGGTCGTCGAAGCCTCGAAACCGGAAGGAGAAAAGAAGGGCGGCGTCGTGTGGCACACGCAGGGAGCGGGCAAGAGCCTGACGATGGTCTTCTTTGCCGGAAAGATGGTCCTCCACCCCGCCATGCGCAATCCAACGATCGTCGTGATCACGGACCGAAACGACCTCGACAACCAGCTCTTTGGAACGTTTTCGCGCTGTTCCGAGCTTCTTCGCCAAGCTCCGGTGCAGGCCGAAAGCCGAGCGGATCTCAGAAAGAAGCTGCGCGTTGCCTCGGGCGGGGTCGTATTTACCACGATCCAGAAATTTTTTCCTGAGGAGAAAGGGGATACTCACCCCCTCCTCTCGGATCGCGACAACATTGTGGTGATCGCGGACGAGGCACACCGAAGCCAATACGAGTTCATCACGGGATTCGCAAGACACATCCGCGATGCGCTTCCAAACGCCACGTTCATCGGGTTCACGGGCACGCCGATTGAGTTGTCCGACCGCAATACCTTCGCTGTATTCGGAAACACAATCAGCACGTACGACATCCAGCAAGCCGTTCGGGATAAGGCAACGGTGCCGATCTACTACGAAAGCCGCATCGCGAACCTCGATCTACCCGAGAGCCTCCTCCCTCAGATTGATGAGGAGCTGGAAGAGGTGACCGAAGGCGAAGAGGTTGAGCGGGTTGAGCGATTGAAGACGAAGTGGGCGCAGCTCGAGGAGATCGTTGGGACGCCCAAGCGCTTGACGCTCGTGGTCGATGATCTGCTTTCCCACTTCGACGAGCGGCTGTCGGCGATGGAGGGCAAAGCATTGATTGTCTGCATGAGCCGACGCATCTGCGTCGAGGTCTACAACGAGATCATCCGAGATCACCCCGAATGGCACGATGCGGACGATGAAAAGGGCGTCGTCAAGGTCGTGATCTCCGGCTCCGCGTCCGATCCCACGGACTGGCAGATTCACATTCGCAGCAAGGAGCGCCGTGACCGCCTGGCGGAACGGTTCAAGAATCCGGACGATCCCTTCAAAATCGCGATTGTGCGTGACATGTGGCTCACCGGCTTCGATGCGCCTTGCCTGCACACGATGTACGTCGACAAGCCGATGAAGGGACACACATTGATGCAGGCGATCGCGCGGGTGAACCGCGTCTTCCGCGACAAGCCCGGCGGACTCATCGTGGATTACATCGGCTTGGCCGACGCTCTGCGCAAGGCGATGCACAACTACTCCGAAGGCGGCGGACGGGGCGAGATCAAGTACGATCAAAGAGAAGCCGTAGCGATCATGCTAGAGAAGCTGGAGGTCTGCCGGGACCTCTTCGACGGCTTTGACTACACGCCCTACTTCAAAGGAACACAGCAGGAGAAGATTCACTTCGCGCCGCTGGCCGAGGAACACATCGTTCAGCAGGAAGAGGGGAAGGATGCCTTTGTCAAGGGAGTCGTTGCACTGTCTAGGGCGTTTGCGCTCGCTGTGCCGCAACCCGAAGCAATTGCAGCACGAGACGAAGTTGCCTTTTTCCAGCATGTGAAGGCGTCTCTCGTCAAGCACACGGTTACGAGCCTGCGGCCCGAGGAGGAGTTGAGTGCCGCTGTCCGTCAGATCGTCTCCAAGGCGATCGCGCCGGATCGTGTGATCGACATCCTCGAAGTGGTCGGCATCGACAAGCCGGACCTCTCGATTCTCTCCGACGAGTTCCTTGCCGAGGTGCGGGGTATGCCCCAGCGAAACCTGGCCGTGGAAGTGCTGACGAAATTACTGAACGATGAGATCAAGGTGCGTCGCCGAACCAATTTGGTCCAGTCCCGTCAATTCTCCGAGATGCTCGAAGCGACCATTCACCGCTACAAGAATCGCGCCATCGAGACCCTGCAAGTGATCGAGGAGCTGATAAAGCTCGCCAAGGAGATGCGCGAGGCCAACCAGCGCGGCGAGAAGCTCGGACTTACGGAAAAGGAGCTTGCCTTTTACGACGCATTGGAAACGAACGATAGCGCCGTAGCCGTGATGGGGGACGAGGTATTGAGCCAGCTTGCAAGAGAACTCGCTGATACCGTTCGTAAGAACGCGACTATCGACTGGACCCTGCGCGAATCCGCGCGTGCCAAGCTACGGGTGATGGTGAAACGTACCCTGCGCAAGTACGACTATCCGCCCGATAAGCAGAAGAAGGCAACCGAGACAGTTGTGGCGCAGGCCGAACACCTCGGCGAAGAATGGGCAGGATAGGAGAAACCTATGAGCGAACAAGACAAGACGATCTGGGGAATCCATGCAGGTCGGCTCGGCGATGCTGACAGCCTCTTTCTGAAGAGAGGCGTTATTGCCATTGGCTGGGATGAGATGGGCGATGTCTCGTCGATCGGGGCAGATCGCGAAGCGCTGAAAGAAAGACTGGCCGAGACGTACCCCAAAGCGAAACCGGGGGCGATTCCGGTTCATGCAGGGCAGCTCTACAAGTTCATCACCGAGATCCAGCCAGGCGATCTAGTCGTCTACCCATCGAAGATCGATCGACAGATCCACATTGGGAAAGTTGGTAGTGCTCACCGATACGATCCGTCACTCAATCCGAAGTATCCAAACCTGAGGGACGTCGAATGGCTGGGCGAGTTCCCGCGAACTCGATTCTCGCAGGGGGCTCTTTACGAGATTGGCTCTGCGCTGACGCTCTTTCAGGTCAAGAACTACGCGGACGAGTTTCTTGCGGCACTTGCGGGTGAAGCTCCCACCTCACCCGATACCGACGAGGAGACCGCTGCCATCGTAGTCGATGAGATCGAGGCGACGACGCGGGACTACGTTCTCAAGCGTCTCGCACGGGAAGCGAAGGGTTATCCATTGGAGAATTTCGTTGCGCATCTACTTGAGGCCATGGGATACAAGACACGCGTTACGCCAGTTGGGACTGACGCAGGAATCGACATCATCGCCCACAAAGACGATCTCGGCTTTGAGCCTCCCATCATCAAGGTTCAAGTCAAGAGCACAGAGGGCAGCGTCGGGGATCCGATTGTCTCCGCTCTGTACGGGAAGGTTGAGAATGGCGAATTCGGACTGCTCGTCACGCTTGGCACCTTCACAGCTCAGGCCAAGAGCTTTGCACAGAACAAGAGCAACCTTCGGCTTGTCGACGGCGACGAGCTCGTCGACCTCATCTTCGAGTATTACGAACGCTTCGACTCCAAATACAAAGGCCTCCTGCCCCTAAAGCAGGTCTACGTGCCAGAGCCGCTTACTGGTGGCGAGGGCGAGGCATGACGGCTGAGCCCCTCCGCATTTCGGCCTAGAACCTCAGCGAACTGGCTCTTCCCAACTTCTGCCCGCGGTGCTTCTGGCTGAAGACACACGCGCGACAACTGCCGTTCCAGATCTTCCCAGGGATCTTCAGCCCGATCGGGATTTTCGAGGGTCGCGTGT
>CAYUDW010000145.1:0-9153 GCA_964442595.1 uncultured candidatus Brocadiaceae bacterium
CCATGACGGTGCCGAGCGACGCGCCCGACGTGATCGAAGAGGCGACGCCGCCGTTGATGGCCTGGACCAGGTTGACGCCGTTCTGCCCGTAGATGGTCGGGCTGGTGATCGCGCCGTTGATGGCCATCACGGTGCCCACGCCCCCGCTCGGGGCCTGGATGCTGCCTGAGATTCCTCCGCTGATGGCCATGACCGTGCCGAGCGATGCGCCCGAGGTGATCGAGGAGGCGACGCCGCCGTTTATGGCCTGCACCAGGTTGACGCCCGTCTGGCCGTAGATCGTGGGGCTGGTGACCGCGCCGTTGATGGCCATCACGGTGCCGACGCTACCGGTCGGAGCCTGGATGCTGCCCGCGATGCCGCCGCCGATCGCCATGACGGTCGAAACGTCTCCGTTCGGGGTGACGATGTCGCCCATGATGCTGCCGCCGCGGCCGCCCACTGCGATCGTTGTTACCGTGCCAACGTTGCCTCCGGTGAGGATGACGTCGCCGTTCAGGTCGCCGCCGAGGACCTGCAGCACCCCGATACCGTCGGTCCGCAGCTCCCCCGAAAGAGCGCCGTTCGTAAACGTTGCCAACCCCAGCTTTCCGCCAACCAATGTATCCCCCCGGCAATCCCCTGTGACAAGCAACGTCTGTAAGGGGCCAGCGACATGGACGCCTGTAGCATCGTCGGTGAGCCCGTCCCCGTCGATATCTTCCGCGAACGCAATGCCTCCAAGGGATAGCCCGTTCAGGTTGTAACCTATCAGGTCCGATCGGAGGTTCACGTAGGTCACGGGAGCATCCGACGCGAGGAAGGCCAGTTCGCCGCGTGACCCCAGGCGGGCATCAACGATGCTGCCCACAGAGGGCGCCCCAGATATCGTTATGCCCAGTCCCTCCATGGGTTGTGTGCCACCCAGAACGATGGCCGCCACGCTGCAACCCGGGCCGAACACCACCCTGACATCGTTAGCATCGATGTCCACGGGATCCGCCGCATCCCATATGGAAACGACGGTATCGCCGCACGTAAACTGGTGGACGAGTGCTGGCCCCCACCGCGGTGGAACGAGCGTAAGGAACACCTCCGTGTTGAAATCGGGGTTATCTCCCGTTAGGTCCTCCGCAGAGCTGAAGACCACTCGACTGCCCGAGTCATCTACGGAGGGCAGACTGCTTCCAACCCCGTCGGTCAACTGGGTCAGGCTGTCGGTCCAGGTGTCATAGAGGAAGATCTGCTGTCCGCCGTCCGGATTCTCTCCCGTGAGGTCACTGGGCGAGGTGAATATAACCCGGCTGCCGTCCCCACTGACGGCCCCGCCGGCCCCGCTGATGGCAAACGGGTCGGGGTCGCTCGTTAGCTGGATCAGGTCATCCGCAGAGCCGTCGTACAAGAAGACTTCTGAACTGTCATCCGGGTTTTCGCCCGTGGCGTTCGTGTTGGACTGGAAGAGTATTCGCTGCCCATCAGCACTCATGCCCAGCAGGGCGACGAAGCTATTGGTTGTATCGGTGAGCTGCTTCACGGTTCCGTCAGGCACGCTCAGCGAGAAGATCTCCTCGCTGCGATCCGGATTCTCGCCGGTGGCGTTTCCGTCGGACACGTAGGCTATCATCGTCCCGCTGGCACTTATCATTGGCGCCCATAAACCGCCCGGAGTATCGTTGGTAACCTGCGTGAAGTCGTCGCTGTATGCGTTGTATACGAAGATCTCATCGCCAAGGTCCGGGTTGTCGCCGGTAATGTCCGCCGAAGAGCGGAAGCAGAGCAATGTGCCGTCGGCGCTCAGCGAGATGGCGCCGCCTCCATACACGCCCTGCGTGACCTGGACGATGCTGTCCGAGCTGACATCGTAAAGGAAGACCTCATACGCCCCGGCCGGATTCTGGCCCGTAAGGTCAGCCGTGGACGCAAATGCTATGCGTGAGCCGTCCCTGCTTATGTCGACGGACATGCCGGGGCCGCCGTGCGGGCTCGCGGTATCCGTCACCTGAGAGAAGACGTCGCTCACCGTGTCGTAGAGGAAGAGCTCGTAGTTCCCATCCGGGTTGGCGCCTGCCAGGTCGGCGCTTGAGACGAACGCGATGCGGGTGCCGTCCGCGCTGATCGACCGGCCGAACGACGTGAAGTTGGCGATTTCCCCGCCAAGTCCCGAATACGGCGTGACGGTCACCTGGGTCAGCGGGTCGACGTAGCCCAGCGCCTGGTTCCCGAAGTCAGCGTCCGGAACTGCTGCGCCGGCAACAACACTCACCACGTGGACGCCGCCGGAAGGAGCTGTCTGCGCGAAGTGCGCCGGAACGACCTCCCGAACGTGATACTCGCCCGGCGCCAGCCCAAAGAAGCCGTATGCTCCGTCGGGCGCGGTGACGGTGTTGGGCTCGCCCGGGTCAAACACGCCATCCTGGTCCAGATCCAGATAGACCGTTGTGCCCCCCAGCGTCCACCTGCCCTCCCCCACTCCCGCCTCGCCGGGATCCTCGACACCATCCCCGTCGAAGTCCTCGAACTCCTGCCCCTGGATGGAGCCCGCTTCCACCGGAGGCGGGTCCAGACTGACCAGGAACACCTCGGCCGTCCCATCCGGATTGCCGCCGGTAAGGTCAGCGTTCGACTGCAACGCCACGCGGGTGCCGTCGCCGCTCACGGAGGGCGCAGAGCTGCCGGCATTGCCGCTGGTAAGCTGCGTCAGTTTCGTGAGAGCCGCCACGTCATAGGCGAACACGTCGATCTCCATGTCGGGATAGTCGCCCGTCAGGTCGGTGCTCGATGCGAACACGATGCGGCTGCCGTCGGCGTTCGGGGACGGGAAGGCGAAGAAATTCCCCGGGGCGCTCAAAGACGTGTCGGTGAGCTGCTCGATGGTGCCCGTCGCCGTCGTGTAGAGGAAGACCTCGGTGCTCCGGTCCGCGTTTCCGCCCGTCAGGTCGCTGTCGGAGTAGAACGCAACGCGGCTGCCGTCCGCACTGATGGCCAGTTGCTGCGTGGAGCCACCGGTTCCCTGCGGGTCGCTGATGCGTGTTATGGAGGAGGTCCCTGCGTCCCACAGGAAGGCCTGGTTGAGCATACCTTCGCCCTGCCGAAGGTAGGCGTTCGAGACAAACGCCATCCGCTGGCCGTCGGCACTGATGGAAGCCCACGAGCTGTTCCCCGCTGGGGCATCCGTCACCAGGCTCAAGGTGGCCGTATTCGTATCATAGAGGTATATCTCGCTGTTTCCTTCGGAGTTCTGGCCTGTCAGGTCAGCCCTGGATTGGAAGGCGATCAGCGTCCCGTCGCCGTTTATCGATGGCTTCACGCACTCGTACAGGGAGCCCGTCGTATCGGTGATTTGGGCAAGGGAGTCGCTGTCGGCGTCGTAGAGAAACACTTCGTAGTTGCCGTCCGGATTACCACCCAGGGGGTCCGCATTGATAGCGAACGCCAGGCGGTCTCCGTCTGCATCTATGCCGACTTTCACATTGTACGGAACATCACCCGAGCTAGTCTCTGTGACCTGTGTAAGGGACGATGTCGCAAGGTCGTACAGAAACACCTCGAAATTGTGCTCCGGGTTGTTCCCGAGCGTGTTCGCCGTGAACGCGATCCGGTTGCCGTCCGTGCTGATCGCCGGCACACCGCATCCGCCGGTGGATAGATCGGTGAGCTGAGCGAAAGTGGGGGAACTGAGCAGGATCCGAGGTTCGAGGGGTTCGAGATTGAGTGGAGACCATCTGCCAAAGGCACGAGACGGCGTCGGACGAGAGCCTGGCATGTCTGCTCCTCCCGAAGAGAAGGAACGGCATTGGTCCGCACAGGAAAACGGCAAGGATAGCGACGTCCCTCAGTTACGGTATGCGAAGACGCCTCCACCGGTACGGCCGCCAGAGGTGGCCCCAGAAAGGGGGCGCGAATATACCCCGCCCGCATCATAAGGTCAAGCGCCAGAATCCGGCAATCCCTGTACGGTTGTCGCCAATCCTGGCGGCGCATTCCGCCCTCATTCTGACTCCCAATGGCTCTGCTTGAACCGCGGGCGACGATCCAGCCGGCCCTGCCACGGCCACGGGAGACAATCAGCTGCGCGCCGATCTCCTCGTCTGCCGTGAGGCGGAAGGGACGACAACTCCGGCAGCACCGCCAGTCCCCCGCCACGTCGAGTAGGCTCGGATCGGTGTAGACGTTCCCGCCGCGGCGGGCAAGCATGGTGAGGGCGGGGGGACGAGTGGTGCAGAGCAGCCTGGGCGGTGCGCGGCGCTACGCCGTTCTTGCTCAGGTGCGTGCCGAAGGTATGACGCAGGGCGTGGAGGTCGACCGTCTGCCGCTCCGGCCCGTTGGTCAGCTGACCGCTTTCGCCTCGCTCTAGGCCAGGACGGTCTCGAAGAGCCCCAGGTCCCGCGGGTGGTGTTCAGCCAGGTGTTCACGCAGTTCTGGCCTCGTCAGTATCTGGCGGATGTAGATGGCGGGCTTCAGGAGGTCCGCCACGTACTGCCGGTAGAGGGCGCTGTAGAAGTCGTAGTGCTTCTCGGCTTCGGTAAGCTCCTTGACCAGGTCGCGCTTCTGCTTCTCGCGCTCTTTCCAGGGCGTCTTCGGGCGCTTCTTCAGTGCATGTCGCTGCGGCTTACCTGCCTGCGGTCTGGAGATGCACCTTGCGGGTCAGGATCTCCTCGGGGTCGGCATTGCCGTTGAATATGTGGGCCAGCTGCAGGTTGGTCATAGGTCGAAGCAGGGGA
This sequence comes from uncultured candidatus Brocadiaceae bacterium, assembly GCA_964442595.1. GTDB lineage: Bacteria > Planctomycetota > Brocadiia > SM23-32 > SM23-32 > DAOVRD01. Next base: position 4,701 of record CAYUDW010000145.1, read on the forward strand.
TACCGATCCCTCCGGTTGAGCAGGATCTCTTTGATACCACCGCTGAGGATCTCCCAGTGTACCTCGTTGCCTGGCCGGTCGGAGAAGGGGCTGTTCGGCCAGTCGTGCCCGGACAGCCTGACCACAGCCTGCGGCTGGTGGAAGTACCAGTAATCCATGCTGTCGGCGAACGCCTCGATGCGTTCCCTGGGATCCTCGGCGTCGTACGCGTAGCGCAGGTCGCCGGCCGCTCGTGGGCTGACCAGGTCGCCGCCGAGGCCTTCGGCCCACTCGCCGAATCCAGGACCGGGGTGGAACGGCGGCGCCTGCATATCCCAGCCCGAGAAGGTGGGCACCCCCACGCGGGTGGGTATGTCCCGGCTGAAGTTCGCCTCCCTGCGGATCTGGCGAAGGTCGCGTCGGGAGCGCACCGGATCGCCCGGGCGGCGGAAGCCTCCGCCTCCGCCCTTGAAACCGTAGATCTTGTCCAGGCCGTGGATATAGGCGCGCAACCAGTTGTTGCAGCCGGCGTAGTTGGCGCGCAACTCGTCGTCCGTCATGGCGCGGATGGTCCGGCCGTCGGGGTTGTGATAGAGGGTGTGGTTCGCGACCTCACAGCCACGGTCGAAGCAGCGTTGCACGAGCACGCGGTGGTACTCATGATCGTGTCGCGACAGGGGAGCGTAGTAGATGGTGAAGACCCACCGCACGTCCTCCCTGGCGAGTTCCTCCACCAGACCGCTTATGCGCTCCATCGCTTCCGCTGTGGCACAGTCGTCGAACCACCCGTGGAAGTACCTGTACTGCCCGTAGGTGTCTTCCGGCACCGGCGGTGCCGGCGGAACCGGCAGCGCCGCGACCTCAGGGGGCACCGGGCCGAGCTTGCCTATGCCGGCCTTTATTGCTCCAAAAGTGGCCGGTTCCGTCTCCTTCTTCACGGCCTCAACCAGTAGCGGCAGTGAACTCTCGTCTCCCAGCGATGCCAGCAACCCGGCCGCCAGGCGCCGGACGGCGGCGTCCTCATGGGTCAAGGCGGCCTGGAGATGGGCGAGCCCCTCCGGGTCCTCCAGTCGGGCCAGGGCCGAAGCCAGGTGCAGTCTGTAGAAGAAGTGGTCTTGGGGCTTGGTGTACCGTTCATACCAGAGCTTGATGCCCGGTATGGCCGACTTGTCCCCGATGGCGCCCAGCGCATCGCAGGCCATCTTGAACACCTTGTACTCACGCGCCCACTGCACCTCACCGGTCTCTTCGTCGTATTCCTTGGGAGGCAGGACACGAGAGACGATCACCTCGGCGCTGCCCTCCGGCTTGAACTTCTCCAGACCCAGGATGCACTGATACTGATGCTCGTGGTGCGGGGTCGTGGCGAGGGTGTCCTTGAAAACCTGCGCCGTTGCCTGGTCGCCGAACTTCACCAGCAATGCCAGCGTCCAGATCGGGGCATGCATGCCGATTGAATCGCTCTTCTCGAGGGCCACTTTGACGATCTCGCCTTTGTGGGCATCGTCGCCGACGTGCCAGAGGGCGCGCAGGGCGAACAGCCCCGGGCTATCCTCTCCGAAGTACTGCTGATTGCGGGCGATGCGGATACAGGCGGGAAGCGCCTCCTTCAGGTCCATGTAGAGCACGGCCTTGAGGGCCATCGTTTGGACCATCTTGTTGTCCTGGGTCTCCAGGCATTCCAGCACGGTCGGCCGTCCGGCGTCACTGCCCAAGCGGTGAAGGGCCAGGGCAGCGGCGAGCCGGTTGAAGTACTCCTCGAAACGCAAGGGCTCGTTCTCGCCGTAGTCGGGGGGGCGGTAGGTTAGCGCCTCGGTCACGACGGGTATAGCCTCCGGGGAGCCGATCCGTTCCAGCACGGCGATCGCGCACCGCCGCACCTGACGGGAATCGTCTTTCATCGCCTCGATGACCGGTTCGAGGGCGGTCTCGTCATGGGTGAACACCAGTTGGGCGATGGCGGCCTCGCGGACCTCAGGATTCCGGTCTTTGAGAGCTTCGCAGAAGGTGCCGATGTGCCGGCGATCGTTCTCAAGCCCCAGTCGATAGAGCCTGCCGATTACCTCCCCCCGCTCCTCAAAGGTGAAATGTCTTGTTTGGCGGGCCTGGGCCGCCGAACACCCGGTCAAGATCAGCAGGAGGGCCAAAGCCCTGCAAAGCACTTTCACGGCAGACTCCTTCCGTGCGGAAGAATCTAATACCCGTATCCGTCGGTAAGCCTACTTCGCAGCACCCGGTCTGTCAACATAGGGGACGAAAGGCGATCCGGCGGGCGACGCCGTCGGGGCACCTGCCCGAAGTGGAATGGTCCTGAAGGATCCGAACCGTCAGCTTGCGCACCACGTCCTGGTTCTTTACGAACAGGATCGTATCGCTCCGCCCGAACATGAACCCGGACCCGCGCACCATGGGCGTCGATGGCGCACATCACAGAGGTCGCGTAGGAGCAGGCGGGTCTGCTGAGTCTGGGGGGCGATTTCGATGCGCTGGACGAAGGCGCGGATGAAGCGGCGTTTTTCGTTTACGGTGCCCTCAGAGACCACGGCCTCGAAGCTCTCCATGTAGGCCAGCAGTTCGTCCGCAAGGCCCTTCAGATCATGGGCTGGCTCTGCCGACGCTTCGAGTGCTTGCGCTTGAACGCCACCTGCCGCAGCGTTTCTTGCTGCTCGAACCCGTTGAGTCTGTGGAACCAAGCCGAGTTCTCGCCTTCACCAGGCAGGCAGTGTCTCTTCATCACACCTCGCCTGTGTCGTGGCAAAGCGGGGGCGTCGCCCCACCAGTCTCCTCCGGCCCTCACGTGGTGAAGCGACAGCTCCTGCAGCCGCCCCCTATCCTCCGAAGTCCACCGAGTCGAAGAGCAACCGGACGACCTCCTTGTCCTCCTCGGTCACCTGGTGGAAGTGAATCTCAGTCTGCGCCTCGATCGAAACTGGCCGTCCACACCCTGAACCGCCCATCTCCCAACGTCCGGAAACGAACGCGTCCGGTGGCCGCCAGGTAGCGCTGGTCCACCAGGCAGACCCTGGGCCGGCCCGTCTGCGCTTCGTAGGATTGCCACGTCTTGCCCCCGTCGAAGCTCCTGCGCAGGCTGCCCCCGGTGGGCAGCGTGATGATGCCCTGCGGATCGGTGACGAAATACAGCCCTGCCCAGGGCCCGGGCTCAGACCAACCCCAGTGCGGGGCCCAGCGGGAGATATACGTCCCGTCCCTCTCCTTGATGAAGCTGACCAGGGGCAGCCCGTCCGGGGTGACGCCGACCTCGGCCTTGCTGTAGAGGCGGGGCGTGGACACCCAGGGGGGGCCGATCACGATGTCTGCGTTCTGAAGCGTGATGGGCAGGCTCTCATGGCGACTGCCATCCGCCCGATGGAGCGTCTGGCCGCCGTCGTCGGAGCACGCGTACGCGACGTGCGTCCCCTGGTAGCTCCCGCCGCGATCGAGGAGGATGGCGACCAGGTGCATCCGGTTGCGCCGGTCGAAGAAGATGCGCGTCCTGAACGACTGGTAGGCGGTGCCTCCGCCCGGCTTGGCCGTCCAGAACAGCGTCTTCTCCCCGTGGACGTAGTCCGTCCCGCCCAGCATGCCCCAGCGCTTGCCTTCGGTGTCGTAGCGAGCGACGGCGCCAGCCATGATGCCGGGGCTCCAACCTGTGCCGTACTTCACACGGTGGCGGAAGGACAGGTAGAGCTCGCCCGCGTTGTCGCTTGCGAAGAACGGATACGTTATGCTCCTGCCTGGCGGGGACCGGTCTGGATCGTCACCCAGGAAAGTGAAGGAAGAGATGTCCTCCGGTCGGTCGCTGACGACGTACTGCCATGCGCTCTTGACGGGCACGAAATCCCGGAGGCCATCGGGCGAGTTGTGCATGTTGCCCGCCAGGTGTATGTAGCCGTCCCGATCTATGCCGATCGACGGCCCCACGTGATACATGTCCTCGATGGTCCGCGGGAAGACGACGCTCGTTGCGACCGTTCCGTCGGGCGACTTTTTCGCGATCATCGTGCGCAGCTCGTCGTCGATCCAGGCGGCGTAGATGGAGCCGTTGCAAGTGACCACGGGCGATCCGGAATCGCCCAACAGGACCTTGTGCATGGGGAAGTCCATCTCCAGCTCGATGCTGAATGCCTCCCTCGGCGTGCCGCCGGAGGGCGCGGCAGGTCGCCCGGCGTCGTTGCCCTCGCCGGCGCTCGCCGAACGGCACGCCCAAACCCAGGCCGTCAGCACAACGGCCAGCACCGTGATCGGAACCCTCATTCCGTTTCCTCGCGCAGCAGCTTGGGGCCAGCAGTCCTGGCAAAGGCCCGAAGGACACCCGGCGGGATCGGCACCCGCGGGCCACTCTCGGATCTGCCAGACGGGCATTGCGCGATGCCGGGCCGCGTGCCAGGCTCCTACAGCCTTCGCGACTGCATAATGGTACCCCAGTTCCCCCGCGCTTGCCACATCCAGACGCCCCGGGTCGGCGTAGACGTTC
>CAYUDW010000146.1:0-4589 GCA_964442595.1 uncultured candidatus Brocadiaceae bacterium
GGCGCGGAGAACGAAGCCGGTTCGCGCACCGTGAAAAGCACGGCCAACGCCGCCACGAAGAAAAGCACTCCCCCCACGAAGAGCAACGAGTAGCTCAAGGGGAACGGCAGCCCGTCCTGCGCCCTGCCGGCTATGACGAACCCCAAAGCGCCTCCGATGCCCGAGGCGGCCGATATCATGCCGATCACCCGCCCCCGAATGGCGCGCCTGAAGAGCGTCGCCTGCCACTCCAGCCAGAACGGCACTGCGGCCCCGGCGCCCAGTACGCGGACCGCAAAGAGCAGGAGCAGGAGGGCGGCGCAGAGATGAGGCTGCTCCGGCCCCAGGAAGTACACGAGAGCAGCCATCCCCACGTACGTGGGCACGGAAAAGGCCAGGCTCCACGGGATCAAGAAGCGCTTCGTCCTGCGGCGCCGACCGAACAAGAGGAAGCCGATGGGCTGCAGCAGCACCCATCCGGCCAGGCCGATGCTACCCGCCAGGCCCAACTGGAAATCGCTCGCCCCGAGCGATTGCAGAAGCAGCGGCAAGACTGTGAGCGGCGCCACCAGCCCCATGCCGACGCCGAACATGCCCTCGCCGGTGACGCACCGAATCCCGTTGCTGCGTTCATCCGCGCGTATTCGTGAGTCCATGGGAGCGAACCGGGGGGAGCAATCAGAGCTTCGGGGACAGCCTTACACCGAATGGCAGCACAGGATAAGCAGCCGGGGATGAGAAAGGCAAGGCAAACGTCAGCAGGGCTGCCTCCGCTCGGCCTGGCCGGCGGCCCCCACCCCGTCACCCGAAGAAAATCGGACGCTGGCTGACCATGCGCGGCAGCGGCAGCTCCCGGAACGGCATCCCGCGGGTCCCGCCGTGAACTTCCGAGACGAAGCTCTCGAACTTCACCGTCTTCTGTCTCTTGACCCCCCTCGTGCGCACGGTGAGCAACCCGGACTCCTCCTCCTTCTCTCCGAACACCAGTATGTAGGGGATCCATTCCGTTTCGGCGTTGCGGATCTTCTTGCCGACGGTCTCGTCCCGGTCGTCGATGTCAACGCGGATGCTGCGCCCGGCCAGCCTCTCGGCCAGGTCGGTTGCGGCATGCAGGTGCTTGCCGGAAACGGGGATGACGCGCACCTGCGTGGGTGCCAGCCAGAGGGGGAAACTGGGCGTCTCGCCCCTGGTCGCGTTGATCGCAATGTTCTCCAGGATGGCGCAGAGCGTCCGCTCGATGCTGCCGAAGCTGGACGCGTGGATGATGACGGGGCAGGGATGCTTCTGGCCGTGCTCGTCGATGAAGCCGATGTCAAACCGCTCCCCGTCCTTCACGTCCCACTGCACCGTGCTGACCTGGATGTTGGACTTGTCCTCGGTGATGGACTGGAACTCGTTCTTGATGGCGTAGTAGTGGCTCATCCTGGGCGAGAGCTTGAAGAACGCGGGCACGTTCATCTTCGGCCCTATGCTGACGAGCCAGTCCCGATGCTCCTCGAAGAACTCGATCGTGCCCTCCCAGCCGAGGACCCACCGCCCGCTGGCGATCACGTCGTTCATGAGCTCGGCGAACCTGAGGCAGAGGATCTCGAACTGCTCCTTGGCCTCCTCCACGCTGGCGCAGGCGGCGTGCAAGTCCGTCATCATGAAGCTGCGCACGCGCTTCAGGCCGCTGACCTCCCCCTCCTGCTCGTTGCGGAAGCACACGGCCTCTTCGTAGACCTTCAGGGGCGACTGCTTGTGGCTGAAGAGCACCTTCTGCATGAAAGGGAAGGCGAGCGGGTCCGATGCATAGCGCAGGTAACAGAGGCCGCGCCCGCCATCGACGATGTAATCGCGCTCGTGGAACTCGCCCATCAGCTCGCCCACCACGTTGTGGTCGCCGCGGATGACCAGCGGGTTCTTCATCTCGAAGGCGCCCCATTCCCGCGCCAGCCGGCCCGCGTAGTCGAGGATGAGCTTCTGCATCAGGAGCCCCTTCGGATACCACTTGTAGTGCCCCTTCTCGGACACCTCGCAGTAGTCGACAAGCTCGTGGCGGCGCATGTAGCCGATGTGCTTGGGAGCGCCCTCCGTGACCACGCCCTGCGACAGCTCATTCGAGACGAACCGCTTCAGAAGGCCGTACACGGGCTCCTGCCTGGCCAGGACGGGGCACCGGGCGAAGTCCTCGGGCGTGATCTCGAATGCCTCTCCCGCCAGGTCGACAATGACGAACCGGGTGAACTCGCTCGGCCTGCGCTTCTCAGCTCGCTGCGCGGCAACGGATGCCACCTCCTCGCCTGGCCGGTAGCGGCCGCTCCATTCGGACAGCGGATGGCCCAGGCAGGAGATCTCGAAAGCCTTGTACCACCCGAACGGCGCACGGACGACCTTAACGGGTTCCGGCGCTGCTGCGGCCTCGTCGGAAGCTGCCGCTCCTGGCCGGGACAGGCGGGCCTCTACCTCGTCCAGCACCTTCAGAGCGACACGCGGCGTGCTCGGACTCTCCGTCAGGTGCACGTAGGGGTAGAGCACGACCGTGTTCACGCCGAGCTGCCTGACCCGCGCCAGCGTGTCGTCGGCCAGTTGGGCGGCCACCGAGATGGGGGAGGACTCGTCCTCCTTCTCGACGGAAATGAAGACCACGAGGCACTCCTCGTCCACCTCCGCCTTGTGGCGATCGGGCGGGACGGGCTCGGCGGCGCTCGAAGCCTTATCCTTGCTCTCGAACCGGAAGTACTCCGTATGGATTCCCAAAGTCCTCAAGACAGGACCTCCTTGCCGCCGGACGCAGTGAGGACTGCGAACGGCCGGAAGTGCAGCGAAGGCGGCCTTCCCCCAGAAGAGATTCCAGAGCCTCGAAGGTAACGAAAGGCTGATGGCAAGGGGCGGGCCGGCCCGGACGCGCAGAACTGCATTATAGGACGCCCGCAACAGGTGTCAAGGCGCGGTGCCGCCGCCCGAATCCGCGGTGTGTGGCGCCCGTCCTACGGAGATCAGGCTGCACGTGGCAAACGTCAGAACGGCCACGCCCGCCGCTGCGATGAAGACCCACCGGTAGCCCGCCGCCTGCCAGAGGCTCCCCCCCAGCATGGCGATCGGGATGCTGACGGCGTGATCGATGCTGGTGCTCATACCCAACGATGCCGTCACGTCCCGTTTGTCCTCGGCCATGTGGGACAGGTAGACGGTCCGCGCCATCTGCACGGGGAACAGGAGCTGGTCCACCACGAAGGCGCCGCAGACGGCCAGCAGCGCGTAGCCCTCCGGCAGGAAGTCCCGCGCGAAACCGTAGGTCAGGCACACGCACAATAGCAGGACGGCGTCGGCCATCAGGACCAGCCGCTCCCCCACCCGGTCCACCATCCGCCCCACCCAGGGCACCAGGATCACCTGCAGCGCCATGGAGGTCATCCACAGCTTCGCAATGGTCTGGGGGGGCTGGCCGAAGATGACGATCAGCATCCACGGCCCGAACGTAATGAACACCTGCTTGCGCGCGCCGAAAAGCACGCTGAGGACGTAGAACAGCCGGTAGCGCCTCCTGAACACGAACTTCGGCCGCCGACCGTGGTGGATCGGAGGCATGACGCGCTGCAGGCGCGTGAACGCCACCGCGGCGACCACTGCCGCGCCGGAGCCGACCAGGAAGGCCAGCGGATAGCCGGTCGGGAAGATGGTGAAGTTCAGCCACACGAGCCCGCAGCCCAGGATGGTGGCCAGCGCACGGACGGCCCCCAGCCTGCCCAGGTCCTCGCCGATGCGCCCCGGCCCCGCCAGGCTGAGGGCCATGGACTGGCTGGCGGGCATCATCAGGTGCGCGCCCGTACTCCACGTGATGATGAACACGAGCATCTGGAGGTACTCGTGCTGCTGGCTGGCAAAGGTCGCCAGGCCGAACATGCCCGCCGCGATCAGGCAGGCGGCGACGATCGCCAGGTGGGCCTCGCCCACAAAGAAAAGGACCCCCGCCAGCACCGCGACCATGAAACCCGGGAATTCGCGGGGCAGCTCCAGGAAGCCCCGCTGCTCCGCCGTGATGTCGAAGGTGTACTTCAGGTAGTTGTTGAACGTAGTCTCGAAGACACCGCCGGCGGCGCCCAGCAGGCAGATGCCCGCAACGAACAAAATGACCGTGCGCTTGCGTGAGGCGCCCGCATTCGATGTGCTTTGTTCCGCCATGAGGGCCAAGAGACTACCCGGGGGTGCGTGTTGATGCAACGATACGGTACCCCCCTGGTGCGAGGTTGCAACCCGACGGCCCGGGGGGTATAAGCGCGCTGTGACTCTTACCTGCTACCGGGAGCGAAGACTATGCCCGCGCTTCTGTTCACTTTGTCCTTGACGTTGGCCGTCCTGGCGTTCTGTGCCTCCGCGCAGGGCGCAACCGGCGGCGGCGACCTGGCGGCGCTGGACGGCTGGGAGATCGCTGTCGCCGAAGATGCCCTGCCGTCCGAGGTCTACGCAGCGGAGGAGTTCAGGCACCACCTCGCCCTCGCCTCCGGCGCCGAGCTGCCCATCGTGAGAACCGGAGACGCGCGGCCCCGCCAGGTGCGGATCGGCCCGGCCACTGTGGGTTTCGACACGGGGGACTTCGGGCCCGAGGATCTGCGCATCGTCGTCCGCGA
>CAYUDW010000146.1:4689-9139 GCA_964442595.1 uncultured candidatus Brocadiaceae bacterium
TGGGTTTCGACACGGGGGACTTCGGGCCCGAGGATCTGCGCATCGTCGTCCGCGAAGATGCGATCGAGATAGCCGGCGGGCGCCCGCGCGGGACGCTCTACGGCGTCTACACGTTCCTGGAGGACTATGCCGGCGTGCGGTTCCTCACGGCCGACCACACGCACGTGCCGAAGCTGGGATCGCCGCATCCGGTCGGGCCCCTGGACCGCACCTATAGCCCGCCCCTGTCGTTCCGCTGGTCCTTCTACGGCGAGAACCGCGCCGACCCGGCCTTCGCCGTCCGACTGCGCAACAACACCATCACGGACGACCCGCGCCTGGGCGGCAAGAGTCCGATGGGACTGATCAGCCACACCTTCGGGCGCCAGATCCCCTCCAAGAAGTACGGCGCCGAGCATCCCGAGTACTTCGCCGAGCGGGACGGCAAACGGCTGGCGCCGGTCGAGAACGACTGGTACGAGACCGAGCCCTGCCTGACCAACCCCGAGGTGCTGCGAATCGTTACGCAGAGCGTGCTCGAAGAGCTGGAAAGGCACCCGGAGCGGGGCAACATCTCGGTCAGCCAGAACGACAACGACAAGTACTGCCAGTGCGCCGAATGCCGCGCCGTGGACGAGCGCGAGGGCACGCCGATGGGCACGCTGCTCACCTTCGTCAACGCCGTGGCGGACGAGGTGGCCGAGAAACACCCGGACGTCATGGTGGGCACGCTCAGCTACTGGTACTCGCGCCGGCCGCCGAAGACGATCCGGCCCCGGCCAAACGTGCAGATCCAGCTCTGCAGCATCGAGTGCTGCCTGATGCACCCGATCAACGACCCCGACTGCCCCAAGAACGTCGAGTTCCGCCGCGACATGCACGCGTGGGGCGAGATCTGCGAGAACATCAGCATCTGGAACTACAACACGAACTTCCGCAACTACCTTCTGCCCTGCCCCAACCTGCGCGTGATCGAGCCGAACATTCGCTACTTCGTCGAGAACAATGCCAAAGGCATCTTCATGCAGGCCGCCGGGAACGCGCGCGGCGCGGAGCTGTCCGACCTGCGCAACTACATCATCAGCAATCTCCTGTGGGACCCGAGCCGCAGCGGGCAAGGGCTGATGGACGAGTTCCTGGACCTCCATTACGGTCCCGCGGCAGGGCCCATTCGGCGGTTCATCAACCTGGTCCATGACAACGCGGAGGCAAGGGGTCTCCACCAGAACTGCTTCGGCCGGGCGGCCGACTACGGCGTGGACGAGTCCATCGCCCAGGCCGGCTCGGACGCGTTCGCCGAGGCCCTCGCACTGGCGCCGGACGACGCGGTGCGGGCCCGCGTCGAGAAGGCGTCCATCTGCGCTTACCGGGCGGCGCTGGAGCCGGTCTGGTACCTTGAGGAGAAAGAGGAACTGGATGCCGGGCTCGCGGAGCGCATGCGCCCGCTCGCAACGCGGCTGTTCGAGCTATGCGAGCGGTACGGCGTGACGCACGCATGGGAGCACGGCAAGATCGACGAGGCACAGCAGCGCGTCTGCGGCCTGCTGGGGCTGGAATAGTGGACCTTCAGCATCGGACGTCGCAGTGCCGGCGCGGCTCAGGTCCGGTTATGTCGCGCCGCCTCGCGGGCGCGGGACGGGCCCTGGATCAAGGGGAGCGCAGCCATGTTCCGGGGGCTGGCACGCCCCCGGCCAGGCGTATGCTGTCCGCCCCCGTACGGCGCCCAAGCTGCGGCACTCACGACGAGCCGTTCCGGCGACGCAGTTCGGTGTCCCTGTAGCGCCGGCTTCCAGCCGGCAGGACGTTGCCGTCGGCCAGGAGCCGACGTGCCTTTGGAGTGCGGCGGCTTGCCGCCGCTCTGCCGTTGCGCCAGCCGTGCTACGAAGGGTCGAGGACGAGCACGAGAACGAGGACGACGACGAGGGTGATTGCGCTCCTGGCGGCTTGACCGTCCGGACCCCTGTCCGTCAAAGCCCCGCCAGGGGCGACATACAAGTAGCCCTGGCCGCCAGGCCAGGGGCTGAGGCGATCAACACCCCCCTCAGCCCGTCCCGCCGCCGCAAGGCAGGGACCATCAGCCGTCGCTGTCGGGCGCCACCAGGTCGCGGGGCCGGACATGGCCGCCTCCGCACGTCGCGTCAAAGGAAACGCTTGAACGCCCGCGCGATGCGTGAGAAGATGACGGGCGTTCCGAACGCTGCTCAGTCGACGCCGTCGAGCCACGCCATGTTGTCATCCTGAGTCCGGCCTGAGGCGGACGAAGGATCTCGCCGTCAACCCGGGCGTACCGGAGGACCCGAGATTCTTCGCTAGCCTTGAGGCGAGCTCAGAATGACAGTAGTGTGATGCGCGTAGCACGGGCAGACGGGATCGGCACTGAGCCCAGAAAGCCACGTTGGCAGCAATAACGACGGAGGAGCACCATGCCTTACGCGCTGTTCCCACAACCGAAGAAGGCCACCTTCCGCAAGGAATCGCTCGACCTCACGAATGGGGCGTGGATCAAGGTCGATCCGGAGGTGTCCGCACGCTTGAAGAAGCACGCCGTGGCGTTCGCCCGGAATGCGGCGCGCCTGTTCCCGAAGCCGCCGCAGGTCACGTCCGGTGAACCCGCCGCGGGGCAGGTGCTGCTGACGCTGAAGCTCGAGGACGGGGGGCTCCTGCCCCAGGGCTACGCCCTTTCCGCCGACGAGTCGGGCATCACGCTGGGGGCCGCCGATGAGGCAGGCCTTTACTACGGGCTCCAGACGCTGGCGCAGCTTCTGCAGGAGACCGGCGCCAGGCCCCCCGCCTTCCGGATCGCCGACGAGCCGGACTTCCCGAGCCGCGGCGTCATGCTCGACGTGAGCCGATGCAAGGTGCCAAAGCTGGATACGCTGTTCCGGATCGTCGAGATGATGGGCAGGCTCAAGCTGAACCAGCTTCAGCTCTACACGGAGCACACGTTCGCCTTCTCGGAGCACGAGGTCGTCTGGCACGACGCGTCGCCCCTGACGCCCCAGGACATGCTGCTGCTCGAAGCCCATTGCATGGAACACTATGTCGAGCTCGTGCCGAATCTGAACTCGTTCGGCCATTTCGAGCGCTGGCTGCGCCACCCCGAATATCGCCACCTGGCCGAGTGCCCGGACGGGTTCGAGTACTCCTGGGGAGGCGGCTCGAGGTACGGCTCGGTCCTCAGGCCGAGCCGGAACAGCCTGCGGTTCCTGGACTCGCTCTACCGGGAGTTCCTGCCCAACTTCACCTCCGACCTGTTCAACGTGGGCTGCGACGAGACGTGGGAGCTGGGCAAGGGATGGAGCAAGAACAAGTGCGAGGAGAAAGGGACCACGCGCGTCTACCTGGACTTCCTTCTCGGCATCCACCGTCTCGTGCGGAAGCAGGGACGCAGAATGATGTTCTGGGGAGACATCATCCTGCACCAGCCGGACCTCATCCGGGAGATCCCGGAGGACGTGGTTGCCCTGGAGTGGGGCTACTCGGCGGACCACGCCTTCTCCAAACGCTGCCGGCTGTTCAAAGACGCCGGCGCCACCTTCTACGTCTGCCCGGGCACATCGAGCTGGAACTCCCTGACCGGCCGCACCCCCAACGCCCTGGGCAACCTGGCCAATGCCGCCCGGAACGGCGCGAAACACGGCGCCATCGGCTACCTCATCACGGACTGGGGAGACCGGGGGCACCATCAGTACCTGCCCATCAGCTATCCCGGCTTCTGCGCGGGCGCCGCTTACTCGTGGTGTTTCAAGGCCAACGCCGAGCCCGACGTGGCCGCCGCCATAGACACGCTCATCGTCCCGGATGCGGCGGGAAAGCTGGGCCAGATACTCATGGAGCTCGGCCAGGTCTATGAGCTGGTCCCGAAGAAGGTCGGCAACGGCACGATCTTCAATCACCTGCTGTTCAGCGACATAGGGACGAAACGCCTCCTCGAAGACGTCACGACGGCCAGCCTGAAGAAGTGCGTGCGCAGGTTCGACCAACTGGCAGATCGAGTGGCAGAGGTCCGGCTGCGCGCAGAGGACGGCGAGCTCGTGAAGGCGGAACTCCGCAACGCCATCGCCATGGCGCGCCTGGGCGCCGAACGTGGCCTGGCGGGGCTGGACTCGAAGTACCGCGACGACGAAGCCCTACGGCACGCCCTCCAGCACGTCATCTCCCGGCACGAGCAGCTATGGCTGGCGCGCAACCGGCCGGGCGGACTGAACGAGAGCTCAGGCCGCCTCCGCAGGCAACTCAACGCTCCGGAGTGATCCGGCAGGCCGGCGAGGGTTCGGCATGCTGCCAAATGCGATCTGCTTTCGTAGGGGCACGGCGCGCCGTGCCCGTACTGCCCGGGTCTGAACGAGGGAGACCAGCATGAAGTTAAGAGAGAAGCTCTGGCTTTGGGGGCAGGATGCGGGAACGCACCACGCCTACCACAACAACGAGTGGAAGCTGCCGGGCGTCAATCGGATGGGGCCGGCCGAGG
>CAYUDW010000147.1:0-9060 GCA_964442595.1 uncultured candidatus Brocadiaceae bacterium
TGGGCGGCTTCCACGGCTTCAGCAATCTCGCCGCGCTGGAGGGCATCCCCTTCCTGGCGGCCTGCCACTGCACTCAGCACCAGACAGAAATCGCAGAACGTTTCCCGGAGAGCTACGTGGACATAATGGCGGGAACCGTTTTGGAGTTCTGACAGCGCGCGCTTCGGAGCGGAGGTCGCCAGATGCGCCTCATCCTTGCCGCGGCGTTCATCGGTGGGTTCGTTCTATGCGTCGCCCTTGTGCCACTGACCAAGCGAATCGCCAGGAAATGGGGCCTCGTAGACCGGCCGGGCGGCAGGAAGCAGCATGCCGGGAGCGTCCCACTCGGCGGCGGGATTGCCCTTCTGGCAGCAGCCTGCCTGCCCCTTCTGGCCGCCGCGGTGCTGAGCGCAGTGTGGGTGGGCAATCCCTCGCTGTTGCCGCTGCCTGCGGCGCTGCACGATGACATGCAGATGGCGGCCGAGCGTCTCCCGCTACTGCTCAAGGTGCTGGCGGGCGGCCTTGCGATGGCCGCGCTGGGGCTCTGGGACGACGCCAGGAACCTCCGACCGTCCGCGAAGCTGATCGGGCAGGTCGCGATCGCGCTCTGCGTCTCCCTGATGCCGCAGGTGCGCATCACGCTCTTCGTCCCATCCCCCTGGTTCCAGATTCCCGTGACGACGGTCTGGATCGTCCTGATGGTGAACTGCTTCAACCTTCTGGACAACATGGACGGCCAGAGCGGGCTGGTGGCTTTTCTGACGGGCAGCGCGCTGCTGGTGCTGGCCCTGCAGACGGGTCAGTACTTCATCGGCGGCTTCGTGCTGGCGCTGCTGGGTGCGCTTCTGGGCTTCCTGCTGTTCAACCTCCCCCCTGCTTCGATCTTCATGGGCGACGCCGGCAGCATGTTCGTCGGCTACGCGCTCGCCCTGGCAACGACCCTGACGACCTTCCTGACGCCGCACGCCGTCAACCCCATCTTCCCCTTGATGGTGCCGCTGGTGATCTTCGCGGTTCCGCTCTATGACACGGTCAGCGTGTTGGTCATCCGACTCAGGAGCGGACGTCCGCTTCTCGGAGCCGACCGCAGTCACTTCTCGCATCGGCTCATGCGCCTGGGGATGGGGGACCGCATGGTGCTCCTGACGGTGGCGCTCACGGTTCTGGCGACCTCGCCGGGGGCAACGATTCCATATGGGTCGCCGGCCTGGCGGCTGTTCATCCCGGCGTTGCAGGCGCTGGCCGTCATCCTGGTGATAGTCCAACTCGAGCTGGTCAGCGCGGCGAACCGCAACCGAGGATCCGACCAATAGGCTCCCGCGCCGACGGCTCCCCGGCCAGAAAAAGCAAGGCCTGTCTGCTCCCTCGGAACAGCAGGCCGCAACGTGCGCGTATCCAGCGTCCCCCCTTACTCCCCGACCTCCTGCATCAGTGCAAGCAGCGCTGCTTGCGCACGCTTCTGCATGTTCTTGCCAACCTTGAATGAGACGACGACCTTAGCGGGCACGTGAACGACCTCGTCGGTGCGGGGATTCCTGGCCTTACGAGGAGGCTGCATCCGTGTGTCAAACACGCCGAAATTGCGGAACTCCATTCGGTTGCCTTTGGCTAGCTCTTGGACGATCTCATCCAGGAAGAGCTGGACTACCTCTTTCGTGACGACCTGAGCATGACCGGTAATCTTGGCAATCCGCTCGCACAGCTCTCGCTTGGTGATCGTCCGGTTGGCCACTTAGCAGCCCCCTTTCGAGCAGGCAGGAGAAACGGAAGCCGGAACTCGGTAGCTGGACTACGCTTCCGACAGACAAAGCCGGATTCTAAGGGAACGGAACAGGCTTGTCAAGAAGATTCTCGGCTCGGTCCGCCCGCGAGGCCGCGTCGGTACTTTGGCTTCACAAAGCAGTTGCGTTAACGACTCCAGCTCGCCCCGCGCGTGCCTGCGGTGGTTGCAATGCATGCCGGCCGGCAGTAACCTAATCGCTCAGAGCCCAGGGAATACGCTACGCCACGCCGGGGAGACAACCGATGAGCCTGATGGGTCTGGACATCGGAACGACGGGCACAAAGGCCACGATCTTCAACGAAGAGGGCCGGATGCTGGCCAGCGCCTATCGGGAGTATCCCCTCCTGCATCCCCAGCCAGGCTGGATGGAGGTGGACCCGGAACAGGTATGGCGCATGGTGAAGGAGGCGCTCGCCGAAGCCGCAGCCGGCGCTGCTTCGGATCCGGTCAAGGCCTTCGCCATCAGCACCATGGGCGAGGCCGCCGTCCCCGTGGACGCAGCCGGGAAGACACTGGACAACAGCATCATCACGTTCGACGCCCGGGCGGCCGATCTCTTCGGCGAATGGGTCGCAGGCCAAGACTGCGCCGCCATCATGCGCATCTGCGGACAGCCGCCCAGCCAGATGCACACGCTGGCCAAACTGATGTGGATCAAAGCAAACAGGCCGCGCCTGTATGAGCGCGCCGAGCGATTCCTCTGCTTCGGCGACTTCGCCCACCTCAAGATGGGCCTGGAGCCGCGGATCGACTACTCCATGGCCGCCAGAACCATGGCGTTTGACATCCACCGGAAGCAGTGGAGCGAGGAGATCTGCGAATGGGCGGGCATCCGGGCCGACCTGTTCAGCCCGGCAGTTGCTACCGGCACCGCCGTCGGAGAGCTGGGCGGGAAGGCGGCCGCGGAGCTCGGGCTGCCCGAGGGGTGCCTGGTTGTCGCCGGCAGCCACGATCAGCCGGCGGGGGCGCTCGGCAGCGGCGTGACACAGGGCGGCGTGGCCATGGACGCCACGGGCACGGTTGCCTGCTTCGCCGTGGCCATGGAAGAACCGGTCGTCAACGAAGTCATGCTGGAGAACAACCTGGCCTGCTACCCACACGCCGCCGAGGGGCTTTACGTGGCGCTGGCCTTCAACTTCACGGGCGGGTCGCTGTTCCGATGGGTTCGCGACAACTTCGGCGGCGCAGAGGTCCAGCAGGCCGCCCAGAGCGGGTGTGATGCTTACGACCTGCTCGTCGAGCAGATGGCCGACGAGCCGACGGGCCTGTTCGTGCTCCCACACTTCACGATGACGGGCACGCCGCACATGGATGCCCATCCGGTGGGCGCCATCGTCGGCCTCTCACTTGGGACTACGCGCGCGGAGTTCTTGCGCGCGGTGCTGGAGGGCGTCTGCTACGAGATGAAGCTTAACACGGAGCTGCTCCATGAAGCCGGCGCCGAGGTCGAGGAGTTCCGCGCCATCGGCGGCGGGGCCAAGAGCGACTTCTGGCTCCAGTTGAAGGCCGACATGTACAACCGTCCGGTCGTGAGGCCCCAGGTGGCCGAGGCCGCGTCTCTGGGCATGGCCATCGCGGCGGGTGTGGCGGCCGGCGTGTACGACAGCGCCACGCAGGCCGCGGAAAGCCTGATCGTCCCGCAGGCCACGTTCACTCCCGACCCACGGAGGGCAAGTTACTACAATGGGAAGCTCGCCCAGTACCGCGAGCTCTATCCGGCGCTGAAGTCCTGGCAGCGTCAGGTGGGATTCGAGCTGCACGAAAAGCAGTGAGCGCAGGAGTCACGTGAACGCCATCCTCATCAAGAACGTTCGGCTGGTGGATCCGGCCGCCGGGATCGACGGACGGCGCGACCTGTTGGTCCTCCGGGGGCAGGTGGCCGCCGTGGCCGAGAGCATTTCACCTGAGGATGCCGTCGGCCGGCTTCGGGGAGAACGGCTGGCCGGGCCCTTGTCCGTGATCGACGGACAAGGTCTATGGCTGTGGCCGGGCCTGGTGGACCCGCACGTGCACTTCCGCGAGCCGGGCTTCACGGAGAAAGAGACCATCGCTACCGGCAGCCTGGCGGCCGCCGCGGGCGGCTACACTTCGGTCATCTGCGAGCCCAACACCGAACCGGCCATCGACTCGGTGTCCATCGTGCGCGAACTGGCAGAAAGGGCACGTGCGGACGCCGTCGTCAACGTCTACTTCAAGGCCGCGATGACGCTGAGCCGGCGCGGCATCACGCCGACGGACATTGCGGCGCTTGCCCAAGAGGAACGGGTCGTCGCGCTGAGCGACGACGGCGATCCGCTCGTGGATCCCGTCGTCATGCGGCAGGTCTGCGCCGGGGCGGCAAGGGCCGGCATACTGCTCACGCCCCACTGTGAGGACTCGCCTGCCTCGCTCAAGAAGATGGGCGCGGGCCTCGACCCGGGCTTCGAGCCGGGGCCTCCCTACGCCAACGAACCCAACTTCATCGCGCGCGACGCGGACCTGGCCGCCGAGGCCGGCTGCTCGATCCATTTCTCGCACGTGAGCATGGGCCGAAGCGTGGACGTCATCGAGCGTTTCAAGCAATCCGCGACCGGAGGGGGGACCGTCACGTACGAGGTGACGCCCCACCACCTGCTGCTCTGTGCCGAGGAGTTCGCGCCGGGCGCGGTTCCGGCCGTGAACCCGCCGTTGCGTTCCGCCGCCGACCGGGAGGCCCTGCGCCGGGCGTTGCTGGCCGGCAAGGCGGACGCCGTCGCCAGCGACCACGCGCCCCACACGACCGCCGACAAAGCAGCAGGAGCAAGCGGGCTGATCGGCCTGGAGACGACGCTGGGGCTGGTGCTGACGCATCTGCTGGGCGGCGCCGGCCTGGCCGCCCCGGACGCGGTTCGGCTCATGAGCCTGTCGCCGGCGCGTATATTCGGCCTGCCGGGCGGCACGCTGAAGCCCGGCTCTCCGGCGGACATGGTGTTCATCGATCCCGCCCGAGAATGGACCGTCCGGGCCGACCTGTTCCGCTCGAAGTCGCGCAACACCCCGTTCGAAGGCTGGGAATTGAAGGGCAAGGCCATCGCCACGTACGTTGGCGGCCGGGAGGTCTACGTCGAACCTGGCTTTGAGGAACGCAAGACCGAACGAGGAGCGCATCGGCAATGATCATCTTCGCCGACGGCAGCGATCTGCTCGAGTACCTCGCCGAGACGTCGGACCCGATGATCGCGGCGGACGATCGGGACATGAGCCGGCAGAACCTGGCCCGGTGGATGGCGCGTCACTGCCAGGCGCGGGACTGCGACGCGGTCGTGGTCTTTGACGATCAGCGGCCGAATGAGGTGCTGCCGCCCACGGAGTACTTCGGCCGGGCAGTCGTGATCAACGTGCCGCACGGCGGGAACGCGTTTACCGAGATCGCCGGCCCGGCCAACCGCAGGGCGGTCGAGGAGAAGACGCTCGTGGTCACCGGCGAGCCCCGGCTGATTGAGGCGCTCCGGAGGGGCAAGGCCACGGTCCAGCGCCCGGCCGAGTTCATGCGGAGCGCCAGGAAGCTCATGCGCGTCGACGACGAGGACAGCGCACACGAGCCCGACGAGAAATACACGGGGCTGACCGACCAGGAGGTGGACTTCTGGGTCGAGTACTTCAGCGACGAGGACTGAGCGCGCCCCGCCGCCGGGACCGCCAAGGCCGATGGACAAGGTAATCAGGTACTCGCTGGCGCTGGCCGTCGCGGGGTTCTTCGCCCTCATGTGGGGGCTGCTGCTCCGCGCCCACCTGCCTCTGGAGCCTTCGGCCGGCTTCCAGCCGTTCTATGACAACTTGCTGGCCCCCGGCCAGACAGAACGGACCAGCAAGTGGGGCGTCTACTTCGGCGACCGCCGCATCGGGGAGGCGGAGACCAGGATATGGCGCGATGAGATCGGCATGATCTCGGTGCGGACCAACACGGAGATTCGCCTTACGAAGGCGGCCACGGTCGTGCTGGGCCTGACGGGAACGCTGGACGTCGAGTTTCTGGCCCGCATATCGCCGCTCCGGGGCCTACAGTCTTTCGACGTGCAGTCCAAGCTCCTCAATGTCCAGGTAATGGGCACAGTCGCCGGAGACAGCATGCTGGTGACCGGGCGTTTCGGGGAAGACGACCTGAAGACCAACATCCCTTACGAAGAGGGCAGGCTGCTGAGTGAGGTCCTCTCCCCACTGACGGCTCTGCCCCCTCTGGACGAAGACCTTGTCGGGCGGGACTGGACGGTGGACATGATTAATCCCATCGCCGGCACGGTGGAGCAGGTCACCGTCACTGTGGTTGGCTTCAAGGAAGCAACGCTGGCCGAAGGGCCGGCCAGAGTGTTCCGGCTGCTGTTCGCCACGCGCAGCACGCGCTGGGTCTGCTGGGTGACCGAGGAGGGGGAAGTGCTCATACAGGGCACTCCATTCGGCCTGAGCCTGCAGCGTGAGGACATCCCGGCCGCGGCGATCCAGGAACTGAGAAGGGATCCCGTGCGAGGCCATTAGGGATGGGGCACTCGGCCCCGACTCGGCGTGAGCTTGAACTCGACTGGACGCCCGCTATAATGGCGCGCCGCTTGGCGAAGCGGTCGTCCGCGCAATCTCTTGCAAGCGACTCAAGGAAGGGAGACGGGGATGTTGCAGATATCTCTGGCGTTGCAGCTCTACACCGTGCGTGATCACCTGGCGAAGGACTACGTCCGCACGCTCAGGAAGGTGAAAGAGATCGGCTACGATTTCGTCGAGCTCGCGGGGGCCCCGCCCTTCGAGACGCCGCAGACAAAGGCCCATCTCGAGGACATCGGGCTCAGCCCTGCGGGCATCCACATCGGCCTGAACGAACTGGAGAGCAGGCTCGACCACTGGATCGAGTACTGTAAGACGCTGGGCATGGAGAACCTGGTGTGCCCGTATCTGCCCGCGGATCGGCGGGAGACTCGCGAGGACTGGCTGGCGGTCGCCGGACTTCTGGACGAGATGGGCGCCCGGTGCAGGGATCAGGGGATCCGCCTGTCCTACCACAACCACAGCTTCGAGTTCGTGAAGTTCGACGGCCAGTACGCCCTCGACATGCTCTTGCAGACCGCGTCGGCTGAGAACGTGTGCGCCGAGATCGACACCTACTGGATCCAGCACGGGGGAGCTGACCCGGTCGACTACGTGCGCAAGTACGCCGGCCGGATCCCCATCCTCCACATCAAGGACATGGCCGACGACGAGAAGCGGTCGTTCGCGGAGATAGGCAACGGCATCCTCGATTGGCCCGCCATTCACCAGGCCGCGCTCGACGCCGGCGTCCAGTACTACGCCGTCGAGCAGGACGTCTGCCCCGGAGATTCGCTCGACAGCGCGCGGATGAGTTGCGAGTTCACGACGAAGCTCATCGGCGCGTAAACGGGGGTCGGCCCCCCTACCGGACGGTGAAGGCCTGGTACGCGTGACGGCACGGTAGCCCGGGCGCTATTTGGAGTTCGCCCTCTGTCGGCAGACAGACGCCGGACCAGATGGTGCCCCACGGCGCTCCGTCCTCGTGGCCGTGATCCCCGGTGCAGATCGGCGCCTCATGGTCTTCGAGGATGCGACGGACGTCCTCCTTGGACACGTTAGGCAGGGCCGCTCCGAGCATCTCCGCTGCACGTTGGACCCGCCGCCTTCCCCGCTCGGCGACATCGGCTGCTTCGCCTCGCTGCAGCGCTTCGGGAAGGGAGAACGCCTGGCGGTCGTCGGGGTCCGTTGAGAGGGTTTCGCCCCCCTGAACCACGTTGGCCGCCACGACGAAGCCCCCCTCCGGGGATCGCACCCGCACCTCCCGGGGCGTCGCTTCCACGACGGTGGCGGCGCCCGCCGCGTCAGCGAACAGGTAGCTCATCGGACGCAGGTGGCGGACGCCCGCGCACAGCTCGACGGCCTCGTCCACCGTGACGCAGCATTCGGAGATCATGTCGACCAGGATGCTCCACTGTACGCCCGGAGCCAGTTCCGCGTCCCGCTCGACGGGCAGGGAGGCAATGGCAACGTATAGCCCCGTCTCGTTGACGCTGTCGGGGCAGCCCGCCCAGTGGTGCGTGTAGCCCACGCGTTCCAGACTCCCGGTCGGGCGATACCGGTGAAGCTCACACCAGCGCAGGTCCTCGACCGCCCAGTCATAGTTGCGGCCGACGAGGGGGCCGGCCCTGCCATCGCAGCATTCGGGCACGACGGCGAACATCGTACAGCCGCCCACCCGGCTCTCCAGGCGCGCGAAGTAATAGGCCATCAGGCGTTCGCGGTCGAAGCCGCCGCCCCGCACGATCCCCTCGAACTCCTGCACGGACGCGGGGTAGGCTGCCTCCGCAGCCGCCCTGCAGCCCTCCACGAACTCCCATGGCAGGGCCGACAGGTCAGGCAGCGTCAAGGTCTCGCGCAGCCTCCGCCCCCGCTGAAGTCCTCGCTCGAAAGGCCCGCCCTCAAAGACCACCTCACGTATCCGGCGTTCCTCCGCCATCTGTCTTCCCCCCTGAATCGTGCGGCTGGCGCGGCGCGCCCCTGGAGCAGTCCGCGGGGCGCACGTACAAGAACGCCTCCGGGTTCTTGCTCTCGCGTTCCTGAGGCAGCGCCACGACTTCCCGCACCACAATGCCCCTCCCCTTCAGCTCCTGCAACACGTCCCGCAGCACCGGGCCGAAGTCCTCCGGACTGACCCGGCCCCGGTGCACCAGATCGGCCGGCGCCTCGTACTGGGGCTTGAACAGCGAGAGGATGACCCCGTCCGGCTTCCCTTGCCTCAAAGCTGCGGGCAATACGTGCCGCTGCGGCGTCCAGCCGACGTCGATCGCGACGACGTCGACGGGCTCGGGCAGCTCGACGTGCATGGCGTTCGTTCGCTCCATTACCACGACGCGCTCGTCCCGGCGGAGCTTCCACGCCAGCATGCCGTACCCGGTGTCCACAGCGTAGACCCGCGCGGCCCCTTCCTGAAGCAGGCAGTCGGTGAATCCCCCGACGTTGCAGCCGAAATCTGCCCCGACGGCGCCCTTCAAGTCCAGCCCCAGGTGGTCAATGGCATGCTTGAGCTTGGCGCCGCCGCGGCCGACGTATTCACGACATCGCCCGATGGCCCCATCCTCCTACTTCGTCCGGCTGACCATATAGCGGGCAAGCCGGCGGAAGAAGCTCTTGTCTCGGACCGGCAGCCGCTCGATCGTCTCGAAGGCGCGTTCCACCAGGCGGTCCGCCTCAGCCTTGGCGAAATCCAATGAGCCCAGCCTTCGATACAACTCCTCGACACGCTGCACGTCCGCGTCCGTCGTCTGCTCCCGCGGCTTGCGCATGAT
>CAYUDW010000148.1:0-9018 GCA_964442595.1 uncultured candidatus Brocadiaceae bacterium
ACGCTCGGCATCGTGGTCGAGGCGGAGCTGCGACTGGCCCCGAAACCGGCGAACCGGCTCTTCCTCACCCAGTTCGTGGGGGGGCCGGACGACGCCGTAGCGCTCGTGCGGGCGTGCAAGGGAATCCCGGCGCTGACGCCGCTCGCCATCGAGTACATCGGACCCAGCGCGATGGCGCTGCTGCGCACGATGGGCCGGCAGACGGCGGCCTACGTGGAGGTGTCCCGCCTGCCCGAAGATGCTGCCGCCATGCTTTACGTCGAAACGCCGTTCGACGACGAAGCCCACCTGGACGCGATCTACGACGCGCTTCGGGACATCATCGGCGCGGCCGGGCTCGACCCCGCGCATAGCTGGGCAGGCTTCACCGAGAACGACATGGAGGAGATGAAGCGGCTCCGCCACGCCGTGCCGGAGACGGTCAACGCCATCATCGGGCAGCGCAAGGCGGACGTGCCCGAACTGCACAAGGTGGGCACGGACATGGCCGTGCCGGACGAGTCGCTCGGCGCGATGATGGAGGTCTACGAGGGACGGCTGGCGGCGTCGGGGCTGGACTTCGTGATCTTCGGCCACATCGGTGACGGGCACCTGCACGTGAACATCCTGCCGAAGTCGGCGGAGGAGCTGCGGGCGGCGGAGGACCTCTACGCGGAGTTCGCGGCGGAGGCGGTGCGGCTGGGGGGCAGCG
Source organism: uncultured candidatus Brocadiaceae bacterium (assembly GCA_964442595.1). Taxonomy (GTDB): domain Bacteria; phylum Planctomycetota; class Brocadiia; order SM23-32; family SM23-32; genus DAOVRD01. Next base: position 692 of record CAYUDW010000148.1, read on the forward strand.
TGGCGGCCGAGCACGGCATCGGGCGGATCAAGAAGCCGTTCCTGCCGATCCAGTTCAGCGCGGGGGACCTGGCGGCCATGCGCGCGATCAAGCAAGCGCTGGACCCGGACTGGACGCTCAACCCCGGCGTGCTGTTCGACACGCCGCCGGCGGCGCAGGACTAATCATATGTAAAGTGCTCTTGACACCGCTCGCCTTTTTCCGTATAAGACCGTTTAATACCCAGTATTCCCGCGGCTTCTCGCGGTGCGAGATATGGACATACTCACTGTTCAAGGGGCGGCGGAGCTTCTGGCCGTCGACGCCAAGACGGTTTACCGGCTGATCGAGCGTGACGGGCTGCCTGCCTTCAAAGTCGGTCGGCAGTGGCGCATGCGAGTGAGGGACCTGGAAGCGTGGATCGACCGGCAGATGCAGGTGAACGAAGCGTCACCCACCTATCGCGCGGGGCAAACGGCACTGTTTCCCGAGGCCGAAGGCGATGAGACTGGGCCGCATGAGGCCGGACGGGGGTTCAGCGACTCCGCCTTCTCTGAGAATGGCGACTTGCCCGTCCATAGGTGGGTCCCCTGGATAGCGGGGTTCAGCGCCACTTTCGTTCGTGAGGTGCTGGACCGTTACGCACCGGGGGACGCGCAGCCAGAAAGCCAGACCGTGCTCGACCCCTTCGCCGGAGTGGGCACAACGCTGGTTGCGGCCTCGCTGAGGAGGCATCCCGTCTGCGGCTTCGAGATCAACCCATACGCTGCAGAAGCTGCCGAAGTCAAACTGAGAGCCCCGGCGATCCCAGCGGACGAACTCAGCCGCAAGATCGGCGAATTCGAGACGAGCGTTCAGGAAGCGGTCCGCACGGGGGCCTCTCCCAAAGGCTCTGCGCCGCACGGCTTCCGCACCAGGCGAAGGTTCCTTTCACCACTGGTGGAACGAAAGGTCCTGCTCGCGAGAGACTTCATTGAGGATCTGAAGGACCCGCTGATTCGGAAGTGCTTCCGCATCGCGCTGGCCTCGGAACTGGTGGGGTTCTCCAACTACTCCTACGAGCCCAGCCTCGGCACGCGGGTCGCTGCGGGAAAGCCGGAGGTGGCCGATGCGCCTGTTGCTCGCGCGATGGGCAACAAGCTGAGGCTGATGGTCGAGGACGTGAAGGCGCTGCAAGGGGACCTCCACGCCAAGGCATCCTTGCCCGCAGCAGAGCTCCACCAGGGAGACTTCTTTGAGCTGGAGCACGTCCTGCCGGACAACAGCATCCAGTTGGTCATCACTTCACCGCCGTACCTCAACAACTACCACTACATCCGCAACAGCCGGCCGCAGATGTACTGGTTGCGCCTGGCACACTCCCCAAATGACCTTAAGGGAGTGGAACACGGAAGTTTCGGCAAGTTCTGGCAGACGGTGCGCGCGGGGGAAGCGCTAAGTCTGAGCTTCGACATGCCCGAGCTGGAGGAAAGCATTGGGTTCCTGCGCTCGGTGAACTCCCACAAGGGAGCGTATGGGGGCCCCGGCTGGGCAAACTACGCGGCCACCTATTTCAGCGATTGCCACCGGTTCGCCGGAAGCCTCAGGCGCGTCCTGCGTCCAGGAGGGAAGGCAATAGTCGCCCTGGGCAACAGCATTCTGCAGGGGGTCGAGTTTAGAACGGACGTGCTGTTTGGCCGCATATGCGAGCTGCAAAGCTTGAAGCTTGAAGAGGTGGTCCCGTTGCGAGAGAAGCGCACGGGAACCAGCATCATCCGCTCGTCCGTGCGCTCAAACTCCGCGCGAGGGAAGACGACGCTGTACGAGTCGGCCGTCGTAGTGGGCAAGGCCCGCTGACGCCTCAATGCGGCGTCCCCCAGACAGCCAGATGCCGCCGGACCTCCCCGATTATGCCCTCAGCGGATTCCTGCGGCTCCAACTCCAGCGCCCAACTGCGGCCGGGATGGACGATGTCCCAGCGTGGCCGCCGCATGTTCCTCCGGCCCCTGCCCGGCGGATGGTTGCCGAACCCATCAACGACGCTGTTCCAGACCGGGTGGAACCTGTCCAACAGGACACGTTCAGCGAGCCGGATCCATACGGTTTCAACGGTGAGGTGCCGGCACAGAAAATCAGACAGCGCCAGATTCTGGGCAGCTTCAAGGGTCTTGGCGTGTTGACGCAAGCGGTTGCACAGAGCCCGCGTCCGCGACGGCTCTGACCTCTCAGTTCCCTTCCGAGAGCCGGAAGGAACCGCCTTGCCAACATATATGGGCACGACACCAGCCTGGGTCGTAACCGTTCGGTACGGGTTAAAGGAACCGGTATAGTAGATCGCGTAGATTCCGCAGCCGGAGAAAGGTTCGAGCTCGGTCAGGCGATAGAGAGGACGCTCAAGCAGAGCAGACACCACCGTCCTGGCGACGTTCTCGTACCGCAGCGGATCGAAGGGGTGTTCCTGTGAATCGCCCATCTCGCCTCGCAATACTGGTCACCGGCAAGCGAGGACAGAATACTCACCGCGCCAACGCATAGTCAACAGCGACTCAGCCGCTGTCCTCCCGCCCTTCCAGGACGACCTGGGCGATGGCGAAGTCGCGGTGGTGGGTCATGCTGACGTGCACGCGCTCGACGCCGAGCTCGCGGCTGAGCTCCAGCGCCCGACCCGAGAACGTCACGGCCGGCGCCCCCAGCTCGTTGTTGGATATCTCCGCCTCGAGGAATCGCACCCCCTGGCTCCAGCCCACACCCAGGGCCTTCAGCGCCGCCTCCTTCGCCGCAAATCGGGTGGCGAAGCGCTCCTCCGGGCGCGGGCCCGCCCGGCAGTAGTCGGCCTCCCGGTCAGTGAAGACGCGGCCGACGAACCGGGCCCCGTAGCGCCGAACCGCGCGCTCGATCCTCCCCACCTCGACCAGGTCCACGCCGATCCCGACGATCATGCGTCGCTCCCGAGGCACTTAACGGAGCCTACCTCACCCCAGCGCGCGACTGCTTCACGGCCCAGCTCGGCTCCCGGCTTCACTTTTCCCCGGCCTCTTCGGCGGCGTCTCCACCGGCAACTGCTCTGGCCCGCTCGATCTGCTCGCGCCGCTTCTCGGCGAGCTTCGGCGAGACCTTCTCGAATACCGCGATTTCGATCTCTTCGGCCAGATCCGGGTTCTGTTCGAGGAACTGGCGCGCGTTCTCTTTGCCCTGACCGAGCCGCGTCTCGCCGCAGGAGTACCACGCGCCCGACTTCTCAACGACGTCGTGTTCGCTGCCGAGCTCCAGCAGGTCGCTCTCGCGGGAGATGCCCTTGCTGAAAAGGAGTTCGATCTCGGCGGTTCGGAACGGGGGAGCCACTTTGTTCTTGGCGACCTTCACGCGGCAACGATTCCCGACGTTCTCGCCGCCTTCCTTTATGCTGGCGATGCGGCGCAGTTCGACGCGGACGGAGCTGTAGAACTTCAGCGCCCGCCCGCCCGGGGTCGTTTCCGGATTGCCGAACATCACGCCGATCTTCATCCGCACCTGGTTGACGAAGACGACGGCGGTCCGGGACTTGGAGATGCTGGCGGCCAGCTTGCGAAGCGCGCGCGACATCAGGCGCGCCTGGAGGCCGATGGTCTGGTCTCCCATCTCCCCCTCGATCTCGGCCCGCGGCACGAGCGCGGCCACCGAGTCCACCACGACGATGTCCAGCGCGCTGCTGCGCACGAGGGCCTCAACGATGTCGAGGGCCTGCTCGCCCGACTCGGGCTGATTGATGAGCAGGTCCTCGATATTGACCCCGAGGGACTGCGCGTACTTGATGTCCAGGGCGTGCTCCGCGTCGATGAAGGCGGCCACGCCGCCGAGCTTCTGGGCCTCGGCCACCATGTGCAGGGCGAGGGTCGTCTTGCCCGAAGCCTCGGGACCGTAGACCTCGACGACCCGTCCGCGGGGCACGCCGCCGACGCCCAGGGCCAGGTCCAGCGCCGGCGAGCCCGTGGGGATGGTCTCGATGTCCAGCCGCGCCTCCCCGTCGCTCAGCCGCATGATGGCTCCCTTGCCGAACTGCTTCTCGATCAGCTCGAGCGTCCTCTCCAGCGCCTTCTGTCGTTCGTCCTTCTCGTCGCTGCTCTTGGCCATCTGTGGCACCTGTGGGTAAAGCGGGTCGGTTCTCGGCTGTCCGAACGTATTGTAGTCGTTCGCCGCCCGGTTGCCAACGGAAACGGCGCGCCCGTCGCCGGCGGGCCGACTGCAACCATCTACTCGCCTGCCCGTTCCGCGCCGCCGGGCCCCTCAGTGCGGCGCCGCAAGAAGCTCACCCAGGACGAAAGCAGACGACGGCGGCGCGGCGCTGCGGTCAGGTCCCCCAGGTAGACATCGAGGAACCGATCCGCCGCCGACGGGGACGCGGACCCGGCCAGCGACGAGGCGAGTGTCGCCAGATCCAGCCCTGCCAGCATCTGGCGCACAACGCCCGGCAGCCAGCCCACCCACCTGGCCCGGCCCAGGCCGACGAGCGATACCTCAGGCTCCTCAGTGTCCCTATCGGCGCACACGAGCACGTTCTCGTCTGTCAGACCCAGGTGCAGATACGCCGCCCGGTGGAAGGACCTGACGGCGTCGGCAGTTGCCCTGATGAGGGCGTCTTGCTCTGCCGAAGCCGCGCCGAAGTGGCCCGCCCCGTCCATCTCACTGAGCCGATAGCGCAACGTAACCGCGCCGAGCAGCTCTTCGGCAAGCAGGAACTGATCCCTGTGCCACCGTGGGCCCCTTTCCATGTGGCAGACGTGGAAGGGGACCGCTGCCCCCCGGGCTCGGGCGGCCGTCGCGCAGTTCCAGGACTGCTTCGCTTCGGACCCGCACAGCACCGTCGCAACCACCTGGGGAAGACGGGAGCGGGGGCGGTATCGCTTTGCGATGAATCGATCCGAGGCACCCGCCACACGTGCCGGGACGGAAACCACCGTGCGATGCCTGCTCCGCTTGACCAGCTCGACGCCGGACCCCCTCATGAAATCGTCCGGATAGCAGAGCCGGGTATAGAACTCGGGCGCGCTGTAGCAGGTGGCGATTCGGCCGCGCCATTTGCCCAGCCGGAAACGGTACGTGAACGGCTGACGGATAGGCCCTTCGCGGGCGCGACGCTCCCCGCCGCCGTCCAGCACGTCGAGCGCGGCCCCGAGCACCTGCCGCACGGTGATGCTCGTCATGCAGCGCACGTGCCTGCACCAGCGGCGGGAGCACGGACGGCAGGCCGCACTGCCCGTGACCACCACGCTTCGACTGCAGTACGGGCCGGTCTGGACCGGATCCTTGGGCCCGAACAGAGCAACGACCGGCACACCGAGCGCGGAGGCGATGTGCATGGGGCCGGTGTCGCTGCCGACGAACAGGTCCGCCCTGCGGAGCAAGTGGATCAACTGGCCGACGCGCTCCGTGCGCGGGGCGAGGGACCCAGGCCGCCTCATGGAGGCCACGACCTGCTCAGCCAGCTCCCTGTCCGCCGGGCCGTAGGTCACGAGCACGTCGGCGCCCCGCTCGGCCACCAGGCGGTCGGCCACGCGGGCGTATCGTTCGGGCAGCCAGCGCTTGAAGGCGGCGAACTTGCTGGTGCCGGGATGGATGACGACGAGCGGCCCGCCGCTGAGCCGCCCCTCCAACGCCTCGTCCAGCCGCCGGGCATCCCTCTCACGCCGGGGCACGACCGGGTCCGCGTAGCGGGTGGCGATGCCGAGGGGCGCCAGCAAGGCCAGATCGCGCTCGATGCGGTGGGCGCCCGCCGTCGGCACGCTGACCAGGTGGTTCTGGACCAGCCGGTTGAACTCGCGGTTGACGCCGCCGCCGAACCCCACCCGCATCCCGGCCCCGGCGGCCGCCACCAGCCAAGCGCTCTTGATGCTGCTCTGGAAGTCCACCGAGATGTCGAACTCCCGTTGGCGCAGCAGGTGCGCCATCTCCTTCAGCTCGGCGCCCAGGGCGAGCCAGCGGAAAGGCGTCTTGACCATCTTGCCCCAGATGGCGCGGGGCACCGTGATGAGTTCGTCGATGTGGGGGTGGCGCCGCAGGAGCCCGCTGAATCTGTCCTCGACCAGCCAGGCGATGTGGGCGTCGGGCCGCTCCTGCCTGAGCAGCGAAAGGGCGTTGAGCGCGTGAGCGATGTCGCCCAGGCCGCTCAGGCGGATGCAGAGGATCCTTCCGCCCGTGTTGCGCTCGCATATGGTCATGGGCTGCCGGCCCCCTTTCGGCCCGGCGGCTTCACGCTTCGCGCTGGACCTTGCGCGTTCGCTCGGCCAGGCCCGAGATGGTCAGGTCCGACTCGCCGGCGACGACGGTGCCGATGCGGTCCCTGAGCGGATCGGTCCAATGATCGGGGATCGCCTCGGCACCGATCATTGCGCCGAGCACAGAGCCCGCCGTGGCACCGTTGCAGTCCGTATCCAGCCCCGCCCTCACCGCAAGTCCGATCGTGCGCGAGTATTCCCTCTCGCCCCACAGCAGGCCCATGGCCACGATGGCGGCGTTATTGATCGTGTGCACGCCGTGATAGGTGCCGTACGTGTTCAGGATGTTGTCGATCGCTTCTTCGGCGGAGCGGCCTTCCTCGCGCCAGGCAAGCACCTGGAGAATGGCTTCGGCCAGCCGGCATTCCCGAGGGATCTCGGACAGGCCGATGCGCACGACCTTCTGCACGTCGTCCGCCACGAAGGCCACGGCCAGCATCGCGGCCACCCACATCTCGCCGTAGATGCCGTTTTTCACGTGGCTTACACTGGCGTCCTTGAAGGCGAGCCCGGCCGCCTCCTCCGGCCTGCCGGGGCAGGCATAGCCGAAGCCGTCGGCGCGGATCTGCGCCCCAATCCACTCCCTGTAAGGATTGCGATGCATGGCGCTCTGGGGCGGCCAGATGCCGTTCGCGAAGTTCCGGTAGGCCACGCGCTCGGCGGTGTACGTGCAGGCGTAGGGCAGGTGCGCCATCCAGAACTCGGCCACCTGGCGGGGAGTGAACCCCCTGCCGTGCTGCTCCAGTATCCGCAGGCCCACGATCGTGTAATCCGTATCGTCGTCGCGCACGCCGCCCTCAATGTGGCCGCGTAGAAGCTTCATGGACCACGCGGGGAACTCGATCCCGCGGTTATTCTCGGCAGGCGGCGGGAAGTAGTCCGTCAGCTTTTCCAGGCCGCACACCTCCATCAGGTCGTCTATCTTCTCCTTGCGCCATCCCTCCACCGGCTTCCCCAGCATGCAGCCGGCGGCCCGGCCGAGCCAGGCGCCCAGCGTCTTGTCGTCAAGCTCTTCGTCGGAGAGGGGGACGGCAATGTGTCGCGGCCCGTCCGGGCGGCGTTCCCGTATTCCTTCCAGGTCGCTCGGCTCGTCGTAGGGGAAGTCGGCGGCAGGCCCCAGGTTGGCCAGAGCCTCGCACAGTGCCCGGGCCCGCTTGGGCTGATCGGGGCCGCCTTCTTCTTCAATGAGGGACGCCTTGCGCTCGAACTCCCAGGTGTCACAGCCCTCTTCCGAAAGCTGCTTCAGCTCTTCGCGTGCGAACTTCAACAGCTCGTCCGCGTTCTCGACCATGGCGATGTGCCTTTCCGGGCATGTGTTGTGCGGCTCCAGGCAACGTCCCGGTACTACGTATCAGAAAAGGTCAGGGCGCGCAAGGAACGGCCTTCGGGCGCCCAAGAGGCCCGTTGCCGCCGCGCGGGCGTCGGGCATGGTCGTCCCCGTCGTCGTCCTCGTGCTCGTCGTCGTCCTCGCCTCGTCCTCGTCCTCGCCGTCGTCCTCGCCCCCGCTTCTCCGAAGCATGAGCATAATGGCTGCGGGCCTGGCTGCCCATCGGCCTGTGATCAGAACGTTGCAATGAAAGGCACGGCTTCATAGAATGCGCTTTTCAGGCCCTCTCGCCGTCGTCCCTTCGGCGTGGAAGGCCGGAGCGTCTCCCAAGCGGGCGTGAGAGGCCCGCCGGGGGCGGACACCAGGGAGCGCAGTCCCTTTCTGCGGACCATGCGTCATGCTGCTGCCGTTCCTCTTGTGCGTTCTGATCCTCTACATCCCCCTGCCGCTGAGCGACGGTGCGGTGCCGCTATCCGTTGGAGCGGGCGGGGTGGCGCTGCTGGCCCTGTTCAACGCGGCGGCCGCCTACGCCGGGAGCGGCCTGGCCATGACCCTCTCGCGCCTGCCGGGACGGCGTGGGGCGCTGGGCGCCAACCGCGTATTCTTGTTCCTCAAGGGCGGCGTCGTAGGCCTGGTGCTGGCCGACGTATTGGCCCTGAAATGGCCTGCCCTGGTGAACGACCTTCTGGGCGCGCACCCGTGGGCGCTGATGCTGAGCGACCTGCTCCTGCTGGCGCCCGCCGTCGTGATGATCGTCACCCTGATGGCCTTCCAGTATCGGTTCGACTACA
>CAYUDW010000149.1:0-9006 GCA_964442595.1 uncultured candidatus Brocadiaceae bacterium
CCAGCAGACACAGCACTCCCGTCACCCACAGACAAGCCTTCAATCCACGCATGGCACAGCCCCTTTCTTGCCGTTTGACCAGTTGGACGCATTATAGCAGAATGGTCGCGGCGGCTCAGGTACCGGAGGGGACCATTGGGGAGATGCTGGGGCAATCATAGGTCCACATGCTTCGGTACTGCGCTAAGCACTGCCGGGCAGAACTTGCGGGAACGTCAGCCGTGTTGGAGTTCCCGGAGGTCGTCGGCGGATGGCTGAGGGCCGGGCGTTCGCGTTGCGTCCGCGTGAGAGCTGAGGAGGATGGTCGGTGGCCTCGGACACTGAGATGAGAAGGTTGGCGTTCATCAAGCACATGTTCCAGACGGGGGTCGAGGAGTCGCGGCAGCCACGCCCCATGTGCGTGAAGGCGATCCTCAGCTTCCACGACAGCGTCGAGCTATTCCTCGACCTGGCAGGTGATACGCTGGGAGTGAACACGAAGAACACGCCGTTCCTTGGCTACTGGGACAAGCTCAATCCGGCCTTAGAAACGGGGGAACTCACCCAGAGAGAGCGTATGCGTCGTTTGAATGACCACCGAAACAGCCTGAAGCATGGCGGGCGATTCCCCTCGGCCGAAGAGATCGACGCCGATCGGGCCTACGTCAGCGCCTTCTTCGTGGACAACACTCCCACGGTATTTGGTGTAGGATTCGAAGAGGTCTCGCTGATCATGATGGTCAGCCGTGAAGACATACGGAAGCGGCTGGAGACGGCGCGCGAGTCCATCGATGGCGGAAGGTTTGGCGAAGCGCTGGACGATATCGCCATTGCCTGTTTCGAGCTCGTCTTTGGGTACAGCAGGCGGTTCAGAGAAGCGTTCATCGATTCGGGCTTCTACTTCGGGCAGAGCTTCCGTTCTGAGGCTTTCTACACGAGCCCGGTCCATGGCCGGGAGCTTCAAACGTTCGTGCGGAAGGTCGCAGAGGCCCTTGACGCAATCCGACCGGCGATGAGAGTCCTGGCTTTGGGCTTGGATTACAAGCGGTACGCCAAGTTCCGCGTGCTGACGCCGATCGTATACCGCGCCGCCAAGGGGGGGACGTACAGGGTGTTGCGCCGGCCAGGCTCTCCTTCACCTACTGCTGAGATATGCGAGTTCTGCGTGGCCTTCACGATTGAGGCGGCGATCCACTTACAGGAGTTCGAGGCCGGGCTGGATTTGCTAGACGCAGGGGAAGCGGGCGAGGCATAAGAGAGGCGAAGACCGGAAGCAACGGTGGCTCATTGAGTCCAGGCTGTTGACATGGGGCGGCGTCAAGGGAGAGCTTCGTCCAGATGCTCGACGAGCTCGCCCTCTGCCTCTGGACTCCATGTACGTACAGCGTCTTGGTCTGGAGGACCCATGTCCGACGGGCCTCGCCCCCTGCCGGACACTCGTCTCGGTCTGAGCAACGCGCCGCACCCGACGATCACACGGTAGGTGTGGATGCACGCAGTCCGGGTCCTGGACTCCGAGCCCACAGTAAGCCGGTCTGCGCGGACAGGTACGTCGTCGGACCCCCTCAGTACCCCCGCAGGGCTTGCTGGGCCGTGGGCATCTTGTTGCAGCCGATGACGATGTGCGTCGCCCCGCGACCCTTGCCCGTGCTGCCGTAGGCGAAGTCGATGCTCACGCCCTTCTTGGCCAGCTTCGCGCAGACGTCCGCCAGCACGCCCACCTTGTTCGGCACTTGCGCCACCAGAACGTTCATCTGCGTGAACGTCATGCCGGCCTTCTTCAGCGCCTTGGCCGCCTCCGCAGGCTTGTCCACCACCAGCCTGACCGTCCCGACCTCCGTGCACTCGAGCACCGACAGCGCCAGCACGTTGACGCCGGCGTCCGCCAGGCACGCGCTCAACGCCGCGAGCTGCCCGCGCTTGTTGGCCAGCGTCACCGACAACTGCTTGGTCGTCAACATCGCCCCACCTCCTCGATACCGGGCATTGACTGGGAACCGCCGGGACCCACCCGGCGTTGACCAGACCCAATGATACCGCACGGGCGGCGCACGTCAAGCCCTGCGCGGCGCGAGCAGGGCCCTTCACCGTGCGGACGAGGAGGGAGACGATGGGGCGGCGGCGGAGTAGAAGTCGGTGATGCGGCGCATGACGCCGATCTTGTGCTGGCTCCACGCGCAGGTGGGCACGTAGCCGACCTGATCGGCCTCCGGGTCGTAATAGACGAAGGCGTTGGGGCAGCGTTCGAGACGCTCGGTCTCGAGCGTGGCCTCGTCCTCGAACGGCAGGACGATGATCTGGAGGACGCCCTGCCACTTCGTGTGCTTGCGCAGGACCTTTCGCGCGCTTCGGCCCACGGCCAGCCCCGCCAGCGCGGCGACGGCGTGGTAGAGCTTGCCCGGACCGCGCCCCTTGAGCAGTGGGCCCAGGCGCACGTTCCGGCGCACCGCGCCCGTCAGGGCCAGAACCGCGCGCATGCGCAGCCAGCGGCCCTTGAGGCCGAGCTTCGAGAGCAGGCGCCCCCTCAGGGAGCCTTCCATCTTACCTTCGAGCTTGCCGAGGCGGGCGTCCACTTCGAACAGACCGTGGATGAGATCCGGCAGGCCCTGCCGCAGGTAGCGCCCGAGCGGCACGTACTTCTCGCCGTCCGAGGCCAACAGGTACATGCTCTCGCAGTTGGGATGAGCACCGGCGAACGGGGGGCGCTTGGCGCGCAGGCAGCGCATCAGGGACTTGAGTTCCCCGAGCACCCCGGCGGGCACGAAGTCCACCCGCTCGTCCGGGAAGGCGCTGTTGAGCAGGATCTCCATGTCCTCGGTGGTGATCCGCTCCGGTTCGACGTTGAAGTCCTCCAGCGACCATGTCTGCGCCAGCGGCAGGAAGTAGATGCCGCGGATGAAATCGCGTCGCTCGTGGCAGAACTCCAGTATGCCCCCCATCTCCGTGTCGTTGAAGCCCTTCGCCACGCAGGTCATGAGGGCCACCTTGGCGCCGCCGATCCGGGCGATGTTCTCCATTGCCTGCTGTTTGATCTGCAGGTGTCCCTTGTTGCCGCGCAGTATCTCGTAGGTGCGGGGGTTGGCGCCATCGTAGGCGAACAGGATTGTCGCGCCCGTGTCGATGAGACGTCGGCAGAAATCCCCGTCGGCCAGCTTCAGCCCATTGGTGACCACCCGCGTGGGCAGGTGGTAGGACCTGGCCAGGGCGATGATGTCGAATAGGTCCTTGCGTACGGTCGGTTCGCCGCCGAAGAGCTGGACGGCAGGGCGCGGGCGGAGCTCCGAGAAGTAGGCGAAGATCTTCTCGAAGTACTCCATCGGCGGATCGAACAGGAACCCCATGCTCGGCGTGTTGTTGATGCAGATAGGGCAGTTCGAGTTGCAGCGGTTGGTGATGTCCACGAAGATGAAGCTCGGCTGGTTCTTGCGCTTGCACGTCAGGCAGTTGAGCATGCAGCCGGCCGGCTCCTCGTGCTTGCCGTCCAGCTCATGCTTGATGAAGTAGCGTCCGGAGTCGGAGGAGATCAACTCCTCGGTGCGCCCGCATTCCGGGCATTCCTTGACGAGGTAAACCTTGCCCTCGCGCTCCTCCTTGGTTGCCGTGACCAGACGGCTGCATGTGCCACAGAAGCCTCGATTCACCGTCGCTGGACCCCCTAAAGCGTGCCTTGGCGCCCATAGCCAGGCCCAAAGGCTGGGCAGAACGTACACAGCACTACCGACAACTGCTTGGTCTTGAGCATCGCCCCACGTCCTGGATACCGAGCACTGACTTCGAAGCGCCGGTACCCGCGGGGCGCTGACAAAACACGATGATACCGCACAGGTGTTTCAAGTCAAGCTCTGCGTGCTCACGGAGCCGGACAGCATCGCTGGCAAGGCGCGGAGGAAGTCGCCGCTCAGAAGGGCCTGTACGCGGCGAAGTCGAACGGCAGGGACTCCGGCACGTAGCCTTCGGCGGGGTCGCGAAGGACGTACCGGGCGCGCGGACCGTCTACCAGGATGCACTGCAGCGCTTCAACGAATAGGTCGACGTCTTCCGGGGTATTGTAGACGCCCACGCTCATCCGCACCATCCCCGGCACGGTGACGTGGTCGCCGGCCGCCAGTCTGCTGGTTGCCGCCTGCGCCTCGCTCTCGGAGACTCCGAGCAGTTCCCGCACGTAGGGCTGGGCGCAGAAGCAGCCGTTGCGCACCCCGATGCCCCACTCATAGCCGAGCGCGGCGGCAAGCTGACCGTGGTTCAGGTGACGGGCGTTCATCCCTATCACGCCGAGGCGGTCCTGGCGGAGCTCCTCGTCCCTGTGGCCATAGAGCGTCAAGTCGTCCAACTTCAGCAGCTTGCGGAGGGCCCGTCTGGTCAGCGCTCTCTCGTGGTCGGCGACGTTCTCCATGCCGATCGAGTTGAGGGTACTAATAGCAGCAGCCAGGGCTATGGCGCCGAGGACGTTGGGGGTGCCGGCCTCTTCCCGCTCGGGGGGCTCCGCCCAAAGCGTGTCCCGGGCTGTGACGGCGTGGACGGTCCCGCCGCCGACCATGTCGGGCGGGCCTTGCTCAAAGAGCCGACGCGGTCCGACGAGGACGCCGCACCCGAAAGGGGCGTACATCTTGTGCCCGCTGAAGGCCACGAAGTCGATGCTGCTCGGATCGCCCGGGGGCCCCATCTTGAAAGGCCGGTGAGGCACGAGCTGTGTGGCGTCCACGGCCATCAGCGCGCCGTGCTCGTGCGCCATGTGAGCGATGGTACGGATGGGGGGCACGTCGCCCGTGACGTTTGAGGCGCCGCTCACGGTCACCAGGTGCAAGCGGCCCGCGTTGCGCGCAATCCTGGCCCGCAGGTCGCCCAGGTCCAGGCTCCCGTCGGTCCGTCGCACGTTGGCGTGCTCGACGACGCATCCGTACTTGCGCCACGGCAAGAGGTTCGAGTGGTGCTCCATGAGCGTGGTCACGACCGCGCCGGCCTGCGGCAGACACATGCGCGCGGCGAGCTTGTTCAAGGCGTGTGTGGCGTTCTGCACGAAGATGACGGAGTGGTAGGAGAGGTCCGCCCCTATGAAGTCCGCCACCACCTGGCGGCAGTGCTCGTACGCCTGAGTGGAGAGCAAAGACTTGAAGCCGGTGCCCCGATGGACGCTGGCGTACCAGTCGGCGAAGCCGTTCAGACAGTCCAGCACGGTCCGGAACGGCGGCGTGGTGGCGGCGTTGTCCAGGTTGACGTAGCGGCTCGTCGAGCCGTCGTAGAGCGGGACCGCGCTGTCCACGCCGGGGATCAGGTTCCGTGCGCCCTCCACGGTCACCTGGAGCGACTGCCGCCGGCACCATGGGCACAGCTCGCTGATGCCTTGGTGCACTCGGTCCATTCTCCAGGCCCTCTGTGCCCGCCCCAGGAACGGCCGGCGGCCGCGGCGCGAGATCACGTGCTTCCGGCCGTCGCGTCGCTTTCCTGCGCCGGGCCGTTCCAGCCTGCCTCTCGTGTGCGTCCAGTCGGTTCAGGCGCTGTCGTCCACGCGTCCGGTTCAGGCCATCATCCCGGCGGTTGGTCCTGATCGTCGCCCATCAGGTCCAAGGTGGTCCAGCCGACCAGGAAGTCCGCCATCTCGCCGAACTTGCAGTTCAACGTCAGGCCGATCCAGCCGACGTGCACGAGCTTGGGGCAATTCACCACTTGGCCGCCTCGCGGACCGGGGCCCTCAACCAAGCCGATGACGCCGACCTTCCAGGGCTCCGGGCTGTCCTCGTCGGCAGCATCGAACTGCTCGTACCCGAGCTGTTCGTAGCCCCACAGGACCACGCCTCCGGCGTTCTGGCGCACTTGCATCGCGCCGGCCCTGCCGTCGGCGAGCCCGTAAAGGGCGCCGTCCACATGGGAGTACCCCAGGCTGAAGACACTGAGGATACCGCAATAGCACGCGAAGGCTGGCTGCGGCGAGACGGTGACCCCCACGTCGAACATTTCCGCTGCATCGCTGCCCCTGTGCTGCATGTACGTGCAGCCGCTGCCGGACAGGGCGACGCAGAGACACAGCAGGATATGGCCCAGTGTCACACGCCTCATAGGTCTCATCCCTCCGGTCTCGCTGCCAAGCGCCCGTCCACACGCCCCGAACGCCAAGCTCTCCCCGACCACTGACGCGACCAGGCGCACGACCAACGTTGAACGCCCGGGACCTCACGCAATTCACCGGCGATCCCTGACGGGCGAAGCGTCCCGCGCAGGGTTGGGCTCAGCACCGTAGACTCGCCTAGGCGCGTCGCCGGGGGCGGGGATCCGTTCCGTTCCGACAACCAGGCACGACGACACACATGAGCGCCAGACATGCCCACTTCCACATGCACTTGCCTCTCACTGGGCCCTCCTCCCCGCGCCTAAACAGATGGCCACTGGTTCAGGGCTCCGGACCGTGCCGGTTTCCCTGCACCAGTGACCCAACTACCATTCTACACACTAGCCGGTCGGCGTTGGCCGTGTCAAGCCCTGGTGTGCCACAATTCCAGTTCCGCCAGTCCGGGCGGGGATGCGGGGCACCGGACGAAAGGTGACACGCTGCCGCCCTACGATCCCGCCGGGGCGGCGGCGTACTTCTCGGCGATCTTGCGATAAATGTCGTCTTTGCAGTGAAGGAATATGCACGTGGGCATCACCGAGACCTTCCCCGTCTCGGGATCTTCGAACGCGAAGGCCGCCGCGCAGTTCAGAAGGCGCTGTCCGTCTATCGAGTGGTACTCTTCGAAGGGCAGGATGAGCATGGCCAGATGATGGGTGACGTTCGTGTGCCTGCGCAGCAGGTCCTTCAGCCGGCCGCCCAAGAGGAAGCCGCCGACGATGCGCAGGCTGGCGATGAACCTGTTGCCCTTCATGAGTCTGCGGAAGTCCAGCGAGCCGAGAAGCGGCCCCGCGAACGCCCTCATCACTGCCAGCCGTCCCCTCCACCGCTGGAGCCAGCGGCGGGGGTCGAGTCGGTCCAGCTTATTCTGGATCGCACTGGCCCGGGCGATGACCTCCTCGGCGATCTCGTCCAGCGGCCCCTTCAGGAAGTGGCCGACCGGCCAGAAGGTCTCCCCGTCGGAGAAAAAGAAGGTGGCGGACTCGCAGTTGGGGTGGACTCCGCCAAACGTCAGCCGGGGAGACCCGAAGAACGACAGGGCCTTGCTCAGGTGGCTGGCGATCGCGGCGGGAAGGAACTCCACCTTCTCCTCGGGATAGGCTTCGTCCACGATCTGTTCGACGTCTTCCATCGTCGTGCAGATGTCCGTCTCGAACCTGTCGTCCTCCCACGTCTCCGTGAGCGGGATCAGGTGCATACTTGAGATGAAGTCGCGACTTTCGTGGCAGAACTCTATCAGGTCCCGCATGTGCCGATCATTGATCTTGCGGGCAACGCAGCACATGATCGTGTTCTTGCACTTGCTGTACTTTTTGAGATTCTCCAGCGCCTTGAGTTTCTTCTCGTAGGCGGTGGGGTTCTTGCGCATTCTGTTGTAGATCTCCGCGTCCCGGCCGTCGAAACCAAGCAGGACGGGAACCCGCGCGTCGCAGATCCTCTTGCAGTACTCCTCGTCAGCAAGGCGCAGCCCGTTGGTGACCAGGCGTACCCTCAGCCCCTTCTGGCGTGCCATGTCGATGATGTCGAACAGGTCCTGGCGGACGGTCGGCTCTCCGCCGAACAGATGCACGGTGGGCCTGGGGTCCATGGCGGCCAGCCCGTCCAGCACGCGCTCGAAGTACTCCAGGGGAGGGTGGTACTCGAACCCCATCCCCTGCACGTTGGCGATGCAGATCGGGCAGTTCATGTTGCAGCGGTTGGTGACGTCCAGGAACACCATGCGTGGGCTGTGATGCACGCCGCACTTGCCGCAGCTAAGGCGGCACCCCTGGAACTGACCTGCGTCGTAGTGCCATATGTCCCTCTTGTGTTGCCAGGCGGCGGCGCTGGAGCTGACCATGGCTTCGGTCTCGCCGCACTCCGGGCAGGTCTTCTTGAGGAAGACCTTGCCGTCCCGAATGACGTGTTCGGCAAGAACGGGACGCCGGCAGCTCTCGCAGATTCCGTAGTTGACGCTTGGCATATTGTCCTTCTCCTGCGCGTGCCAGCTATCGGCCAGTCCGGCGGCGGACGTGCGCATGGCCGGGCGCCGACTCCGGGCAATCAATGTCCGAGTCAGCGTGGCCGTACAATACAGTCTACCCCATGGGGCGCGCCCCAGGCAAATCGCCGCCGCGTGCAGGCCGCCAGATTGAGTTGCACCGCCCGGTACTGCCCCTCGGGAACCGCACGCACGTCCCCGCTGCTTCACTCGGCTTGGCGCCAACGGCTGCCTGAGGTCCGGACGCCGGGCCGTCTTGCTCAGACCCAGCCCCTCAGCCGGACGGCCTCGGCCACCCTCTGGACGGCCACCATGTGGGCGGCGAGGCGCATGTGGACGTTCTCGTTCTGGGCGCACTCGTAGACTTGGTGAAAGGCGGTCGTCATCTTCCGGTCCAGCTCCTCGTTGGCGCGCTCGACCGTCCAGTAGTAGTTGCTGATGTTCTGGACCATCTCGAAGTGGGAGGCCGTCACGCCGCCCGCGCTCGCCAGGAGGTCCGGGATGAAAAAGACGCCGTTTTCGTGGACGATCTCGTCCGCCTCGGGCGTTTGAGGGCCGTTGGCCAGCTCGCAGGAGACCCTGGCCTTAATGCGCGGCGCGTTTTCCGCAGTGATCACGTTCTCGATCGCCGCGACGAAGAGGATGTCGACCGGCAGCTCCAGCAGGTCCTCGTTGCTGATCGGCTGGGCGCCCTTGAAGTCCTTCACCATGCCGGTCTGGCGCTTGTGCGCGACCAGGGCCTCGGGCTCCAGGCCGTTCTGGTCGATGATGCCGCCCCGGCTATCACTGGCGGCGATGATCTTTAGCCCCAACAGCTCGCTGCCGAGCAGGGCGGCGTACTGGCCGGCGTTACCGAAGCCCTGGATGGCGGCGGTCACGCCGTCGGTGTTGATCCCGAGCGCCTCGGCCGCCTCCCGGAGAACGTAGCATCCCCCGCGTGCGG
>CAYUDW010000150.1:0-1088 GCA_964442595.1 uncultured candidatus Brocadiaceae bacterium
GCCTCGATGAAGCCCTGGATCACCTCGTTGATCTTGCCGCAGGAGTGCACCCACACGTCCTGCCCGCCCCCGTGCATGGCGTCGAACAGGCGCCTGTATCGCGGCAGGAAGAAGTCCCGCCATAGGTCCATCGAGATGAAGGCCGCCCCCTGCGTGCCCCAGTCGTCCGTCATGCCGAAGGCGTGCAGCCGCCCGCCGAAGCGCCCCTGGCAGTTCCGCACAAAGCACAGGTGGGTCTCGAGGATCATGTCCGCAAGCGCCGCCACGTTCTCGCGGTCGGCCATGAGGCCCATCAGGACGTTCTCGAAGCCGGCCAGCGCGTGCATGCGCTCGAAAAGCACCATAAAGATTCCGACCCGCGTGTAACGGTCCTCACGCTCGGCTGCCCGGAACGCCTCCTCGCAGTCCTCATAGCGCCAGTCCTCCCCGTAGTCCGGGGGGGAAACCTTCCAGTACTCCTGAGGTCCGTTGAGGGGATGGCCCTTGGGCTGGCCCATGTTGCTCAGCTCGGTATGCTCCCAGCGGCATCCCCATTCGTCAGCCTTCAGGCCCCGTTCCCACTCGCCGCGGTTCTTGACGGGGATCGAGGCCGTGTCGTCGCACCCGAAGCAGCCCATGCGCACGGGCAGGCGGTCCGGTCCCTGGAAGTGCACCGCCGCCTGCACGACTTCTCTGGGGCTCTGGCTCATCGTGTTACAGCTCCCTCCGCTGCTGGCTCACGCCCCTTCCGCCGAAGCCGCCAGCATCTGGCGGGCGGCCTCGGCAACTCGCGGTGCGTAGAGCTCGGTTGAGTCGCCCTTGCGGCACGCCAGTCCGTGAACACGTCCGTTCGCCCCGTCCACGAGGACGCTACACCGGCACTCTCCGCGCGCCTGGGCTTCATAGGCCGCCAGCATGCGCAGCTCGGCCTGGAATCCCTGCTCGACGCCGAGCAATGGCAGTTTCGCCGTCCCAGGCACGACGCACAGAAGCAGGCACGTCCCTGCGTAGCGCGACCGGTCGTACGGCTCGACCGCCCACTGGCCGGAAGCCCGGTGATAGGCCTCGCCCACGGCCGAACCCTCGTCCCCGCGCACCATCACCCAGCG
>CAYUDW010000150.1:1188-5230 GCA_964442595.1 uncultured candidatus Brocadiaceae bacterium
GAGGGCGTCTACTTCGAGAGGGGTTACGTCGCCAGCGCCGTCTGCACGCCGAGCCGGTTCTGCTGCCTGACCGGCAAGTACGCGAGCCGCTGCCGTGACCGGCAGTTCCTGAGGAGCGTGACACCCGAGGGCCAGACGCGCGTGCTCTGGAACACGAACATCGGTCCGGACCGGCCCAGCCTTCCGCAGGTGTTGCACGGGGCCGGCTACGTGACCGGCATCGTCGGCAAGTGCCACGGCATCTCTTCCCGCGGCTACCAGCAGGTGCCGGCGGACAGCGATCCCGCCGACCCGGACGTGGCCGAGGTCCTCAGGCAGAACCAGGAGCGCCTGGCCGAGGACGTGAAGCAGTGCGGCTTCGACTACGCCGCCAGCCTCTACGTCGGCAACCTGCCGAGCAATCCGTGCGCGGCCCTGCGGCAGCACAACA
This sequence comes from uncultured candidatus Brocadiaceae bacterium, assembly GCA_964442595.1. Lineage (GTDB taxonomy): Bacteria > Planctomycetota > Brocadiia > SM23-32 > SM23-32 > DAOVRD01. The sequence continues at coordinate 1,619 of CAYUDW010000150.1, forward strand.
TGGAGTGGATCACCAGGGGCGCCCTGGACTTCATCGAGCAGAGCAAGGACCGGCCCTTCTACCTCTACTTCTCCACGACGCTGCTGCACGGGCCGAGCCCGCTGAAGTCCCTGCAGTCCGACCCGCGCATCACGGAAGCCGGCCTGCTGGACGCGCCGCTTCAGGTTCAGCCGTCGCGGGAGTCGGTGCTGGAGCGCGCCAAGGCCGCCGGCATCAAGCAGCGGCTCGCCGCCGCCACCTGGCTGGACGACGGCGTCGGGGCCGTGCTGGACAAGCTCGACGAGCTCGGGCTTGCCGAGGACACGCTCGTCTTCTACTTCAACGATCACGGCGTTGAAGGCGGCAAGGGCTCGTGCTACGAGCACGGCGTCCGCACGCCCACCATCATCCGATGGAGGGGAAGCATCGAGCCCGGCCACTGCGACCAGATAGTCCAGAACATCGACTTCGCGCCCACGATTCTGGATGCCTGCGGGATCGGGCCTCCGGCCGACATGCATATCGACGGCCGAAGCCTGTTGCCCCTGCTGACCGGACGGAGCGTGAAGTGGCGCGACTCGCTCTACTTCGAGCTGGGCTACACGCGCGCCGTCTCCGACGGCAGATGGAAGTACATCGCGTTCCGCATACCCCCCAGCGGCCACGTGCCGCTGGAAGAACGGCTTCAAGAGCAGAGGCAGTACGTCGAGCGTGCCAGACAGCGCGGCATGCCGGACCGAATCCTGAAAGAAGATCCCGAAGCCCGGATCACGCACATCGGGATAGTGCCCGGAGGCGACGACACCGACCGCTGGCAGGGCCTGCGCGTGCACGCCGAGCACTACTATGATCCCGACCAGCTCTACGACCTGGAGAGCGATCCCGACGAGCAGAGGAACCTCGCCGACGACCCCGCGTGTGCGGGCAAGCTGGCGGAGATGAAGGCCCTGCTCGCCGAGTACCTGTCGGACCTGCCGGGCACCTTCGGCGAGTTCAAGACGCAGGCCGACTAAGAGGCGCAACGTAGGCCCTCTATCGTTCGCCTCCACTTCTCCCCTACCACAGGGAGGGGGATTCCCTCTCCCTCGGGGAGAGGGATGGGGTGAGGGTTGCGCAAACCTGAGAAGGCTCTCGCGACTCGCCTTAGACGAGCCGCCTGGAAGGCGGCGCTACGGCTTGCGAACACGTTATCCCCACTGGTAGCGCCGGCATCCTTGCCGGCTTCGGACGGGCAAGCGGGCCTCCATGATCGCAGTGCGCGTAGAGGCGCATCCATCATCGCCTTCGTCTTCTCCGACGCGGGCCGGCTAGAGCAGCGGCGAGAGGTGCGCGTAAGCCTGCTCGAGCTTCTCCCGCGTGGTGATGCCGACGGGCTTGCGCGCCCAACCGCCGCGCAGGTCCTCCAGGTCCAGGAAACCGTCGTAGCCGACGCTACGCAGCGCATCGATGACCTGCACCCAATCGATGACGCCTTCGTCGCACCCGGCGCTCTCGACGGTCCACTTCCCTTCCGCATCGCGCACCCACACGGCGTCCTTGACGTGCACGTGCTTCAGATAGGGGCCGAGGATCTCGCAGCCCATCTGCCAGTTCTCCATCCCCTCGCGAACCATGTTGCCCGGGTCGTACATGGCGGCCACCCATTCGGGGTCGCGCCCTTCGAGCAACCGCCGCGTGCCGGAGGCGCTGCACGAGATGAGGCCATGGTGCAGTTCGATCAGCGCGCGCACGCCCGACTCTCTGGCCATGTCTTCGATCTCGGCGTAGGCGTCGCGCGCCCGGGAGAACAGCTCGTCGAAGTGGACGGACCCGTCGTAGTGCGGGGCCATCACGCGCACGGCCGGCGCGCCAACCAGCTTGGCGACCTTCATGTTCAGGGCGATCCGCTCCTTGTCGAAGCAGTCGCCGCGCGTGCCGAGCCCGACGATGGTCAGCCCGTTCTTCTCGGCCGCCTCACGCGCCCGGCGCGTCGTCTCCTCCAGGTCGTCGGTGGATATGTGCCACCTGCTCTCGCCGTCCCAGACGGCGTTCTCGTAGTCCACCGTCCACTCTATTCCCTCGTAGCCTATCTCGGCCACCAGCTCGGCCGACTCCTCGATCGTGTAATCCGGCGTGATCAGCGAGTAAACGCCCAGTTTCATCCGCAGGCCTCCTTCCAGTGCGATGCCCGATTGAGTAGCTATTCGTTCTGAACTTCCCGGTAGGCGCTGGAGTAAGCGACGACCATGACGGCGTCGCAATCCCCCACGCTGCGCGCGGAGTGCTGCGTGCCGGCCGGCAGCGTAATCGTGTCGCCCGGCTTCAGGTGAAAGACCGTGTCGGGGCCGCCCGTGTGCTCCAGCTCGCCCTCGAGCAGATGCAGTATCTCGTCGCAGTTGGCGTGCCCGTGCTCGGCGTTGGCCTGGCCCTTGCGGATGACGACGCGGCCGAACGTCATGGTCTGGGAGTTACCGATCTCGCCGCTTACGAGCCACGTTATGCTGCCCCAGGGGAACTCCTGCTTCTCCATCTGGTCCGGCGATTTCACAGTCGCCTGCATGGAACACCTCCGCACGGTGACGGCGAATCGGGGATTATAGGTGTCGCCGCTGCGGGTGTCAAAGCCTGGGCAGCCCCGGCCCTGGCTTCGCTAGGAAGCCGGTACGCCATCTGCTATAGTCAGCCGGACGGCAGGCCCGGCACGCGCGGTTACTCCGGGAGCTACAAGCATCCTATGAAGGACGGAGAGACAACGAAGGCGCTGGGCAGGGAGGTCCGATACGTCAAGGGCGTGGGGCCGAAGCGGGCCGCCCTGCTCGGGAACCTGGGCATCAGCACGGTCCGGGATCTGCTGCTCCACCTGCCGAGAGACTACGAGGACCGGCGGCACGCCCGTCCCATTGCCGGGCTCCGGGTCGGGGAGAAAGCCGTCGTCAGCGGCACGATCACGGACATCCGGTTCAGGCCGACGCGCAGCCCTGTAAGGGGCATCCTGGAGGTCGAGATCGAGGACGCTTCGGGCTGCCTGACACTGACGTGGTTCAACGCCGGCCGCGGCTGGGAGAAGTCATTCCCGCCAGGCGAGGTCATCACCGCCTACGGCACGGTGGGCTTCTACGGGGGCCTACAGATTGCCGGGCCGGACTATGAGGTGGGCACCCGCCCCGGTGAGTCCGAGAAGTTCGGACGAATCCTGCCCGTCTATCCTCTGACGGAGGGCATCTCGCAAGGGGTGATGCGCAACGTCGTGCTCGCCGCCCTCGAGCAGGCGGCCGATCAGGTGCCCGAGACGCTGCCGCGGGCCATCTGCCGCAAGCGGAAGCTGCCGGGCGTTGCGCGCGCCCTGTGGCACGTTCACTTTCCGCCGACGGCGAAGGAGAAGGATGCTGCGCGCAGCCGGCTCATCTACGAGGAGCTCTTCGCGTTCCAGACGGCCCTGGCGCTCAGCCGCGCCAGGACGCAGACGACGCCGGGCATAGCTTTCCGTGCCGGCCCGAACGTGGACAGACGCATCCGCCGGCTCTTTCCGTTTCACCTCACGGAGGCCCAGGACAGGGTCATCGAGGAGGTGGCCGGCGACATGCGCGCGGCGCGTCCCATGAACCGGCTGCTCCAGGGCGACGTGGGCTGCGGCAAGACGGTCGTGGCCGTCTA
>CAYUDW010000150.1:5330-8976 GCA_964442595.1 uncultured candidatus Brocadiaceae bacterium
CACCGGTTCGGCGTGCGGCAACGGCTGGCCCTGCGCCAAAAGGGGCTGCCGCCCGACGTGCTGGTAATGACGGCCACGCCCATCCCGCGAACGCTTGCGCTGGCCTACTTCGCGGACATGGACGTGAGCGTGATCGACGAGATGCCGCCCGGGCGCAAGCCCGTGACCACCGAGCTCTATGCCCCCGGCGACTGGGAACGCGCGTTCGAAGCGGCCCGGGACGAACTGCGCCGGGGCCGGAACGTCTTCGTCGTCTACCCCCTGGTCGAGGAGAACCGCGAGCTTGACCTGACCAGCGCCAAGGAGGGCTACCGGGAGCTGAGCGAGCGCGTCTTCCCCGAGCACTCCTGCTGCCTGCTGCACGGCCAGATGTCCCCGGCCGCCAAGCAAGAAGCGATGGAAGGCTTCCGCAGCGGCCAGTATCAGGTCATGGCCGCCACGACGGTCGTGGAGGTGGGCATAGACGTGCCCCAGGCGACGGTGATGATCGTGCAGCACGCCGAACGGCTGGGCCTGGCCCAGCTCCACCAGTTGCGCGGGCGCATCGGGCGGGGCGGTGAGCCGGGACGCTGCTTCCTGCTGGCAGAGCCCAGGACGGAGGACGCACGGCAGCGGCTCGAAGTCCTGACGCAGACGGTCGACGGGTTCAAGATCGCCGAGGAGGACCTGCGCATCCGCGGGCCGGGACAGCTCTTCGGGACGCAGCAGAGCGGCATGCCGGAGTTCCGCTGCTATGACTTCTCGGACACGGAAGTCCTCCGGCAGGCGCGTGAGGACGCCTTCGCCATGGTGGAAGGTGACCCCGGGCTGCGGCGGCCCGAGCACCGGCTGCTGCGCCAGAGAGTGCTGGTCGAGTACGGAGAACGGCTGGCCCTTGCGGACGTGGGATGAGGGGAATCGCGAGGGAAAACCGAAACGGGTCGGCTCGCTCTTACTCCGAAGGCTCTTCCGGGATCGAGCGCAGGGCTTCCTCGCGGAATTGCGCCGCCCTCCCCTGCACCTGCTCGACCCGGTCGCTGCTCTCCGCCGCGCTCCGTTGCACGGCTGCATCCAGGGAGAACTCCGCCACTCGGTGCTCGTCAACGAGACGGCCGGGCCAGATGACCTCGGAGAAGAAGTCTATCGGAAACTTCTCGTACCACGGGGGACGGACCTCGACAACGCGCTCCTGCTCCAGGTGCCGGACCTTGTCAAGCTCATCCCGGATGGGGCCGACGCGCACCCGGCGCGCGCCGTAGTGGGCGAACGCCAGGTCGACGGGCGTCTGGCCGACGTACTCCTCGTCCACCCAGACGGGCGCTCCGGCCGGTTCGGAGCGGATCAGCATCCGCCGTTCGACACAGCCGCACGCGCAGAGCGCCGTCGCGAATGCCAGTAGCGCCAGCTTTCCCCTCATGGCACAACCGTCTCCTGCGGTTCCAGGTCCACTACCTCGGCCTGCATCGCGTCCAGGTCCACCAGCGCCACGGTGCACCGGCCGCTGAGCCAGCCTCCGGCCTCACCCGGATTGACGGTCAGCGGCGGGCCTTCGTGGACGAACGGCTCGTGTGTATGGCCGTGCACGACAAGGTCCGCACCCTCTGTGGCCTCCTCGTCCAGCGCCTCCGAGGCATGCGCCAGAACGATGGTCCGCCCATCGATGTCGAACCGATGAGGCGATTCGTAAACGGTCGCGCACACGTTGCTCAGGCCGCGGCGTTCGCCGTCGTTGTTGCCGAAGACGCCGATCAGCGGCAGGCCGGGCTTGAGCAGCAGCTTGAGCGCGAACGGCGCAACGTAGTCGCCGGCGTGGAGCATGATCTCAACCCCGCGCCCGGCGAAAAGCGCCGTCGCGGCGGCAATTCTCGGCAGGTTATCGTGCGTATCGGAGATAACGCCGATCAGCATTCTGCCTCCTCACGGCACCGGCCCCGGGCCGCGCCATTCAGGAATCCACCGGCATGTCGAGCAGGCGCGCGGCCGTCAGGCCCATCACGGCCTCGGCATCCTCCGATGCGACGGCAAGGGAACGGAAGATGCGTTGGTAGTCGCGCTCAACGGAAGCGATCTCCTCGTGGCGCACTCCACTGCCGAACACGACGTGTTGCCAGAGGTCGCCCCCCGCATCGGTCTCCCACAGGGATGCCTGATTGGGCCGGAACACACCCTCGAAGAAGTCCACCTTGTTTCTGCGCAGGATGTCGCCCGTGAAGTCAAAGAACACATTGGGATGATGGCGCATCGTCTCGACCGCTTCCTGGCACCATGGCTGCCCCAGGCCCACTCCCACGATCTTGAGGCGCGGGAAACAACGCGCCACCGTGTCCAGGTAAACGGGGCGCGCGTTCGCCGAACGCACGCGCCGGGCCCGGTCGAGGGAGGTTACGGACAGGAAGCAAGTGTGGAACACGACCGGCATGCCCAGGCCCTCGGCGGCCTCATACACGTCGAAGAACTCGTCGTCATCAAATGGCGCCGGCGGGGCCCAGACGCACAGCCCGACGAAGCCGACGCGGCCGAAGCGCTCCACGGTGGCCGGACCGTCCTCGCCCAGAACCAGGTGGGCGAAGGGGACGAACAATTCGGGGTAGGCGTCCGCCTGACGCCGGACTTCGGCGTTAGCGGCGAGGCCATAGCGCCCCTCGCCGCCCGCAATGCACAGGCGTTCCAGTCCCAGGTTCCTGGCCGTCTCCGCAAGCGCTTCCCCGTAGCCAGGCTCGTCGTAGAGATGCGCATGGAAATCGATGAGCATCCTGTCGCTCCGTTGAAGCCGTCCGCCGCAACAGGGGATGGCCGATTGAGCACTACTGTAACAGAAAAGACGGATTTCGCAACGCGATTCGCCCACATCCCTCCCTTGACCGTGTATCGGCCGGTGGCATAGATTCTCCAACACGCTTACGCACAGACGGGAGGGCCCCAAGCAGGGGTTCTCCCTCCGGCGGAGGTCGAGATGAAGAGGCGCGTGCACGGCTGGGCCATCAAGCGAGGCACTGTCACTGAGGCACAGGCCGGCCTGCTCGCGGACGTGCGGCTGGCCCTGAGCGGACAGGACGCCCAGGTCCTGCGTGAGGGGCACACTCGGCTTACGGCCGCACCGCCGCGACTCTGCAGCGTCTGGAAGTGGCGCCGGCGCGTGGGATGGCGCGCGCGCCTGAAGGGGCTGCTGGGGCCCACGGAGGCGTGCGTGGAGTTCGACAGCACCCGGCGCGCCGAGCAGTTCGACCTGCCCGTGGCACGGCCCCTGTTCGTCGCCGAAAGGCGAGCTCTCGGCCTGCTGCAAGAGACCGTCATCGCGTTCGAGCGCATTCCGGACTCCTGCGGACTCGATCGCCTGCTGGCCGGATGGCCGGAGGAGAAGCCCTTCTCCCTGGCCGCCGCGGAGCGTCGGGAAGCCCTGCGTGGCTACGGCGCACTGCTGGCCTCAGCCCATCGTGCGGGGCTCGCTCATCGCGACGTGCACGCGGACAACGTGCTGGTCCAGCGAGACGACGGGGGCCTCAAGCTCCGCCTACTGGACTGGCTGCACTCGACTGCCGCCCCGGCAGATGATGATCCGCGGAAGGGGGCCGATCTGAGAGGAGCCGTTGAAGACCTGGCCTGGGCCGGTGTGGCTTTGCCGGAAGTCCTGGCCTTCTATCGCGCCTACTGCCACGAGATGTCGTGG
>CAYUDW010000151.1:0-3314 GCA_964442595.1 uncultured candidatus Brocadiaceae bacterium
ACCATGCAGGCCGTCTGCAGGGGCTGCAGCATCCGTCATCTCGAGGACAGGCCGGCCTCCCGGGGACTCGTCGGCCGGGCGCTTGCGGCTCAGCTCGCGTTGAGCGTTGGCGTCTTCTTGCTGGCTGTGGCCCCGGCCGGGCATGACGTCCATGCGTCCGAGGTCGTGGACGTGCTGCCGCTGACCGACCGGATCGTGATGGTCCACTTCGACGACGGCCATGTCTTGCACCACCGGCGCGGTCAGGCGCGCTCCGACGAGCAGGTGATCGTCAGCCCGCTTGACGCGGACGCCGCCTCCCGGCCCGAGAGCTACCGCATCCTCAGCGCACAGGACCCCGCCTACGCTCAGGGCCGCCCGCCCGTCGACGTCGGACGCAAGACCAAGGGCACCGACTTCGCGTGGTTCGTGGACAAGTGGGAGAACAACCGCGCAGTGAACACGCGCCCCGACCACGCCAAGGAGCACTGGCTGTACCTTTTCCTGCCGGATCCAATGCAGCGGGGCAGCACGTACGCCCTGCGGACCGGCGACCTGGCGACGAACGGCCGTGAGTGGGAACTGGCCTTCGACGAACGGACGACCCGTTCCGAGGCGGTCCACGTCAACCTGCTCGGCTACGCCCCCACGGCCCCGGAGAAGTTCGCTTACGCGTTCTACTGGATGGGCGACAAAGGGTCGCTGGACCTGAAGCCCTACGCCGGGCGCCCGTTCCATCTCATCGACCGGCAGAGCGGCGAGCCCGCCTTCAGCGGCAGGCTTGTCTTCCGGATGCCGGCCACGCAGCAGGAGACCGGCCACAGGGGCGATTCCCCGCCGGACGGCAACTTCCTGAAGGCCGACGTCTACGAGTGCGATTTCTCCGAGTTCGACAGGCCGGGCAGCTACGTGATCGCGATCGAGGGGGTCGGCTGCTCCTTCCCCTTCCGGATCGATGCGGACGTCTACCGCGAGGCGTTTCGCGCCGTCGCGTGCGGGCTCTACCACAACCGCAGCGGCATCGCGCTGGTGGAGCCCTACACGGAGTTCACGCGTCCGGCCCCGCACAACCCGCGCCTCACGCCCCGCTTTGCCGGAAAGCTGCTTTACACCACCGTTCGCTTCACCGAATGGGGCTCAGAGGGCGGGAGCGCCGAGAACCTGCTGGCCAACGCAAAGGGGCCGATCGAGTCCTGCGGCTGGTACCAGGACGCTGGCGACTGGGACAGCTACTACACGCACCTGCGCGTCGCCCACGAGCTTCTCTTCGTCTACGAGATGGCGCGGAGCAACTTCTCCGACGGCGAGCTGAACATCCCGGAGAGCGGCAACGGCCTGCCAGACATCCTGGACGAGGCGGCGTGGCTGCCGCGGTTCTGCTGCCGCCTGCGCCACGAGCTCATCGAGAAGGGCTACGGCACCGGCGGGGTAGGTCTGCGCGTGGCGGGGGACGCCTTCGGCGGAGACGAGAAGGTCCTGCCTGACGGCCGCAAGGTCGGCCAGGGCTCATGGGAGGACGTTGACCGCACGTGGGCCGCCTCGGGCGAGGACCCCTGGTCCACCTACCGTTACGCCGGCGCCGCCGCCCACCTGGCCCACTGCCTCCAGATTGTCGGGGCGGCCGACCCTGAGGGAGTGGACTGGCGGCGGGAAGCGCTGGAAGCCTACGCCTGGGCGCAGGAGAACACGCGGCCGGGCGACGAGGGGAAGGGCCCGTCCCTGAGCGATCCGCGCGCCTATGCGGCCGCCGGCCTCTTCCGTCTCACCGGCGACAAAGCCTATGAGCAGCAGTTCGCGGCGGACACCTCCGACATCACGGCCACGACGCTGGTGTGGGACGACCGCCGCTACGGGCCGATGGCCTATGCTCTCGGCGGGGGGCAGGCAGCCCCGGACCCCGAGGTATTCAACCGCATCCGCGGGGCGCTGCTTACGACGGCTGACGAGGTCGCCGTGGAAACCGCCTCCAAACGCGCCCTGCGCTGGGGCGGCAACTACTGGATGCCGATGCTCGTCGGCCAGCAGACGACGCCCTGGGCGCTCGAAGTCGCCGTCGGGCACGCCCTGACCGAAGGGGCCGATCCCGCCAGGGCACGCCGTTACCTCGCGGCGCTCTACACCACGTGCGACTACTTCCTGGGCGGCAACTCGCTGAACATGACGTGGGTCACCGGGCTCGGCCCGCGCCACCCGAACCACGTCTTCCACATGGATGCCTGGTACAACGGCAAAGGCGAGCTCCACCCCGGCATCATCCCCTACGGCCCGTGGCGGAAGGACAAGGACCTGGGCGAGGGACCGTGGGACAAAGACTGGCCGAACCAGACACTCTATCCGTCCATCGACGAATGGCCGGGCAACGAGCGCTGGTACGACAACCGCTGCTCGCCGATGAACAGCGAGTTCACCGTGCACCAGAACGTGGGCCCCGCCGCTGCCATCTTCGGCTTCCTCTGTGCGCCGGGGCCGGAAGCATCCGCCGAGGCACGTGCAGGCCGTCGAGAGTGAGGTCGCGGAGCCAGCGTCTCGAGGAAGCACGAGCGTGGCCGCACCGTCGACCTTCACGCCCTCCGTCACACGTTCGGCACCCACCTGCCTTCGCGGGCCATAGCCCGCTTCGGCGGGCGACGGCCTGACCAAGAATGGGGTGGCGCCGTGCACCGCCCAGGTCGCCATCCAGCCTTCGCAGTTCGCCGCACGGCGAGCGGAGTAGGCTGCGCCGCTCGTCCCCCGACCTCACCATGCTTGCTCGCCTCGGCGAGATCGTCTACACCGACCCGATACTGCTCGACGTCGCCGGCGTGCCTGGAACACTGTCCATCCTTTGGCTCGGCAGTACGAGACAGGCGGACTACTTTCGCCAAGCTGCGCTGGGGCGTTAGAATGATGGCATGGAAACGGCGGCATACTGGATTGCGCTGCTGACTGTCATAGCCTTTCCTCCCTTTCTCCTGCTGTGGTTCGTGGTGCATCCTTTTGCCCCGCTGTGGCGCCGTCTGGGCGCTACGTGTGCGTACGCAGCGGCTGGCTCCACCATAGCGGCCATTACGTTAGCAATGTACCTGATCCGCGGGCCGCTTCTCCGGATCCGATTCGGAGTTCGCTGGCCACTCGTCTGCCTGGCTCTGCCCTTCCTTCTGGCGGGATTGTACATTGGGGTGCGGCGCTTCAGACTTCTCACGCCGAGCATCATGTTCGGGCTGCCCGAGGTGTCCCGAGGAAGGGGCCCTGGCAGACTCCTCACCGAAGGCATCTACTCCCAGCTAAGGCATCCCCGCTACGCAGAAGTCGGGCTCGTCCTGGCCTCGGTGGCGCTCTTCTGCAACTACCTGGCG
>CAYUDW010000151.1:3414-8695 GCA_964442595.1 uncultured candidatus Brocadiaceae bacterium
CACAAGCGTTGCGTATCACGGGCGGATCAGCTATGATTCTGGCCGTCATCATAAGTTGCCAGGGGGAGCGCACAATGGCCGTGGCGATCGGTGCTGTTGTCGCAGTGCTTCTTGTCCTCGTTTTCATCTTCAACGGGCTGGTGGTGAAGCGGAACCGGTGCGAGAATGCCTTCGCCACCATAGACGTAATGCTCAAGAAGCGCTACGACCTGATCCCGAACCTGGTCGAGACGGTCAGAGGCTATGCGAAGCACGAACGGGAGCTGCTGGCCCAGGTGACTGAGCTGCGTGCGAAATCCGTGTCCGGCCGTTTGCCCAGCGATGAGACCGTGGTGCTCAACAACCAGATCACGGGACTTCTAAGACGCCTGCTCGTGGTCGTGGAGGATTATCCGGATCTGAAAGCCAGCAAGAGCTTCCTCCAACTCCAGCGCGCTCTGAACGAGGTCGAGGAGCAGATTGCCGCAGCCCGCCGCGCTTTCAACGCCGCAGTCATGGACCTCAACACCGCCGTGCAGATGTTTCCCAGCAACATCGTCGCCTCGATGATGGGATTCCGGCAGCGGCACTTCCTTGTGACTCCAAGGGAAGAGCACGAGGCCATTGACGTGGGTGAGCGCCTTCATCCTCGCGATCGGACGCCAGATTGATGAGTGGCGATTTCCGTTCCTACTACGAGGCAGAAGTCCGCCCGGTTCTCGCGGCGCTGGAGGAGCGGCGTCGCCGCGCGGGGCGTGCCTGGTCGATGGTGGCGGGCGCAATAGCTCTGCTTACAGGGACTGCTGCGGCCGTTGCTGCCGCGCTGTCATCGTGGGGCTTTGCCATTGGGGCTGTGATCCTCGGTGCCATCTGTCTCCTTGGCGGCTGGCATCTGCTCTTTCGATCCATCATTCGCCGGGCGAAGGTCGCGATAATCGGCGCGTTAGCGCGGTTCATCGATCCCAGCCTGCGCTACGAACCCGATCGCTACATCACGAAGGCGGAGTTCCGGCAGAGCGGCTTGTTCAGAGATAGCATCAATCGCTACCGGGGAGAGGATCTGTTCTGGGGTCGGGTCGGCTCGACGGGCATCCGGTTCTCGGAAGTGCACGCGCAGCACAGGCAATCCAGCGCGGGCAGCAAAGGCACCCATACAACCTATCGCACGATCTTCAAGGGTCTGTTCATCATCGCAGACTTCAACAAGCACTTCCGCGGCATGACTGTCGTCTTACCGGATGTTGCTGAGCGCACACTGGGGTGGTTCGGGCAGAAGCTCCAGGACACTTTCGACGTGTTTAGACAGGGCGAGCTTGTCAAGCTCGAGGATCCCGAATTCGAGCGTGAGTTCGTCGTGTACGGCGACGACCAAGTGGAAGCACGCTATATCCTGACGCCGGCGCTGATGCAGCGACTCGTGGAATTCAAGCGCAAAGCAGGGCGACAGGTTTACTTCTCGTTCGCCCTCTCCAACGTCTACATTGCCATAGAGACAGACAAGGACATGTTCGAGCCACGGATGTTCCGCTCTTTCCTACATGAGGAAGTCGTGCTGGAGCACTTGCGCGACCTGCAGTTTGCCACGAGTGTGGTCAAGGACTTGGACCTGAACACCCGCATTTGGTCCAAGGAGTAGGGAAACCGGGTGCACGCCCTTCCATTGCGCGTGTCGTTGGGCCCCCCCACAGGCGGCTTCTTGCCTGGACACCACGAACTCGCTCGGGGCAGGGGAGGGGATCGTGCAGGTCGTCGAGGCGCTCGGCCCGCTGGCGGTCAACCTGCACGTCAAGGACTTCGTCACCCGACGGTTCGAGCATCGGCTCGGCCTGGTGGTGGAGGGATGCCCGGCGGGGCAGGGGTTGCTCGACATCCCGTGGCTGCTCGGGCGTCTGCGTGAGATGGGACGCGACCCGAACACGATCCTGGAGCTCTGGACTGCGCCGGAAGAGCGCCTCGCGGACACCATCGCGAAGGAAGCGGACTGGGCGCGCGCCAGCGTCGCCTACATGCGCACCCTCATTTCGGAATAGGCCGTTGCGACCGGCCCCTGCCGGGACTGAGGAAGGTGGCGCTTACGGAGAATGGCACGCCCGGGAGGATTCGAACCCCCAACCATTGGATCCAAAGGCTTCTGCGCTAACGCCTGAGAGGGGCATACTTGGCGTCCTCAGCGCCTTCCGATTTCGCTGGTTGCTATCATTTCGCTGGTTCTGCTATCACGGCTGCTATCAGGGGCCACGGACACATGCATCGACAAGGGCAGATGGCCTGAGCTTACTTGCGCCCCGATCAGCTGGGGAGAGGGACAAGTACTACCATGATCTACGCCCACCTTGCCCCCCAGGACGACGAGATCAACGTGCTGTAAGCTATCTGCCAGCCCCGCAACCTCCCGCCCCAGCCCATGTGTAATCTCCATTCTGAGCAATGAGCCGCGTTGCCTCACCCCGCTCGACTGGCAGCTCGTTGCCCCCGATATGCGGCCGCTGCACTCGCTTGGTGGAGCTCCCCAGGATACCGTCACGTGACCTCCTCGTTTCTCGACCTCCTACCAGTTTGAAGGCGTCTGTGTTCCGTGACGCAAGAGTTCGGTCTGCATGGGTCGGGCCGGCGATCGCTGCCGCGTGCCCGAAGGGCGCACCATGCCGATCACTGCCAAGAGCGAGGTGCAAATGGCGAGCGTGACGTTGGCACCGGGAGGGAGAACCTCGGCTCGTCTCAGGGCCGTCAGGATGACGATGAGGTGTGGGGGCCTGAGGTATGGCAAGGACAACAGGGATTCCGCGTTGGTCTGGTCGCGGAGGACGTCGTCGAGTTGTCCGTCTTGCAGGCTGTGGCCCTCTGGCCGGTGGATCCACGGATCACCCGGACGTCGCACGGCTCGCCCGCAAGCTCACGGAAAGCAAGGGCTGCGGCAAGCCGAAGTGGTGGTCGGGCCTCAGAACGACGGCACGGCACCGTGGGTGATGATGCGCACGGCCGTGGCGATGCCGCTGAGTAGTATCTCGGTCAGTATGTAAGCGATGAAGAAGAAGCGCACGGCCCGCAGCCGCTGCCCGCCGGAGAACTTCATGATAAGCACCTTGACGAGCCAGCCGAGGAAGAACGGGATCCAGATGCGCTGGGCGGCGTAGCTGTTGCACGCCAGCAGCCCGATCGGGTGGATGGGCCACCAGTGGAAGCGCGCCCGCATGAACATGATGAAGCCCGTTAGCAGGAAGCCAGAAGCGAACGAGCCGTAATAGGGGTCGGCCTGCTGACTCGGCTGCTTGATGATGGCGTCCGACCAGGAGAAGACATAGCGCGGCACGGTCGTGGTCGCCCAGGAGTAGGCGAAGTTGACCGCCCCGACGCCATAGGCCTGCCTCAGAAACATGTAGGACGTGGCGACGATTGCCACCACCAGGGCGCACATGATGGCGGGCACCAGCAGGCGCTTGCGCCTCGGGATGGCGTCGGAGACGCGGAAGGCGTCCATCGCCACGGGCGCCAGCATGATGTTGGCCCCGTAAAGCAGCATGTTCTCGTGGGCCGTCATCAGCACGGCGCCGCTGCCGCTCAGGGCGCCCGTCGTGCTGTGGATCGTGTCCTGGATCCACCACATCGGCCGCGCGATGTAGAGCCCGCCCTGGGCAACACACCGCGCGTAAGCCAGGAACCAGCAGAGAAGGAGCGCCATGCCGTAGGCCGCTACCCAGAACGGCACGTCGTAGTACATGTGCCAGCCGATGCAGAACGCCATCGCCAGCACGAAGCCCCAGAACGCCCAGAAGTAGCCGACCGGCTCGGAGGCATCCTCCTCCCCACGGGACGGACGGAGCGCCTTCCTAAGAACTGCCCACAGGTGCCGTCGGGCGATGTAGAACATGCCGAGGATGAAGACGACGTTGGCGCCCAACTGCTGCCACTTCATCAGCTTGCTATAGGTGCCCCCCTGCGCGCTTTCGATGGCCAGGCCATTGGCCACCTGAAGCTCGACGCGGCTGAACAGGAAGAAGAACCAGACGCTTAGCGAGACATCCGCCGGCACCAGGTAGCCGAAACCGATCGCCGTGAAGTTGAGCGTGATGTCCTGGAAGCTCATGGTCTCGAACGGTGTGCCCGCGAAGACGGTCCTCAGCGGCAGCGCCAGGGACCACGCGGCGTCTGCGCCGAACATGAGCGGCAGCGCGCGCACAAAGCGGAATGCAGCGCAGATGACCACTCCCATCACGAACGCCCGGTTTCCGAACAGCTTCGGCAGCAGGCCCCCCTCCGCACTCCCCTCGCTGAACTCGAGGGGAATGCGCGCCAGGGGAAACATCAGCCGCTCGACCTCCACCCATTGGCGCCGCAGGATGGCGCACAGAAGCAGCACAGCGACAAACATCGGCAGGTAGAACAGCGACCAGCAGACGATCGGCCGCACCCACAGGTGCCAGGGCACGCGTCCCTCCGGCGCTCCCTCGAAGTACCGCCGCGCCGCGAAGGACTTCGGGTCCTTGCTCAGCACCAGGTCCTCGCTGATCACCGTCAGGGAGCCGGCGTCCTCCCAGGCCAGGTCGGCCCGGCGGGCCATGTAGGGGCCGCCCGCCAGCACGGAGTACCAGAACGCCCCCAGCCCGTCGCCGGGGACGACGCAGGCGCACAGGACCATGCACCAGATGAGCATCAGCTCGGCCTGCCGGAACGCCCACGCGCGGCGGACCAGCTTGATCAGCGGGTTGACCCCCACGGCCAGGAGGACCAGCACCAGCACGGCGGCCGGCGGCAGGCAGGTGGACGTGATGCCCCCGTAACCATGGACGACGCCGCTGTAGACCTCCACCAGGGAGACGGCGACCACGGCCAGCAGGCCGATGATGAACGCACGCCAACTCACGCGGCGACCTCCGCGGGGCGTTGCCGGGTGCCTTCCGGCCCGGCGGCACGCCACCGGGGGCCGGACAGCGGAGACAAGACTCTAGGCACAGGGCGCGCGGTTGTCAAGCTGGCATGCCCCCCGAGAACGAGTCCAGGTTCTGTGTGAGGCCTGGCGCCCCTTTCTGCGATCGAAGGAGCTTCTCGGGATGAGCAGGAAGAGGTATGCGCCTGAGCAGATCATCGGCAAGCTGCGTGAAGCGGAAGTGCTGCTTAGCAAGGGCCAGACGGTCGGTCAGGCCTGCAGGAAGCTGGGCGTGACGAAGCACCGTCACGAACGCCGGCACCAACGCCAGAATCCTCATGTGCTGACGCTGGGTCCACGCTGCTCGACATGGCTGGTGCACTCGAGGCGCTGCCTGATCTGTCGGTGAGTGGGCAGTCGCGGGCCGACGCCCGGCAG
>CAYUDW010000152.1:0-8550 GCA_964442595.1 uncultured candidatus Brocadiaceae bacterium
AGCCCGGCCCCCGCCTCCCTTGCCGTGCCTCAGTTGGAGAGGAAGATGTAACCCGTCCGCACGCCCGTCAGCAAGCTCACGAACGTGGTAATGCCGACGACGGATATCTCCGCCACGATGACGCCGAGGAAGAACTGCCGTGCCCCGCGCAGCGTGCCCCCGCTGCCGAACTTCAGGATCGACGCCTTGGCCAGCCAGCCCAACAGGAACGAGAACCATAGCTGCGTCATGCACCAGGACTCGCACACGACGAATCCGAGCGAGTGAATCGGCCACCAGTAGAACAGCCCCCTCAGCAACATGAGCACGAACATGATGCCCGCCCCCATCCCCAGGCCGCCAAAGCTCGGCTGGGCGGACTGGCCCGGCTTGGAGATGATCATGTGCGTCCGCTCGAACAGCCAGATCGGGTAGGCCAGAACGCTGTGTGTCTGCTGTACGTTCAGCGCACCGACGTCGTAATAGACCCAACGCAACGTGGAATAGCCGGAAGCGGCCATCCCGACGAGGAGCGCCACCAGCACGACGGGCAAGAACAGCCGTCGATGCTTCTCGAACACGGACGATATGCGCAGGGAGTTCATCGCGTGGGGGCTGAGTATCTCGCGGGCGTCGTAAATGAGGATGGCGTGCTGGGCCTGGGCCACTACGGCCGCGGCGGCGGAGAAGGCCCGGCCGCCCGTCGCGTCATGGAGAACGTCAGGCGGGCTCCAGCTCTCCTGAGTGAAGAAGAGGCCCCCCTGCGTTATCAGACGGGCGTGCACGAGCACGACCGAGAACACGAGGGCCAGAAGCGCGGCCGCCGCCCACAAGGTCAAGCCGAAGTAGACGTACCAGGCGATCATGCCGGCCACTGAGACGATCAATCCCCAGAAGGCGAGCCCGTAGCCGATCGGCTCGGCCGAATCGTCCACAGCACGACCGTGACCGATTGCCTTCTTGAACACGGTCCAGATGTGACGGCGCGCCGTCCACAGAAGCCCGAGTGCCAGCACGACGAATGCGCCGACCTGCTGCCACTTCAGGAAAGGACCCCACGGACCGCCCTCCAGCGGCTTGCCTACGTAGTAGGCGGTCATCACCTCCGCGCCCGTGAACAGGTAGAAGAACCACATGCTCAGGGAGATGTCGCTCGGCACCAGGAAGGCGAACCCTATGCCGATGGGGTAGATGTATCCGTCGGCGATGTACATTCGCCACCAGTCCGTGTCGGAGAAGACCTGGTTGATGGGCACGACGGGCCGCCAGCCCTCTGTCTTGTCGAAGAACAGCGGCGAAAGGCGGATGAGCCCGAAGACCACGGTGAGGAACACCCCGGCAAGGAACGCCTTGCTCCGGACCAGGTCGGGCAGCAGACGACGTTCGCCGCTGCCCTCCGTGAACTCGAGCGGCACGCGGGCGAGCGGAAAGATCAGCCTCTCCGACTCGACCCACTGTTTCCGCAGTATCCCCAGAAGGAAAAACGTGGCGAGATAGTAGAGCCAGATGAAGATTGCCCAGTTGACGATCACCTTCGTCCACTGGCCCCAGGGCACGCGGATGACCTCGCCCGACTCCGTGCCGTGGTAGAACTTCTTGGCGGCGTAGGACTTGGGATCCTTGCTCAACAGAATGCCCTCGGGGGCATCCTTCAGCACGTCGTCCTCCCAGAACAGATCCGACCGCTGGGACAGGTACGGAGCCGCCGCAGCCGTGGTGAACCAGTAGCGCATCAGTCCGCTGGCCGGCAACGTGGCCGAAACCAGCATCATGCACCAGACCAGCATAAGCTCGGACTGCCTGAAGGCCCAGCGCGCCCTGACCAACTTGATGACGACGTTGACGCCGAGGGTCAGGATGAGCAGGAAGAAGAACACGCCCACGGGGAAGTGGTTGCCCGTCAGGAAGGTGTTGCCCACGGCGTAGTCGTTGACGGGGGTCAGCAAGCAAAGCCAAACCACGCCGAGCAGACCGATGATGAACGCCCGCCAGGTCACCTGACTCCACCCTCGCGAGGGAAGCGTGCGGGGAGGTGAGTATACGAGTGGGTGAAGGAAGCTGTCAACGCGCAGCCCGGGGCCGGAAGCTGCCTCGCGGGCCTCAGCCGGAAAGGAAAACCTGCCCGAACCGCACCCCCGTGACCAGGCTCACCAGGGTGGTAATCCCCACCATGGCCGTCTCGGTGAAGATGACGCCGAGGAAGAACGTGCGGGCGCCGCGCAGCGTGCCGCCCGTGCCGAACTTAAGGATCGAGACCTTGACCAGCCAGCCCAGAAAAAAGCAGAACCACAGCTCCGCCATCGGCCACGGTGTGGCCAGCGCCAGCCCCAGCGGATGAACCGGCCACCAGTAGAAGGCGCGTCGCAGCACCATCAGTCCCGCCATGACGGCCCCTCCCAAGCCCAGCGCCGCGAACTGCGGCCGCGCCGACTGGCCCGGGGTGGCGATCATCTGGTGGGCCATGTTGTAAGTCCGCACCGGCACCCGCCTGCCGCTGTGGTGGACGTCCTTGGCGTTCAGGGCGCCCACGTCGTAGTGGACCCAGCGCAGCGTAGAGTGCCCGGAGGCCACCAGGCCGACAAGGAGCGCGGCGATCAGCGCCGGCAGCAGGAGCCGTCGACGCCTGCGGAACACCGACGACATGCGCATCGCATTCATGGCGTGCGGGCTGAGCCACTCGCGGGCGTCGTGGAATATCTCCTGTTGCATTTGGGCCACGACGGCTGCGGCGGCGGAGAAGGCCCGCCCGCCCGTGATCGAGTGCAGAAGGTTCGGGGGGTGCAGGGCCCCGCCCGTCATGTAGAGCCCGCCCTGGGCGATGAGGCGGGCGTGGACCAGGACGGCGCACATGATCAGGAACACCATGCCCGCCGCCGTCCACGGGCTCATCCCAAACCAGACGAACCAGCCGACCATTCCCGCCAGGCAGACGAGCAAGCCCCAGAAGGCAAGCCGATAGCCCACCGGCTCGTCGGCGTCGGCGCCCTTCGGCCCCCGTCCGCATGCATGGCGGGCCACGGCGACGAGGTGTCTGCGGGCGGCCCACACCATGCCCACGGCGAAGGCAATCATGGCGCCATAGCGCTGCCATTGGATGAAGGGACCCCAGACGCCGGACTCGAAGGGCCTGCCGATGGAAGACGCCAGCAAAGCCTCCAGGCCGATGACGATGTAGAACAGCCAGATGCTCACCGAAACATCGCTGGGCACCAGGAACGCGAACCCGATGCAGATGGGATAGATCGGCCCGTTCGCCATGCCCATCGGCTCCAGCGCCGTGCCCTGAAGGATGGTGCGCACGGGGACGATGGGCTTCCAGGCCGTCTCCGCCCCGAAGAACACGGGAGAGAGCCGGATCAGGCCGAAGACGGCGCTGATGAACACGCCGATGAGGAAGGGCTTGCTGAGCACCAGCGGGGGCAGCAGGCGCGGCCCCTCGCTTCCTTCGGTCAGTTCAAGCGGCACGCGCGCCAGGGCGAAGATCAGCCGCTCGTTCTCCACCCAATGCCGGCGCAGCAGGCCGCACAGGAGCAAAGTGGCCATGTAGTAGAAGCCGATGTAAACGCCCCAGGTGGAGATGACCCCGGTCCAGGACCCCCACGGCACGCGGGCGCGCTCCCCGTGGGGCGTTCCCTCGAAAAAGGCCCGGGCTGCCGCGGACTTGGGATCCTTGCTCAGCACAATGCCGTCCGGCACGTCTTTCAGGACGTCGTCTTCCCAGTAGAGGTCTGACCGCTGGGCCAAATAGGGCGCCGCCGCCGCCATCGGGAACCAGTAACGCATCAGTCCGCTGGCCGGCACCGTGGCCGAAACCAGCATCATGCAGGTCACCAGCATCAGCTCCGACTGCCGCAGCGCCCATTGCTGCCGCACCAGCTTGATCAAGACGTTGACGATGAAGATCAGCACGAACAGGAAGAAGAACACCCCCGCAGGGAAGTGATTGCCGGTCAGGAAAGTGTTCCCGACCCGGTAGTCGTTGATGGGGGTCAGGTAACAGAGGGCGGCGACGCCGAGGATGCCGATGAGGAATGCGCGCCAGGTCATTTGCCCTTCGCCCTTCGAGCCGGATTGCTCTCGCTGGAGATGCGGCCCACTGTCCCGAACGCATTACGGCGGCAGGAAGATGTAGCCGAGCTTGATCCCGAACAGGCCGAGCGCGGTGGAGACGGCGATCACGAAAGACTCCGTGATGATGACCCCCAGGAAGAAGCTCCGCAAGGTCCGCAGCGTTCCCCCGCCGGCGAACTTGAGCGTGGCCGCCTTAACCAGCCAGCCCAGCAGGAAGCTGGCCCAAAGCGTGTTCGTCACGTAGCTGGCCGCCACCAGGAACCCCAGCGAATGCAGGGGCCACCAGTAGAACCGAGCGCGCATGAAGGTCACGAAGAACATGATGGCCGCGCCGAGCGCCATCGGCCCGTAGTGGGGGTCGGCGGACTGGGCGGGCTGCGTGATCATCCGATGGGCGTTGGTGAAGGTCGTGATGGGATGGCCGCGCGTGCCGAACGTGTTGGCTATGTTGTAGCCGCCGATCCGGTAGTAGACCTTCAGGGTCGCCCACGAACAGACGGCCATGGCCAGCATCAGCGCGCAGAGCATCGCCGGCAGGAAGAGCCGCCGGCGCTTCTCGAACACGGACGCCACGCGCAGGGCGTTCATGGCGTGGCCGCTGAGGATCTCCCGCGCGTCGTAGATGAAGATGGCGTTCTGCATCTGCGCCACCACGGCGGCCGCCGCACCGAAGGCCCGGCCCCCACTGATGCCGTGCAGCACGTCCGGCGGCTGCCAGCGCTGCTGAACGAAGAACATGCCGCCCTGCGCCACCAGCCGCGCAAGGCCCAGGACCAGCACAAACATGAGCGCCAGGAAAAGCAGCGCGACGAGTAAGTTCATCTTGTGAACCGTCAGCCACGCCGCCATGCCCAGGAATGAGATGACGAAGCCCCAGAAGCTCAGCCGGTGGCTGATGGGTTCGTCGGCGTCATCCACGCGCCGGTCGAGTCCGGTCGCTTTCTTGAAGACGGCCAGCAGGTGCCGCCGGGCGGCCCAGAGCATCATCAGGACGAAGACCACGTAGGAGCCGGCCTGCTGCCAGCTCATGAACGGTCCCCACGCGCCGCCCTGAATCGGTTGCCCTATCGCGTATGCAAACTGCAGCTCCAGCCGGCTGAAGAGGAAGAAGAACCAGATGCTCAGCGAGATGTCGCTCGGCACCAGGAACGCAAACCCGATGGCGATGGGGTAGATGTAAGCGATTCCCAGCTGCATGGACTCGATGGGCGTGCCCCAGAGCACTTCCTGGATGGGCAGTTCGGGCCGCCATCCCTGTTCGGCCCCCGTCATCACGGGCGCGCTGCGGATCAGGGCGAACGCGAACGTAACGGCGGCGCCGATCAGGAAACCCCTGTTGCGCGCGACGCCGGGTATCAGGTTCGGCTCGCCGGCATCTCCCGTGAAGTCCATCGGGACCCTCGCCAGCGGGAACATCAGCCTTTCGGACTCCACCCACTGCTTGCGCAGCATTCCCCCGATGAAGAACGTCGCGAGGTAGAACAGCATGGCGAAGATGCCCCACGCGACGATGGGCGTCGTCCACGGCCCCCAGGGGATGCGCACCTTTTCGCCGCGGGGGGTGCCCTCGAAGAGCCACCTGGCCGCCGCGGACTTGGGGTCCTTCGTGAGCACCAGGTCCTCCGGCACCTCCTTCAGCACCTCGTCCTCGAAGGGCAGGTCGGGCCGGGCCGCGTAGTAGGCGGCCGAGGCAGGGATGGAGAACGAGTACCTCATCAGGCCGCTGGCCGGCACCGAGCAGGCCACGATCATCATGCACCAGACCAGCATCAGCTCGCTCTGACGCAGCGCCCACTGGCGGCGGATCAGCTTCAGCCCCACGTTCGCGAAGAGGGTCAGGACGAGCAGAACGGCGACGGCCCCGGGCGGGAAGTGGTTGCCCGTGATGAACGTATTGCCCTTGTCGAAGTCGTTCCACGGGGTGACGGCAGCGATGAGTGCAACGGCCGCCAGCCCGATCAGAAAGGCGCGCCAGGTCATCTTGTTTCTCAGATGGAGAGCGCTGCTTCGACGGAGGCGCGGAGCTTCGCCAGGCCCGTGCGGGCGACCTCCAGGGGCTCCTGTCGCCAGTAGTCCTCGTTGAACAGCTCTACGCTGAGCGGTCCGCGGAACCCGACGTCATACAGGTCCCGGAAGATCGCCTTGAGCGGCGCGACGCCGTCGCCCGGGTAGACGCGGTCGGCGTCTCCGGACTCGTCCCGCGTGAAGCCACCGGGGAAGTCGTTGACGTGGAGGAGCGCGATCGTGTCCGGCCCGACGAGCTTGAGCCCCTCGTAAGGGCTGCCGCCCTTGAACATGTGGAAGACGTCCGCCAGGACGCAGGCGTCCCGCCGGCCGCTTTCGGCCGCCACGTACAGGGCTTCGCTCAGGCGTCCCAGGGTGCGGGAGTGTCCCCAGAACTCGAGCATCGGCGTCACGCCGCAGCGCTCACCCAGCTCGAGCAGCTCCCGGTAGCGCTCCGCGGCGCGGTCCAGGTCCAGGTCGCAGACGTCCGTTGCCCCGTAGGGCGGAGCGGCCAGGTATCGGCAGCCGAGCCGGCTGACCATCTCCATGTTGCGGCGGGCCTCCTCGAGGCCCTTCGCCCTCAGGGCGTCGTCGTCCACGACCCACTCGAAGAACCCGATGGCGTTTTCGACCGCGAGCCCCTGGTCTTCGATGCGGCGGGCCAGCTCGTCCAGGTCCCCCCCGGACTCGACGTATCCGTCCAGCTCGCGTATCCAGGGCTCGATGCCCTGATAGCCGGCCTCCGCCGTGACTGCAATCTCCTCGACCAGGCTCAGGCCCTGTCCGTGAATCGTGCTCGTGTTCAGGCAGTAACGGAAAGGGCGGCTGCTCGCCCCGTCGGTTGGGGTCGTCATCTGTTCTGTCCTTCACAACAGAGTGTGCGGTTGACTGTCAGTCGATTACGATGTCGCAAGTGAACTGCGCCTCTCCGGCCTCGGCCGCCATCACGACCCACTCCCCGTCGGGACCGACGACACCGGAACGGGCGTTAACGGGATCTTCGCCGTGGGACGCGTTGACCTCGACGATGTGGATCCCGAGCTTGTAGCACCAGAGGGCGACGCTGGACTCGTGGAAGGGCCGGTTGCGCAGGTCGCGTCCCGAGTTGATCGCGTGCAGGATGAGTTCCGCCCCCATGCGCCTGAGTTGCCACGGCAGGTACGGGTTCGGCATCGTGGTCCAGCCCGGAGTCGCCCAGAGGTCGTTGCAGATCAACGCGCCGAACTTGACGCCGCCGTGCTCGAACGTCCGCAGCGTTCCCTCGACGTAGTCGGTCATCTCGCCAGTCCCGGGGTGGTCCAGGGGGCTGCAACGCAGGATCTTGGCGTGCCAGCCGAGCAGTTCGCCGTCCGGTGTGTAGATGCGAACCTGGTTGTAGCAGTACTCCTTGTCCCCTTCGAGCTCCTTGTAGCACGTGCCCAGGGCGAGGCCGACCCCGGCGGCGCGGGCGTGGCCGGCAAGCCTCTCGACCGCCCCCGCCACTTCGGTCCGATCAAATCCGGTCCAGTAGCCGGAAAGCGACCCCTCCGGAGTAAGCAGGAAGTCCGCTTTGTCAGCCGCGGCCTGGTCGATTGCCCGGACGATCCTTTTCTCGTTGGCCGCAACGTCACGGCTCACGGTCATCTGGACGCCGGAGACGCGGACCTTGCCGGGCATAGTTGGCTCCCTCTTCTCAGCAGGTCCTGGTTTATACCCGGCTCCGGTTCGTTCGGCAAGCCGACGGCCCGTTCGCGGCCCTTGATAAAGGGCAACCGCTCCGTACAATCCTTGGGATGAGCGGGTGAGGTATAACCAGCTACCGAAGTTCCCTGAGCCGGAGGGTACTGATGCTGCGCGCGTTGCTTCTGGGTCTCGGACTGCTGGCGGTGACGTCCTGTGTGAGCGCCGCCGTGGAGTCGGCGCGCAGCGGCCCGGTCGTCATCTGGCTTGAAGGCGAGCACCCGTCCCGGGCCAACTTCGAGTATGACGTCGAAGGTTGGGGATCTGTCTTCTCCGACGGCAAGTGGCTCCACGTGGGGCTCAGCAGGGATCAGGTGCCGGACCCCGTGCCGGAGGGCGGGATGGCCCTTGCCTACGAGCTGGACGCACCGAACGCGGGCCCCTACGAGCTATGGCTCCGCCTGGGGTTCGAGTGGGTCCGGGCACCGCTCCAGTGGCGCGTCAACGGCGGCGAATGGACGCGCTTCGGCCCCGAAGACCTGACCACCAACCTGCTGGAGATCGGCGTGTGGGCGGAGGTCGGCTGGGGCAGACTCGGCTCCGTCGACCTCCGAGAGGGGCGCAACGTGTTGGACATCCGTTGCGTGGAGCCGGGCCGTGACGGCAGGCTTGTCATCGGCCTGGACTGCATCGCGTTCGTCGAGGGCGAGGGGAACTTCACGCCCGAGGGCGTCCTGCGCCCCGGCCAGCAGTACGACGCAGAAATCGACGGCCTCGCCGCCGGGCACGTCTTCCGGCTCCCCGCACGCAGCGAGGGCGCGACCCGCGTCGAACTGC
>CAYUDW010000153.1:0-1706 GCA_964442595.1 uncultured candidatus Brocadiaceae bacterium
TGCTCGCAGTAACGGAGCCACTCGCGCGTCAGACGGGAGTAGACGCGCGCCAGGTCGCCGGCAAGGTGGGCCAGGTCCGTCTCGGGCAGGTCCGTAAGCGAACCCCGCGCCGACAGCTCCTCCATCAGGTGGAAGATCGCCCACAGAAGACTCGTGAATCGCTCGTGCTCCAGCAGATTGGGATTGGCCAGCAGGTTGGACAGCAGGTCGCGCCGCTCCAACAGCATCGAGCGGAGCTCCGCCAGGTCCAGTTGCCGGGCGTTCACCTTGTAGTCGAACGCTCCGACGAACGCACGGGCGCGGCGGAAGTCGGAAGCGGACCAGTCGCTGCCCACGTCGAGGCGCGGCCGCAATTCGTCCTGGTTCTCGATGGCGTCCGTCAGTTCGCCGAGCAACTCGACGCCCAACTCGCTGAAAAAGAGCCCGACCAGCATGTTGAGCTTCTCCAGCACGGACTGCTTCTCGTGGCGCGACATCACTCGCTCGATGACGATCACCACGAGCAGCACCTCCAGGGGGACGAACGCGATGTCCCCGACCAGGTAAATCAGGATGTGGTGCACATCATGGAAGAACAGGTAGTGCACGAAGTACGTGAGCACCGAGCAGGCCAGAAGCACCGCTCCGACGCCAAGTATCCACTTGTGTTGCTTCATGGCATCCCGCCTCCTTTTTGTGGCCGCCGCACGGGACGCTAACTGCGCGCGGGTCAACCGCCCGATAGGGCGCCGTGCAGCACGACGATCCCCGCGCCCTTGATTGTGGGCAGGGCAACGCGCACGCGCCCCTCCGAGTGCTCGAACTCCAGCTCCGTTCCGTCCGGCTCCAGCGTGACAGACTCCGGGGCGCGGTCGACGCGGACGTCCAGCTCCGCGTCCACGAGGGCCTGCGCGTCCTCGATGACGTCGATGCCGATCGCATGGCCGCGCCGCTGCGGGCAGTAGTGAAGCAGGCACGCCATCAGATCACCGCCCTTGCGCCTGAGCGTCAGCTCCGCCGTGGTCGGGCAGTTCGTGCGGACGATGGGGTCGGGCAGCAGCCGCCCGAGCAGGTCAAGGACGACCTTCTTGTAGACCGAGTAGGCCGTCTCACGGTACGCGCGAAAGATGTCGTTCGCGACGTAGGCCACGCTGTCGTTGACGCAGACGGCCGGCGAATCGGTGTCTCCCTTGACCGGGGCGTGCCGGTGGGAGCAGAAGTGCTCGGGCGTCCGGTTGAAGTACGGCTCGGCCAGCGCCGCCAGGACCTTCGCGCCCGGCCGCGCCTTCACGCACCAGGAGCGCTGGTAGAGCGCAAACTCGTAGTCCCACAGGAACCCCTCGTCCACCGGGTGCATGTAAGCGGGCCTGTAGGGGAACTCCTCCGCGCCTTCGACCGGCCAGGCGTCGAGGCCGAGGCCCGACACGCCGCTGGCGATGACCTTGCCCCCATCCGCGATGAACTGCTCGACCTTCGCCGCCCGCTCCTCGTCCAGATGGACGTGATCCGGCAGGATCATCACCCGCACGGGCCACTCGTCCTCGAAGCCGTCAAAGACACGGAAGGGCGTCTGCGATTCGAGCAACATGCGCATCGCGCCGGTCTCGGGAGTGTTATCCCAACCGAAGGGGGCTACGGGATCCGTGCCGGTGCCGACCAGGATGCCGACCTCGTAGACCGGATCGGCGTCAAGCACGAAGTCCTGGAAGGGCCCGAGCCTGGCGAAC
>CAYUDW010000153.1:1806-8527 GCA_964442595.1 uncultured candidatus Brocadiaceae bacterium
CGGTTGGCGGTCACGCGCCACGGGTTGTTGTAGTAGAGGGGCACGTCGGGTCGGATCGAGGCGGCCACCTTCGTCATCCGTTCCATGAAGCGCTCGCGCACCATGAAGCTGTAGGCCCGGCGGTCGCGACGGTCGCCCGGCCACAGGCCCTCCCTGCGCATGCCGTCCAGACACCACTGGCACGAGCAGCCGTCGTCGCCGTACTGCACGATGTCCAGGAAGAGGCGGTCCGGATCGTAGAGCGTCAGCACTTCCCGCAGGATCGCCTCGAAGAAGTCCGAGTAGGGCGTGTTGAAGCAGATATTGCGCCACCCGGCCTGATCGGGCGGCGCGCCGACGTGGCGGCCGTCGGGATGGCGCTGTCGCCATTCCGGGTGCTCGCGCGCCGTCAATTCGTCCCAGCCCACGGTGATGTAGACCAGGGGGCTCATGCCCACGCTCCGGCCCGCGTCGATGATGCCGCCCACCAGGTCCGAGCATTCGAGGTTGGGGTGGGGCCTGCCGACTCTGGTCGGATAGTAGCACCATCCGTGGTGACAGCGGGCTTTCGCCATGCAGCCGTCGGCGCCCGATTCCTTCAGCAGGCGGGCGAACTCGTCGGGATCGAACTTGCTCCCCACACCGGGAATATGCTCGCTGGTGTGGAAGTCCATGAACCATTCGCGCCGTGGTATCGGGCGCATTGTCCGTCTCCTCCTGATCAAGAGCTGCGGCACGCCGCAGCCGGGTCCAACGTCAGACAATGGGAAGCTCAAGCAACGACGGCTCGCCGTGCCGTCCGATCAGGGCGCACTCCGAACGTTCGGGGTATATCTCGCATCGGGGTGCGTCGCTGCCCGCGACGACGAGCCGCACCCGGTGGCCGGCCTTGAACGTGTTCGCCACGGGCCAGAACGGAATGGTGAGCGTGACCGCCTCGCCCGCGGGCAATGGCACCGCCTTGTCGTGTCCCTCCCGATGGGCGGCGCGCAGGCGCCCGAACGACACCTGCCGGCTGCGTTCGTCCGGGAAGACGTCTGCCAGTTTCAGCATCACGTGCGCGTCCGCCGAACTCGATCGAAACACGAGCCGCGCCACCGGCGAGCCAGCCACGGTCAGGTCGGTTTCCAGGGGCGCCGAGGTGTAGGTGAGTGCGCGCTCCTCGTAGACGCGGATGTCGAGCGGCGACTCGATGGACGCCAGGGCATCGTCCGGGTCGTGCACGAACGCGTCCTCGAACGCCCTCGCCTGAGCCTGTTCAACGAGGAGGCCGCCCTCGGAAAGCACAAGCGTGGAGCGGCCCTCCCCCGGCGGCCACTTCTCGAAGGTGCGCCACTCCTCATCGCCCATCACGAATGCCTTGACGGGCGGCTCGTCCATGACGCCGTTGTGGATGCCCTTCAGGTGATGGTCGAACCACCGCAGGCGCCGCTCGGGGCGGTCGACGTCCGCGTGGGCGCCGTGCGTCCCCTGCTCGCCGGGGGTGAGCAGCAGGCTCTTGGGCCCCCGGTGCAGCTGGTATGCCTCGCAGGTGGCCCGCACGAAGTGGTCGTACCAAACGCCCAGGTAGCAGGTCGGCACATCGCACTGCTGCACGACGCCGCGCAGGTCGTAATCCCGCCAGAGCTCGTCAATCTCCGTGTGCCCGCGCATCCTCACGTACCAGTCCTGGGGCGTCGGGTTCTTGCCCGCCAGCGCCCGCCGCTCGCGCAGCTTCAGCCGATCGAGCGCCACCTTCCTTCGCAGCAGGGCACCGTCCGGATCGATGTCCCCGTCCACCTTCCCAAGGGGCACCGACGGACCGATGTTGCCCGTCATGCCCTCCACCCAGCTGATCTTGCTGGCCGACTCAGACACGCCGCCGACGAACCATGTGTCGTGGTAGAACTGCAAGGGAGCGACTTCGACGAACATGGCCTTCAGGGCAGGCGGCCTATCGGCCGCCGCCAGGAGCTGATAGGCTCCGAGGGCCGAGCCGCCGAACGTCCCGACGGCCCCGTCGCAGAAGGGCTGCTCGGCCAACCAGTTGACCACGTCCGCCCCGTCCCCGAGTCCCACAGGGATATTGTAGTAGGTGAACTCCCCTTCGGAGCCGCCCGTGCCGCGCGCGTCCACCACGCAAAGGGCGTAGCCCCGCCTGACGTAACGGTCGGCCTCGTCGCGGCCGAAACCGTTCTTGTTGTAGGGAGTGCGCACCATCAGGCAGGGGAACCGGCCATCGGAGGCCGGTCTGTAGAGGTCGCAGGCCAGACGGACCCCGTCCCGCATCGGAATGTAGACGTAACGCGTCACGCGCGTCGCAAATGGCGCGTCGAACGCCGAAGTTCTCGCCATCTTATCCGCTCTCCCGTCGCTCAGACTCAGCCCGCAGCGCGCGGGCCCTATGCGAGCCTGCATTGTAATCGCAGGAGGGGCACCGTCAAGGCCACGGCGGCAGGAGCGGCGCGGAGGGTGGCCCACCGGGCACCTTGGTCGCCCCGGCCGGTTCTGGTATACTGGGCGGCTGCGCGCGGACGCCCGTGAGCTTGCCGCATTGGCGGGGAAGGTCACACACATCATGGTCCCCCAGGCACAGAGGATTCGCGCCCACTTTCTCATAGCTCTGACGCTGGTCGTGGCGGCGTTCGGCGTCACCCGGCTGCTGCACAGCTACCGGCAGAAACAGGTGGTCACGGATTACGCGCAGACCGAGCGGAGGGTGCGCGCGTACGCCGCAAAGGTCTTCCGGGCGGAGCACGAGCAGATCGCAGAGCTGGCCATGGAGGAGCACGGCCGCATGCAGCGGGATGCGGCGGCCCTGTTCATGCAGGCGCGCTATCTGCTGGAGCAGCAAGGGGGCAGCGCCCGAATGCTGGTACGGGACGTGGCGCGAACCGGCGCGCTCGCTGAGCTGAAAGCAAACTTCAACAGGATTCGGACCGGGGAACCGGCCCGCTTTCCCAGGGGCGAGCCCTTCCTGCGCGGGTACTACTCCGCCGTCGATGGAACCATCCAGCCCTATGGCCTCTGCCTGCCAAAGGACTACGAACCCGAAGGCTCCTACCCCGTGGTGGTCACACTGCACTCCGGGGAGGGACCCGGCGCGCTCAAGTGCCGCGAAGCCCCCTGCTACGGCGGTGCGATCTCCGTCAAACCGGAGGCACGCGGCGCCGGCGGCTTCATGGACATCGCAGAAGACGACGTCCTCGCCGCGCTGCGGGAGGTGCACCAGCTCTACAGCACGGACAGGGACCGCGTCTACCTGATCGGAGCCGGGGCGGGGGCGACCGGCTGCTGGCATCTTGCCGGCCATTACCCCCACCTGATCAGCGGCATCGTCGCCGTCGACGGGAGGACCGGCCCCGGCGCATGGTTGCGCTACGCCGCTGGAGGCGCCGAGTCGCAAGCATGGCATCAGCAAGTGCGGGCCTTCCTTGAGGCCAGCCTCAGCCCCGTCGCCTACGCCGAGAACCTGGACCACTGCCACGTGGTCGCCGCCCGCGGGGCGTCCGGCCGGGCCGCTGACCGCCGGGATACGCGGGCGATGATCGAGAGGCTGCGCAAGCTCGGCTCGGCACCCGAGTACCTGGAGTTCCTGCTGCAATCCGGCGAGGACCTCGCCAGGTGGCGGGAGCAGCTTGCCCTGCCGGGCGTTCTCGGCCGGGGCCCGGCACGTGTGCCGTCGCGATTCCGTTACAAGACGGCTCACCCGCGGCACAACGGCGCCTGGTGGCTGAGGCTGGATCGACTCGGCCGTCCCATGCAGTTCTCCTCAGTCGAAGCGAAGGCCGAAGACGGGCGCGTGCTGATCGACACCGACAACGTTTCAGCCCTGACGGTGCTACTGAACGAGGCCCCCGCTACGGTCAACACCGCGTGCGTGGACGGGGTGGAGTTCCCGGTGGCTGCACGCGCCCGGGCAAGCACGTTCAGCCTTGAGAAATGGGAAGGGCGATGGCGCCTCGCCACCCCGCGCCCTCTCATGAAGCAGAGGGGGCTGTCGGGCCCCTTCTCGGACGTAACCCGAGACCCGTTCCTCGTGGTGTACGGAACGGCGGGGGACTCCGACTTGCACCGCGAGCTGAGTCGCTGGGAGGCCGACCGTTTCGCCGAGACGTGGAAGGCTCGTTACGGCAACTCGCCCCGCATCAAGGCCGACGCGGATGTCGAACCGCGCGACATCAGGAGCCTGAATCTGCTCCTGTTCGGTGGACCCCAGGTGAACGGCATAACGAAGAGAATCGCCGGGCAGTTGCCGGTCGGGTTCGAGGAACAGGGGTTCACGCTGGCGGGCGAGAGCTTCGAAGGCACCGGCGTGGGACTGCTCCTGTGCTACCCGAATCCCTTGAGCCCGAACCACATGGTGGCCCTGGTCGCCGGGGCCACGCCGGAGGCGCTGTACCAGGCGCAGGACAGAATTGGCATGCGCCTGAGCTGGCGCCCCTACGGCAATTACAAATGGTTCGACTACGCCCTTTTCGGCGCCCGGACCGCCGGTACGGAGACGCTGGTGGCGGCCGGCCTTTTCGACAACCAGTGGCAGCTTCGGCCGAAGGGGGACGGCCCGGCCGGGGGCGGAGCGGAGTGGCGCGGCGATCCGGCCGCCCGGGAGACGCTTTTGCCTCAAACCTTCCCGCTCCTGGGCTCGGCCTCCGAGTCCGAGGAGGACCAGGTTCTGCTGTGCGACGTGCGCCCGCTCGCCATCGAACAAGACTACGGCGCCGTTGCCTTCGACCGGTCCTGTGAGGGCACGGCGATTAGGCTGGCAGGCGAGGAGTTCCAGAGGGGATTGGGCGTCAGGTCGCCCTCCGTTATCCGTTTCATGCTGGGCGGGCAGTTCCGGAGCTTCAGCGCCACAGTGGGCCTGACAGACGGAGGGCCGCCGAGCGCCTCATCGGCCGTGTCCGGAGAGGTAGTCTTTCAGGTCGAAGGCGATGGCCTCCGCCTCGCTACCAGCCTGCCTTTGAGCCGGAAGGGGGACGGCAACACTTCCGCTCCGCTCTCCGCCGACGTGGAGGGAGTGCGCGTCCTTACGTTGACAGTGCTGCCGAGCGGTGCGCGCTCCGAGCCCGGCACTTCGTGCGTCTGGGGCGCCCCCACCGTGAGCAGATGAGCGGCCCCCCGCTGACCATCCCTGCCACGGGTCCGGGACCGGCCGCCTTTGCCAGCACGATCTGCTTTATCCTGCCCTGCCCGAAGATGATGGCGGCGACGAGCGCAAGCAATAGGGCAAACCACATCGCCAGGGCGCGTCTGGCCGCCTTCTTGGCCCTGTCCTTCTCCAGCCAGGTGCGCGGCCGGATCCCCTGCGCCAGGAACGTGGCCACGGCTGCCAGGTTAATGCAGATCAGGTTGGCCAGGAACAACAGGCCCGCGCCCAGCGCCACTGCCCATTGCGCCGAGCCCAGCGCAAGCCCCAGGGCGACCAACGGCGGCAGCAGCGCAACCGCCACCATGACGCCGACCAGGGCCGAGGACAGTCGCCCCGCCACAGCCAGCGCACCGGCACAGCCGGCCGCCAGCCCCAGGGCAATGTCGGACGGCGCCACCTCCGAGCGCGACGCCATCTGGCCGGAGTCGAAAGAGATCGGCAGCACGATGCCGATCAGCACGGCCAGCGTCAGAGCGACCCCAATGGCAACGAAGCCGGTCTTCAACGCGCGCCGCAACAGTTTCGTGTCACCCATAGCGTTGGCGAACGCAAGCGCCATGTTCGGGCCCAGCAGGGGCGCGATCACCATGGCGCCGATGACGACCGCCACGTTGTCCCGCCACATACCTATGGCCGCAACGAGCGTGGACAGGAGGACCAGCACGACGTAGACGCGCGTCAGGTTGGCTCGGCCGGCGATGTCCTCGTAGAGCTCCTGGCGACTCACGCGCCCGCCCTCGGCTTGGGCTTCCCGCTCGGAGGACTCACCCTCCTCGGGCTCCTCCTCCCGCGGCACGGCCGCCTCCACGGGCAGCAGCACTATGCGCACGCCCTCCATGTGGGCGAACCGGTTCTCGAGCCGGTCCAGTACGCTCTCCGCCTTGTCCGCCGCCAGCAGAATCGTGACCATCACCTGCTCGTCCATCAGCGCGTCATGCCAGAGGCCCTTGGGCTCGGAGTCCTCGGCAAGCTGCTGCACCTCCTGCCTGTGCTCCTCCGGGCAGACGACTTCGATGAGGCGAAGTGCCATGGATCGCTCCCCGCTTCAAGTCGGGGCCAGTGTAGGTGGGTGGCCGGGGCAGTGTCAAGACGGGCAGCCAGCCCAGGCAAGGGACGACCACAGCCGCAAGCACGAACACGAGGAGCCGAGCTGGCTCATCCGCCGAGCTCTCTAACGAACGCCTCTACCTTATCGGAGGCCTGGCCTTTGCGGACCTCCTTCGTCCTCAGAGCCAGGCGGGTGATCGGTTGCTTACCGCACAGCTCGGCCATCTGCTCGAAGGTCCGGTCGATCCCCGTGCCGCCGGTCGTCAGGAAGAAGGCCACGCCGGGCAGGGCGTCCTTGCACCGTGTCATGTAGGTCCTGATGGCAGGCGTCACGCTCGAGGCCCAGACCGGCGTGCCGATGACCACGAGGTTGTACGCCGAGGGATCGCTCCGCACATCCTGGATCTCCGTGGGCTTGTTCAGACGGGCGTCCTTGCCGCCCGTCACGAAGCCCAGCACGCCTTTCCGGCTCTTGGTGTCGACGATCTCCTCCAGTTCCGCCCCCAGGCCATCGGCGATGGCTTCGGCAACCTGCTTCGTCGTGCCGGTGCGCGAGTAGTAGAC
>CAYUDW010000154.1:0-8524 GCA_964442595.1 uncultured candidatus Brocadiaceae bacterium
TCGTCATCTCTTCGGTCAGATGCACGTCGTCGCCCGGCTCGTCGTGCAGCGCCCAGTCGCAGTAGATCGATGTGGGCCTCATGCGGCTTCCTCCGGGCAGACAAGGGGCAGGGACGCCAGCCCCTGCGCTCTGCATTCTACGGGGCTCCTGGGGCGCTATCCCTCCTCTGCCGTCTGGACCGGCGCCTCCACGGGGACAACCTTCTGCACGTCCGGCACTTCCTCCTTCAGCTTGGCTTCGACGCCCCGGTGGAGGGTGACCTGGGCCATCGGGCAGCCTTTGCATGCGCCCTCAAGCACCACCTTGACGATGCCGTCGTCCGTGACCTCGATGAGTTGGATGTCGCCCCCATGCGCCTGCAGCAAGGGGCGGATTGCCTCGATCACTTGCGCCACTTGTTCCTTGTCGACCATCGTTACTCCTCTATTGTGTTCACCCCAGAGAGCGCAGAGAACGCGGAGAACGCCGGGCATCAGGAAAGGCGTTCACCCTTCTCCTTATACCATCCTTGAGCACCCGGACATTGAAGTTGATGAGAAGGCCAACGGGGCAGCCCGACAGCCGAAGGTAAGAGAGCAACTGCGCTTCGTGGATCGGTGCGAGTCTCTCAACCGATTTCACCTCGACGATTACCTTGTCCGCGACCAGCAAGTCGATTCTGTAGCCGCAGTCGAGCTTCACCTCCTGATAGGTGACCGGCAAGGGCTTCTGGTGTTCGACCTTCAGGCCTTGCTCCCGCAGTTGATACACCAGGCAGGCCTCATAAGCCGACTCCAGCAGGCCCGGCCCCAAGGCACGATGCACATCCATGGCGGCACCGATGATGGCTTCGGTGTGCGCATTGAGGTGTTCTGCCTCTGTCATCTCTGCGCCTTCTGCGGGCTCCGCGGTGAGGCCGTGGTCAGCGGACTTCCACGTCGATCGCTTTTGCTTCCGCCGGGGGCGTCTTCTTCAGCCGGATCGTTAGCAGGCCGTTTTCGAGCGCCGCCTGGGGCTCGGCCTCTTCGTCAACCGAAGGCGGCAGCGCTATCTCCCGGCAGAACTCGGCCGGGCCGCGCTCCTGGCAGATGGCCCTGGCGTCCTCGAAGGGAGTTCGGTCCTCCTTGCCGCGGATGGTCAGCACGCCGCCTTGCAGGCTGACGCCGAGATTCTCGCGCGGCACACCGGGCACTTCTGCCTGGACGACGATCTCGGCGTCCGTCTCGTAGACGTTGACGGACGGGCGCTCTGCCCTGACCAGGCCGCTGAAAGGCGGAATCTTGCGGACGGCCCGGTCGATGGCGTCCGCCATGTCGGCGAAGTGTTTGCGCATCTCCTGCCACATGTCCCGTTGCTCCATGACGTGTCTCCTTGGCTGCCTCTGCTCCACGCGGTCCATTATAGCAGGGCAGCGCTCGAGACGAAACGGACGGCACGGACACCACGGAGCACGCGGAGCGAACCACGACGCTTGCCCGCCATACGGCGGGGGCACCACGGAGTCACGGAGGACACTGAGAACAACAAGGCCGAAGTAAACCACTACGGCACAACGAACACGACGCTGCGACAGAAAGGACGAAACCGGGATTGGACACCCTCACGTCGTGTTCGTCGTGTCGTCGCGCTTAGGGCCAGGCTTCTTGCCGTTCTCCGTGTCCTCCGTGACTCCGTGGTGAGGGCCGTCGTTCGTCCTTGGTGCTCTCAGTTGGTGGCTTGCATTGCCTCTAGGAGGGGGTCTGCTTTCTGGTAGCCGGCCAGGACCGTCCGCTGCCCCGTCGTGCTGATCAGGACCACGGTCGGCACGCCCCACAGGCCGTAGCGCTCCCGCAGCCGCGCCACTTCCGCGTCCCCCAGTGCCCCCACGTCGATCTTCGCGCAAACGAACCGCTGCGACTCGGCGATCACCCGCGGGTCGACGAACGTCGTCTTCAGCATCAGCTTGCACGGCGCGCACCATTCGGCCCAGAAGTCGAGCAGAACGGGCTTGCCCTCCGCCTCCGCCGTCGCCAGCGCATCGGCCTCCGACTGAAGCCATTCGATGCCCTGCGGAGCCTTCATCCCGGCAGGCGGGCTGATCGCGCCGGCTTCGCCGAGCACAGCTTGGCCCGCAAACAGGAACGCCGCACCCGCCGCCACGAGGAGCAGCAAGCCAAAGGTCTTCTTCAGCCGGGCGTACCAGGCGGATTCGGGCGTCAGCACGTCGAACGCCCCCGCGTAGACGGCCGCTGCCACGAGGCCCACGCCGACCAGCGCCCGGAACCACGCTTCCGGCAGCAGCCGGCTCTTGCCCACGAAGTAGACGGCGGCCGCCAGCAGCGCCCAGCCGAAGACATTCTTGACGGCGATCATCCACTCCCCGGACTTCGGGATGGCCTTCAGCACGCCCGTGAACGTGCCGAGCACCACCAACGGCGTTCCCATGCCCCAGGCCATCGAGAAGAAGATGAGGAAGCCGAGCGCCATGTTGCCCCTCTGCGCGACGTACCCGAGCGCGCCCAGGATGATGGGGGCGATGCAGGCCGTGGCCGCCGCGCCGGACAACAGGCCGATCAGCCAGATGCCGAGCAGCCCCCAGCGGCCCCGAAGCGCCGCCTGCACGCGCTGGAACCGCTGCGACGAGATGTCGATCGAGTAGAGGTCGAACATGCCCCCGGCCAGCAGCACGAAGACGGCCGCCAGGGCGACGTAGACCGCCGGGTGCTGAAGCCACGCGCCGAACATGCCGCCGGTCGCCGCCGCCACCACGCCAACCACCGAGTAGGTGACCGCGATGCCGAACACGTAGACGAGCGAGCGCACCAGGCCGTCCAGCCGGCTGCGACCGGCCGTGGCGCCCACCAGGGCGACGGTCACGGGGATGAGGGGGTAGACGCAGGGCGTCAGCGTAAGCCCGAGACCGGCCAGGAAGGAGAGGAGGATGACGACGATGGGGCTGTGACCCGCCAACTCGGACGCCGCCCCGCCCTCGCCCGCGAACGGAGTAGTCTTGGCCTCTTCAGGCGCCGGGAACGAAATCAGGGGGGCAGCCGGGGGAGGTGCAGCGGGGCCCTCCAGCACGGTCAGGCTCACCGGCAGGTCTACGCTGCCCAGCTCGCAGATGTCGGGGCCGCAGCCCACGTAAGACACGTGGCAGGTCAGGCCATAGGTGCCGGGCGCCACGTCCGGCGCCACCAGAAGCTCCCCAGTGGCCATGAACGTGCCGTCCAGGTACTTCACCCGCTCTCCGGCGAACGGGTCGTCCTTCTCTTTGGCCTCCGGCAAAGAGAGAGCGCCGAGGCGTATGCCGTCGCCCGCGCCCCCCGTGTCGGCCACCTCAACCTGAATCGTGTCATGCCAGACATAGTATCCGGGCGAGCACTCGAACGTGATCTCGAGCGTGGCCCGAGCGCCGGGCGCCTGCTCGGGCTCGGTCAGGCGAGCTCGCACCGCGAAGCGCGTGGCGGCGGCGTTCTCGGCGATCAACGCGTAGCGAGGCGCCTCCTTCTCTGCGCACACGGCGTGGGCAAGCGCAGCCATCAGAACGAGCCCCACCACGCCCCTTGCTGCTCCGCGGCGGCATGCGTTCATCCGATACCCTCCCACACTCATTCTACCACGCCTCCAGTTCGCCCACGATCTCCTCGACCAGGTCCTTGACGGTGGCGATGCCGAGCGCCCGCCCCTGGGCATCCGTCACCACCGCGAACTGCTGCCGTGCCTGCCTGAGCGCCCACAGCGCATCCGCGACGGAGGTGCCCTTACGCAGCGACAGCACTTCGCGGGCAAGCTCGGCCGTGGGCGGCGGCTCGCGCTCGATGCTGGCCACGTCGATCACGTTGATCACGCCGACCACTCGCTCCCGTCCCTCGCGGTACACGGGGATGCGCGAATAGCGGTGCGCGCCGAACGCTTTGAGCAGATCGCTGTGGGAGGCCGTCTCCGGCACCATGACGGCGTCGGCAAGCGGCGTCATGACCTGCGCGACGTCCAGGGACCTGAGCCGCAGGATGTTCTCGGCCACCGTGCGCTGGAAGCCGGACAGCACCCCGTGCGCCGCGCCCTCGGTCAGGTGAAAGCGGAAGCTCTCTCGCGTGAACGCCGGACGCAGCGGGGCGCCGCTCTTGCCCAATAGCAGGTGCGGCAGCCCGCCGACCCACCTCAGCAACAGGGCGACGGGATAGAAGACAGTCTGCGAGACGCGCAGGGGCCAGATGGCCCGGTACATGAGGACGTCCGCATGGTGCTGGAAGAAGGACTTGGGCATGATGTCGCAGAACACCAGCAGTATGGGCGGCAGGATGATGCTGCTGTAGAGCTCAGCGTGTACGCCGGCAAGGAGTTGGTTCAGCTTGCCGGTGCTTAGAACCGTCGCCACGTATACGCCGACGTTCGTGCCGATGAGCAGCGTGCTGATGGCCAGCCGCGACCTGCGGGTGAAGTTGAGCAGCGCCCGCGCGGCGGAGTGTCCCTGCTCGGCACGCAGGCGCAGCCGCAACCGGTTCACGCAATAGGTGCCCGTCTCGCTGCCGCTGTGGAAGCCGGCGAACAGGGCAGCGGCCGCGATGAGGAGGTAGTCACTCATTTCGGCTCCCCCGCTTGGCGTATCCCGGCAGCTTCGTCAGCACGGTGGCGGCGCGGCGGCCATCCACGGACTCGACCGTGAACTCCACGCCGTGCACGCCGGCGACGTCCCCCTGCTCGGGCACCTTGTCCAGCAGCGTCATCACCAGCCCGCCCACGGTGTCCACGTCCACGTCGGGCAGCTCAATGTCGAAGGCTTCCTGCCACTCGCGCAGGCTCAGGCTGCCGCGCACGCGGAACAGCCCGGGCGCCAGCTCCTCCACGTCCGGTCCCGGCTCGACGTCGTACTCGTCCGCTATCTCCCCGACGATCTCCTCCAGCAGATCCTCAATGGTGACCAGCCCGGCGACGCTGCCGTGCTCGTCCACGACGAAGGCCATCTTCTTGTGATTGCGGCGGCACTGGAGCAGCGCCTCCTCGACGCTGGCGGTCTCGGGCAGAAAGGGGATCGGCCGGACCAGGCTCTCCAGGCTTTGGTCCTCCGGTTTGAGCAGCAAATCCTTGATGTGGATGACGCCCAGCATCTCGTCCATCTTGCCGTCGTAGACCGGGATGGCGGTGAGCTTCTCCCGGCGGAACAGTGGGAGGAGACCGCGCGCGGGATCGCGCAGGTTGAAGCTGACCATCGCCGTCCGCGGCACCATCAGCTCGCTGAGCTGCACCTCGGACAGGCCGATCACGTCGGCCAGCATCTCCCCGGCGCTGGCGTCCACAACGCCTTCGCGAGCGCCCAGGCTGACCAGCATCCGCAGTTCATCGGCCCGCACGCCGGGCGTGCCGTGCCCGGCGAGGGAGGCGATCGTATCGGCTGCCTTCTCCAGCGGGATCACGACGGGAAGCAAGGCCTTCTGAATGACCAGCAAGGGGAAGGCCACGGCGCGGCCGACGGGATGATAGAAGGTGACCGCGAAGTTCTTGGGCATCACTTCGCCGCCGACCAGGACGACGAGCAGGGATCCGACGCCCAGGAGCAGAACGCCCGACCGGCCGACGGCCGGCTCCAGCTCCAGGATGAGCAGGTAGGAAACGCTGAAGAAGACGACGTTGACCAGCATGTTGCCGAAGAGGATCGTGATGAGGAGCCTCTTCGGGCGGCCGCGGAGGGAGGCGATGGCACGCTCGGCGCCCTTCGCGCCCTTCATGCGTGCCAGTTCGTCGGGCTGGAAGCTGAACAGCGCCGTCTCGGAGCCGCTGAAGAACCCGGACAGGCAGAGGGCGACCGCCAGGACGATCAGTCGAACAGGTAGGTCAGGTATGTCCACTGACGCAGGTAAACCTCAGCAAGACGCGGAAGCGCAAGCCCCAACTCCGCATGCAGCGTCCTCCTAGTCCACCATACGTCTGCGCCGCTCGGAAGTCAACCGTGGGGGGCCGCGGCGGCGAGCGCGACGCGCGGCGCGCGGCACCCCCGCCGGCCTCCGGCGGGGCTAGCCATTCTACGTGTCGGCCAACACTATGCTGACTCGTTCTGTCCATGGTGCATTCGTCTAGAACGGGCACGGCAACACAATGCCCAACGCGTTGATTGCGCTTGTCGAGGAAGGTAGAATCTGCATAGGGGCGACCATGCTGAGCGTTCCTCAGGTCAGGGCGATCATCGGTTCTTATCGAGTGTCATTGATCTGAAGACTACGGAGGTGCTAGCCAAGTGGCTTCAGTCGTCATAAGCCGCCGAACGACAAGTCGGAGACGGAGCGGGTGAACTAACCACTTGAACCACGTGGGGGGGGGCATGACACCGAAGGTCTTCATTTCCTACAGTTGGACCAACCAGGCGCACCAGGAACTTGTCAAGGAGTGGGCGGATCGGCTTCTTGCCGACGGCGTGGATGTGGTGTTTGATATGTATGACCTCAAGGAGGGGGATGACAAGTATGCGTTCATGGAGCGCATGGTGACCGATTCGGATGTCACTCATGTGCTTTTGATTTGCGACAAAGGCTACGCTGCAAAAGCTGATGGCCGAAAGAAAGGCGTGGGGACGGAATCTCAGATTGTGTCGCAGAAGATATACAAGAAAGTGGAGCAATCCAAGTTCATCCCGATCGTGTGCCAGTTTTCGGAAGATCGCGAACCATGTGTTCCGACCTTCCTTCAATCTCGCATTTGGATCGATTTCTCCTCGCTAGAGATGGTCAATCAGAATTGGGAGCGGTTGATCCGTCTGCTTTTTGGCAAGCCGTTACACGAGAAACCGAAGCTGGGAAAGCCTCCGGCATGCATTACCCACGATGCCGCCACTCCATCAAGCCCGGCTCAAGCGAAATACAGATCTTTGCGTCAGGCTATCCTCGAGGAGAAGAAAGGGATTAGCCTCTATAGGCGGGATTTCCTTGAGGCGTGCATCCAGTATGCGGATGAGCTACGCGTACGCGAGCGTCCGAATGTGGAGAAGCTCGGCGAGAAGGTTCTGGAGGATTGCGGGAAGCTTGTCTTGGTTCGTGATCACATCGTTGATTGGGTCTTGCTCGAAGCTGAGGCAGCACCATCAAGCGACTTCTCGGAAGCACTCATCGATGTGTTGGAGCGCCTGCGCGAACTGAAGTCGCGTCCGTCGGAAGTCAACCAGTGGGATCCTGCTTGGTTTGAAGCGCATGGGCTCCTTGCTTACCAGACGTTCCTTTACATTGTAGCTGCGCTACTGAAGGCCGGGGCATACGAAGACCTTCACAGTGTTTTTGCTTCGCACTACCTTGTGCCATCCACCGAAAGGTACGGGGAGAAGCGGTTTGAGCGATTTGATTCATTCTACGCACACTCCGAGACCTTGCAGTCTGTCCTGGCGCCGGAGGGGAAACGGCTATTGAGCCCAGCCGCCGCACTTGTGAAGAGACAGGCAAACAGAGAAGACCTCCGGTTTGGCGATATCATTCAGGCCGACCTCTTGGTTCTCATGATGGCCTTTATCACCCCGGAGACTCGCTGGTATCCCGAGATGCTGTATTACGCCAGCTATTCGAACGAGTTCCTTTTCTTCGTGAGGGCGAGTCAGCATAAGAACTTCAAGAAACTGGCCACAATCACTGGGATTCACGATGCTGAGGCCTTGCGTGAGGCCGTCAAAGAAGGGCATGAGCGCTTGAACACTCGGAAGTGGGATGTTCATTTTCGTGTCGGCGGGAGCTTCTGGGATTATATGA
This sequence comes from uncultured candidatus Brocadiaceae bacterium, assembly GCA_964442595.1. Classification (GTDB taxonomy): domain Bacteria; phylum Planctomycetota; class Brocadiia; order SM23-32; family SM23-32; genus DAOVRD01. Next base: position 7,684 of record CAYUDW010000154.1, read on the forward strand.
ACATGGAGAAGCTGGACACAATCAAGTGATCGAACAGCGCCTTTAGAGAGCCGGGCAGCCCAAGGCCGTATGGGGCGCGACAGCCATGCGGCTCCTTCTTCCCAGCTCTAGTAGCCGGAGCGGCAGCTTCGGCGGACCCGGCTGTGGCGCTCGCCCATCAGAACGACCCGCCCGCCCCGTGAGTGAGCCGAATTGACTTGACAGGTCGGCGGCTTCGGCGTACCTTGACGTTCTTGCGGCCGGAGCGCTGTGTTTCTCCCGCCCGGCCAGAAACCAGAACAGGAGGCGCAGATGTTCTTTACGGGCATTGCCGACGAAGCCGGTGACGATCTCGATACGCAAATCAAGGCTCAGAAGGAACTTGGGTGGAAGCACGTCGAGCTGCGCAACGTAAGCGGCGTGAGCCTGACCGACCTGTGCGACCGCACCTTCGACGAGGTCGTCGAGAAGGTGAGCGATGCCGGGCTCGGCATCTCGTGCTTTGCGGCCCAGCTTTGTAACTGGGCGCGCCCCATCACGAAGCATCCCGACATCGACCGCGACGAGCTGGCCCGAGCCATGCCCCGCATGAGGCGCGTCGGCTGCGAGTTCATCCGGACGATGAGCTACCCCAATGCCGGCTGGCCCGAAGAGGAATGGAAGGCCGAGGTGATCGACCGCCTCAAGGTGCTGGCGAAGATGGCCGAGGACGGAGGGGTTACCCTCGTGCACGAGAACTGCCACGGCTGGGCCGGGCTCGGTGCCGAGCAGACTCTTGAGCTGCTCGACGGCGTCGCCTCGCCGAATCTGAAGCTGGTCTGGGACACGGGCAACCCGGTCGGTCAGGGCCAGGACGCCTGGG
>CAYUDW010000155.1:0-8378 GCA_964442595.1 uncultured candidatus Brocadiaceae bacterium
CAGGAGATCGACATCCCGGGCATACTCCAGCTTTTCGACTTTCAGGAGCGCATAAGCTGGGAGTGGCCGCAGGGCCGGAAGGCTTACGCCGAGTTCGAGGCGACCGTCGAGGACTGCGCCGACTGCGGCCAGTGCGAGGAGCGCTGCCCGCAGGACCTGCCGGTCAGGGAACGTCTGAGGGCCGCCCACAAGAGGCTCGGCCGGAAGGCCTGACGGCTCGAACGGGCCCGGAGGGCCGCCAGCCCTGAGAGGGCGGCACGTGCAGTGCCGGACGAGATACGCGAATGCAGGTTCGGCCGGAGGTGCTTCCTGAAGCTCTTGGCGGCTCTTGGCCTGGCCGGGTTCTCATCGGAGGTCTTCGGAATGATACCATCAGACTACCAGGAGCCGCCGGTCACCGACGAACTGCGGCGCATGGCGCTCGAGGGCGAACTGCCGCGGCGACCACTCGGCAAGACCGGCGAAGATCTCACGATTCTGGGCTTCGGAGGCTTTCACCTGCTGGAGGTCTCAGAGCGCGAAGCTGAGGGGCTCCTCAACCTCTACCTGGACGCGGGCGGGAACTTCATCGAGAGCGCTATCGCGTACGGCGACGGCGACTCGGAGCGCAAGATAGGTCGCGTGATGGGGAGCCGGCGCAAGGAGTGCTTCCTCAGCACGAAGTCCTACAGCAGGGACCGCAAGGGAGCCGCGCAGAGCATCGAGCGAAGCCTCCGGCACCTGAACACGGACCACGTGGACAACCTGTTCATCCACTGCATCAGCACGGACGAGGAGCTGGACAGGATCATGTCCGACGACGGCGCCCTGCGGGCGGCCGAGGACGCCAGGGACGCCGGCAAGGTCCGATTCATCTCCATGACCAGCCACTTCCCCCCGGTCCTGCTGAAGGCAGTCAAGGCCTATCCGTTCGACGCCATCATGGAGTACGTCAACTACTACGATTACTTCAACTTCCCCATGGTCTACGACGAGATCATCCCGGCGTGCGTCGAACGGGGCGTCGGCGTGATCTGCATGAAACCGCTCGCCGACGGGCTGCTTCATCGCCCGGAGTCCGCGGCAAAGGCGTTCCGATGGGTCTGGAGCACGGACGAGGTGACGTCGGCCGTCACGGGCAACAACACCGAGTATCAGTTGGCCTCGAACCTGGCGCTCGCGAAGAGCTACAAGCCGATGACCGATGAGGAGAAGCAGAAGCTCTACCTGGGCGCCCCGGAGCTGGCCGACTACGTCTGCCGCCGCTGCGGCAAATGCATGCCGAATCGGGCGGGGCTCGACATCCCGGAGATCTTCCGCCTGGAGGGCTACCTGGACCGGCAGATGATGCCCGGGCCCGTTATGACGCTCCCGGACGCCGACCTTCGCGAGGGGCTGAACGGCTGGTTCAACAACCGCGACTACGCGCGCGCCGCATACGCCGCCATGGCCGACAAGGTGACGGACGAGACCGACTGCTCCGACGTGGAGCCGCTCTGCCCGTACGGCTTGCCCATAACGGCCAAGCTCAGGTGGGCGACCCAGAAGCTGTCGGCTTGACCCGAGCGTCAGGCTTCGTCAATCAGCCGCCTCATGTACTCGGCCGCCATCCGGCTCTGCTCGTCCACCTTCTCCACGCCAGCGGGATCGTGCTTGTCGTCCAGGCAGGGATGGCAGAACTCGTAGCAGACGTAACCGTCGTAGCCGATCTCTTTGAGGGCCTCGACGAACGCGGGATAGGCCACGTTCTCGTTGAGCTGCGCGCGTCCCTGCTCGTCCCTGTGGAACTCGCCGCCGAAGTGCGAGTGGACCTGTAGCTCGCCCGTGTCCCGCACGGCGTGCGCCACGTATTCGGGCTCGCCGGCTCGGGGCCTCAGCAGCGGGCAATCCAGGCACGCCTTCAGCGCCGGCGAGTCCACTTCGCGGATGAAGGCCAGCATGTCCGTATACCGTTCGATGATGGGCTCGTGGTTCTGAAGGGCCAGCGTGACGCCGGCCTCTTCCGCGAAACCGGCCGCCTCGCGCAGCATCTCCCGCACGAACCGCCACTTCTCCACGTGCGTCGTGTCCGGGTGGTGGGCTTGGACGTACCGGCGCGTCATGTCGTAGGTTCCGATGCCGTCCCTGAGCGTGACGCCGGGCCAGGCAGCGAAGACCCTGAGGATCCCGGCGCCCAGGGCGCGCACCAGCTCGATCTGCCCTTTGACGAAGTACAGGTCTGCCTCCCGTCGCTCCAGCACGGGCGAGCTGAAGTCGTTGTAGGACGCGCAGGCGGCCAGTTCTACGCCCTGGCGGTCAAGCTCCTTCCTGATCCGCTCGCAGCCCTTCTCGTCCAGGTCGACCGGGCTGGCGTGAGGACGCTTCAAGCCCAGCTCCACGCCCTGGAAGCCCAGGTCGTTCGCCCTGGAGATCAGCTCCTCGACGGTCAATGGCGCGCCGCCGTACCACAGCCCGCTGTAAGTCACGGAATAGAGTCCCACTTTCATGCCACAATCACTCCTTTCAGGCATAAAGCGACCGCATACAAGCGCAGCATGCGCCGATGGTAACCGCGCAGCCGGCCGGGCACAACTCCACGACGGCCTCAAAGCCAGCTCGCCTTGCCCCGCGTCACCTGTCATTTGCCATTCATAACTGCCGCAGGCCGCGCCCGGCCGCCTACCTTTGACACTGCACGGCGCTCCATGTACTCTATGGCGTTCGTCCTGGGGGAGCTCGTTTTCACCGAGCCCCGTCCGCAGGCAAGGCGCCGGATTTCTACCTACCGGATCCCTCTTGGCCAAGCCAAAATGTTGGAGGAGGACCCCTGATGCTTGCCGCTCTCCTTCCCGAAACCGGAAAGCTGGAAATGGTCATGCAGTTCGTGCCCTGGCTCGGTGTGGTCGGGCTGGGCATCGCCGTAGCGACGTACTTCTCGGTGCTGAAGCATTCGCCGGGCGACGAGAGGATGCGGGCCATCGCCGAGAAGGTCCACAGCGGGGCCATGGTCTTTCTGAAGCGCGAGTACAGCATCATAGCGATCTTCATGATCGTGGTGTTCGTTGCCCTGCTCTTTGCACCGGGGCTCGGCATATGGACGGCGTCGGCCTACCTTGCAGGGGCGCTTGCGTCCATGCTGGCCGGGTGGCTGGGCATGCAGGCGGCCACTCGCGCGGGCTCGCGCGCCTGCCAGGCAGCCAAAGACGGCGGCACGCCGCTGGCCCTTGCCGTCGCCTTCAAAGGCGGCTCGGTGATGGGCATCGCGGTCGCCGCGCTTGGGCTGACCGGGCTCGGATTCTTCTACCTGCTGACCAAGAGCAGGGGCACGGAAGCACCGTTGATCATCAACGGCTTCGCGATGGGCGCGTCCAGCATCGCCCTGTTCGCGCGCGTGGGCGGCGGCATCTATACGAAGAGCGCCGACATCGGCGCCGACCTCGTGGGCAAGGTGGAAGCCGGCATCCCCGAGGACGATCCCCGCAACCCGGGTGTGATCGCCGATAACGTCGGCGATAACGTGGGCGACACGGCCGGCATGGGCGCCGACCTGTTCGAATCCTACGTTGGCTCCGTGGTCGCGGCGATGGCGATCAGCGCCACGCTGGCCAATCCCATCACGCACATGTGCCTGCCCATCGTGCTGATCGCCGGCGGCCTGGTCGCGTCGCTAATCGGCATCGCCGCCATGAACGTGCTGAAGCGCATGTCGCCGCAGTCGGCCCTGCGTAACGCCACCTACGTGAGCGGGGTGCTTTTCATCGCCGGCGCGGCGTTTGTCACGCACCGACTCGGGCTGTTCCATACGTTCTGGGCGATCCTGGCGGGAATGTTCGCCGGCGTGCTGATCGGCGTAGAGAGCGAGTACTTCACGTCGGGGCCTCCCATCCGCAAGATCGCCCACGCCAGCGAGCAAGGTGCCGCACCGACGATCATCACCGGCCTCGCGGTGGGCTTCAAGAGCGCCGTGTTCCCCGTCATCACCCTCGCTGCAGCGATAGCGGCGGCCTACGCGGCGGCCGAGCTCTACGGCATCGCCATTGCAGCCGTCGGAATGCTGGCGACCATCGGCATCGTCATGTCGACGGATTCGTACGGCCCGATCGCCGACAACGCCGGCGGCATGGCGGAGATGAGCGGCGCGGGCCCCGAGATCCGCAAGATCACCGACCGGCTCGACGCCCTGGGGAACACCACGGCCGCCATCGGCAAGGGCTTTGCCATCGGCTCGGCCGCCTTGACGGCCCTCGCCCTGTTCAGCGCTTACCGTAGCACGATCAGCCAGAGCATCCCGGACTTCGCCCTGAACCTGACCAACCCCAGGGTCGTCATCGGCCTGCTGCTGGGCGCCATGATGCCGTTCCTGATCGCCGCTCTGACGATGGAGGCCGTCGGCCGTGCCGGTGGCCGCATGGTGGAGGAGATCCGACGCCAGTTCCGCGAGATCGCCGGCCTGCTCGAAGGCACCGCAGAGCCGGAGACGGACCGCTGCATCGACATCGTCACCCGCTCCGCCCTGCGCGAAATGATCGTGCCGGGCGTCTCCGCCCTCGCCGTCCCGCTCATCATGGGCTTCCTGATCGGCCCGGAAGCCCTGGGCGGGTTCCTGGCCGGCGCCACAGCGGCCGGCGTCCTGTTGGGCGTGGCCATGTCTAACGGCGGCGGCGCCTGGGACAACGCCAAGAAGTGGATCGAGGAAGGCAACCTGGGCGGTAAGGGCTCGGATGCCCACAAGGCGGCCGTCGTCGGCGACACCGTGGGGGACCCCTTCAAGGATACCTCCGGCCCTTCGATGAACATCCTCATCAAGCTCATGGCCGTGGTCTCCCTGGTCTTCGCGCCCGTCATCGCCAGTATCTGGGCCTGACGCAGACACGGAACCAGAAGCGCCTCCGTCCGCCTTCCCACTGGAAGGTCGGCGGAGGCCGCTCTTTTGGCGGTTGAGCGGGCGCTGGCGCGCCCGGCGATGCGTACGCTAGAATGGAGCCCGGACGGCCAGCCAACGGGGAAGGCAAGCGGATGAAACGAGTGGCTCTGATGGCCGCGTTGGTCCTGGGGTGGCAGTCCGCCTTCGCGCCAGCCGTCGCGGACGCCCAGGTCAACATGGGCACGGACAGCAAGGTGGAGCTCCGGGCCCCCGCCCCCTCCGGAGCGCTCAGAGTGGCCATCCTGGGGGACCTGACCGGCGGAGATGAATCGGGCGTCGCCGTGCTGGAGCAGGCCGTAGCCGAAGTGAATCTGCTGAAGCCGGACCTGGTCGTGCACATCGGGGACCTGGTCCCCGGCTACACTCGCGACATGAAGCGCTGGGAAAGCGACGTGCAGCGCGTGAAGGAGGTGCTCGAACGCCTCGAACCGCCCTTCTTCCCCGTGGCCGGCAACCATGATGTCATCACCGGCACCGGCAGTCCGGATGACCGTCGCGGCGAGGACCTCTACAAGCAGCACTTCGGGCCGCTCTACTACTCCTTCGATTGCGGGCCGGCCCACTTCATCTGCCTGTACACGGAGGAAAGCCTGGAGTCCGCCCCGCGATTCAGCGCCCGTCAGCTCGAATGGCTGCGGGACGATCTGAGCAGAAGCAGGGCCCGGCACGTCTTCGTCTTCATGCACAAGCCGGTTTGGGAGTATCCGAACGCCGGCTGGGCCGAGGTACACGCGATCCTCAAGGAGCATCCCGTGCGGGCCGTCTTCGCCGGGCACTTCCATCACTACTACAAGTCGCGCGAACGGGACGGCATCCAGTACTACGTCATCGGCGTCACGGGCGGCCAGCGTTACTCGCCCGAACTCGCCGGCGGCCTGGAACACTATTGCGTGCTGCACGTGGACGGGGGCGGCTTCCGTCTGGCCCTGGTGAAGCCCGGCCACGTGCTGCCCGACGATTACATCGAGGAAGCCGACTACCGGAACATGGAGCTGCTGCGGCGCCAGTCCCTTGAGCGCACGGGCGTTGCGGCGCCGATTGGCAGCCCGGAACTCGGACCCGTCGACCAACTCCTGACCGTTCGCGTGGCTAACCCGCTTGACCGGCCGATCCGCGCTTTGGTGCGGGCGGTCGCGCCGAACCGGAACTGGCGCTTCTCTCCCGAGGCCGTGGCGCTTGTCCTCCCCCCGAACGGTCACGATTCAGTGCGCCTGAACGTCCGCGCCGAGGCCGTGGCGCCGGGAAGCCTGGCCATGCCCGAGGTGGAGATCCAGTACGACTACGTGGACGCAAAGGGCCGCACCGTGGCCATTGTCCTGCCGAGGCGGGTGCCGCTGAGCCGCGCCGTGACGGTGCCGCTGAGCAAGCTTGCCGTGTCGCTGGACGGCCGAGCGGACGAGGAGGCCTGGAAGGAGGCGCCGCTGCTGAGCACGGCGGTCTGGTACGCCAGCCCCTACGAGACGGGCGAAGCCGGGCCGACGTTCCGTATCCTGACCACTGCGGCGGGCGTCTACTTCTTCGCTGACTCGCCCGACGCGCATGTAACCGGCTTCCTGGGGCGCCGCATCCTGAGCGACGCGATCTTCCTTGGCGGGTTCGCGGTGCCGGGGAAGGGCGACGCGCCTCCCGCGTCGGAGGCGCCGGTCGTGATCGTCTTCCCCTTCGCGCCGGGTGGCGTCCAGCAGGCCGTTCGGGCTTCCTGGGATCCACGCGAGCCGGTCGGCATCGGGGTCCCGGGGGTGCACATCGCGCCCGCCATCAAGCCTGACCGCACGGGATGGACGTGCGAGGGGTTCGTGCCCTGGGACATCCTGCTTGCGGACGGCCCCGAACCAGACCAGGAGATGTACTTCAACATCGGCGCGTGGGATAACGACGGCGACTACTTCAGCGAACTGCATTCCTGGGCGCCGACCGAGGACGCGACCCAGTGGGGGCGGCTGATCCTGGGCGGCCCCCCGCAGGACTAGATCGCTAGCCGCCTGCAGCGGCTCAGCATCGGCATGGTCAATAGGGAGGGAACCGCAGTGAACTTGATGTTCATCGGGGCGCATCCGGACGACGCCGAGGGTCGCGTAGGCGGCCTTGCCGCGCGCTATGTTGAACGCGGCGGCAAGGCGATGCTGGTTTCCGTGACGAACGGCAACGCCGGCCATCAGGAGATGGCGCCGGACGAACTGGCCGCCAGGCGCAAGCAGGAAGCCCGGAGGGCCGGCCAGGTCATCGGGGCCGATTACGTCGTTCTCGATCACGCCGATGCCAGGCTGACGCCGACGGTCGAGATCCGGGAGGAGCTGATCGGGCTTATCCGCCGATTCGAACCCGACCTCCTGGTCGGGCTCAGGCCCTTCGACTACCACGCCGACCATCGCGCGGCCGGCCAACTGGTGGTCGACGCCTCTTACCTGCTCACGGTGCCTCTGATCCGGCCGGACGTTCCCGCCCTGGGGCAGATGCCCGTCATCTGCTACAGCTATGACGGATTCCGGAAGCCCTATCCGTTCCAGTGCGACGTCGCCGTCGGCGTCGATGAGTACACGGAGAAGAAGCTGCACATGCTCGCATGCCACGAAAGCCAGTTCTTCGAGTGGCTGCCGTACAACGGCGGCTACCTGGACGAGGTGCCCGAGGATCACGCCGAGCGCCTGGCCTGGCTGCGTCAACGAAGGCTCGGCTCCTCGTACATCGCCGACAAGTTCCGGGACAAGCTCGTTGAGCGCTACGGGGCCGCGGCCGCGCAGCGGATACAGCAGGCAGAGGTCTTCGAGATCTGCGAGTACGGCCGACGGCCGCGCCCTGAAGAGATCGACCTGCTTTTCCCAAAGTGATGCCGCTAACCGCGCCACGACGAACCGGCGGAGGTCAGGAAGTGGCCGGGCACATCGGTATTGTCGCATGTAGTGCGGAAGGCGCAGCGCTCTGCTACCGGACCATCTGCGCGGAGGCGCCGGCCCTCATGGGAGAGCACTGTCATCCGGAGATCACGACGCACACGCATCCCCTCTCGCAGTACATGTTCCACATCCGCACCGGGGACTGGGAGGGTGTCGCGGAGCTGATGCTCTCCTCGGCACGCAAGGTCGCAGGCGCAGGCGCCACGTTCGCGATCTGTCCGGACAACACCATCCACGAGGCGTTCGATCTCGTCGCTGCGCGCTCGCCCATCCCGTGGCTCCACATCGCGCGCGTTGTTGCGGAGGAAGCAGCAAACCGGGGGTTCGCGCGCCTCGGCATACTGGGCACGCGCTACCTGGCCGAGGGACCCGTCTATCCCGACGCGCTTGAGGCGGCCGGGCTTACGGCCCTCATCCCGACCGAGGACGATCGCGAGCGCATCAACTCCATCATCTTCGAGGAACTGGTGAAGGGGGTGTTTCCCGAGGAGTCGCGGCTGTATCTTAACCGGGTTATGGAACGGCTCAAAGACCGCGGCGCGGATGCCGCCGTGCTGGCCTGTACGGAGATCCCGCTGATCGTCAGGCCGGAAGACGCGCCA
>CAYUDW010000156.1:0-8236 GCA_964442595.1 uncultured candidatus Brocadiaceae bacterium
ATGCTGTAGTCGTTGACGTAGAGGACGGCCTGCGGGTCGCCTTCTTGGGCCCATTGGAACATCCGAGCACGGATCTCGTCGCCCAGTTTGCTTGCGTAGAAGCTCCCGTCCACCATCTCGTTGTTGACGTCGTACTCCAGGATGCGCCCGCGGTAACGGGAGGTGACCTCCCTGGCGCGCCGTTCCACGGCCCGGCGGAGCTCGTCTGCACCAAGATCCTTCACCCAGCCCTGGACGTGCTCGTCGACTGCCCAGAACAGGCAGTGCCCGCGCATCCGAATGCCGTTCTGCTCGCACCATTCCAGCATCCGGTCGGCGTTCGCATAGGATGTCTCCCCCTGCCGGCGCTCCGTGCTGTGCCACTTGAGGGCGTTCTCGTGCACTGCGGCGTTGAAGTTGTCCTTCAGGATACTGAGGTACTTCTCGCGAGCCTCCGAGTCTGCGCGGCCACGGAACATCCGCCGGGATATCGCCGTGCCGAACCAGAACTCGTGCGCAAGCTGCGTGACCTTCACCTGTGCGCCCGGCCGACACTGTATTCGGATCTTCCCCATTCGGCAGCGGCCGATGGCTTCCTCGGTTCCACCTTCCTCGCCCCCTGCCGACATGGCACCTGACGCCAGAAACCCCAGACATGCGACGACCGCAATTGCCGTGATGAGCTGCGCGTACACGGGATACCCTCGTCTGAGCTGTTTCGGTGGACAGGAGCCACTCTCGTGCGCCACTTTGCACAGGGCGGATTCAGGGATCTTCGAATGCTCCGACAGCTCCTCGATAGTCAGCACCGAGTCGCATCCCCTCAACCGCCGCCTATACTGTAGTCGAAGCCCACCAGTCGTGCAATTGGCGCTATTCCGAGACCTCCCTTGCCCTTTTCTGATGCCCGGCTGGTTTCCCGTGGCCTCTTCCCCACCCCTGCCAACCATCACCGGCAGGGACAGAACCGCCGACGGACTGGCGTAACATGTCTCGGCGCCTGATACAGCCGCTGTGGTTTAGATCGTCGGCATCTTCGGTGAGACAGGAACAGAAAGCGTCTTGCTCCTCAAGATCGCAGACAGCAATGGCCCATCTCCGCCACCCAACGCTGTTCCTGACTTCCCAGGCTGAACGTCCAGGGCTGGCCCTTCGCGGGACTTCACCAGTTGCCCGTTCCCCAACACATGTCAGGAATTGACAAAGCGTCCCCCCCGCGTTCCGCGCCCAGGGCTCTCATTTCATCCGCGTCTTCGCGTGCAGAGCCATACGAGCCTGTTTGGCAAGGACTTGCGTCATTCGGCAGGTCCGGCCTGTACTGGTTCAGGACCTAGTGGGCCAAAAGCCCATGGGGGTTCGAATGCCCCCATCCGCACCACTCCCCTCCCCCGTAGTTCGTCGACTTGCAAGGCTTTACGTCCCTCCTGCTCAGGCCTTTGACGGTCGCCTTCCCCCCTGCTCCCATGGTTGGTGTCCATGTTCGGACGCTTCCCGATGACTTCCCCGCCGGCCTGAACCTGGCCGTGCTCAACCGGGTCTGGGAAGATGGCCGGCACGTGGTCTATGAGAGCGCCCAGCGCCCCCGGGCGAGTTGATGGACGGGACGGAGACGGCCCCGGATGACGGCCAATGGCCTGGAAACCATGTTGGCGGAGGCGCACCGTCTTCCCACTCGGTGATACGGGCGTCTGCAGAGATGCACCAACCGGGCTTGACACAACGAGACGCTGGCGCTATTCTTGCCGTGGCGCTGAGTGTATGCGGTCTCAAGGGGATGTGTTGAGGCGCAGAACCTCTGCAGAGAGGGGGTGATCATGGCTGCTCCGGATTTCCGCCCGATGTCGGTGGGCCAGATTTTTGACCGGACCTTCTCGCTCTACAAGCAGAACTTGGTCCGGTTTATCACCATCGTCTCCGTGGTCACGGTGCCGGTTTGGATCGTCCAGATCTGCGGGGCGTACGTGCTGCAACGCGGCTTTGGGGCGTCGGGAGGCGGGGCGATGTCCGTGGCGCTCATGGCGCTGTCTCTGTTTGGCGTGCTTGTTGGCGTGCTGGCCCAGAACCTTGCCAACGCTGCCCTCATCAGGAGCGTGTCTGAATCCTACCTGGGCCATGAGGTCACGGTCGGGGAGGCCTACCGGAGCGTGCTGCCGAAGCTGGTGACAGTTGTGGCGGCCGGCATTTTGGTCGGCATCGTCGTGATGTTCGGCATTGTTCTCCTGGTCGTCCCCGGGATCATCTTTGCGCTCTGGTTCTCCCTGACGACGCCGGCCATTCTGATCGAGAATCTGGGCGCCACGGGAGGAATGGGCCGCAGCCGACGCCTCGTCTCCGGAAATCTCGGCAAGGTCTTCGGCGTCAGCTTCATTGCCTTGATCATCGCTGTGATCATCGGCTATCTCTTCTCGTTCTTGGGCACGTTCATCGCTTCCAGGCTGGGGGGCCTCACCGAGCCGGGACCTGTCGTTGTCAACCAGCTCTTCTCCCTTGCGGGACAGATAGCCGCCACACCGATAGCCGCCACGGCGACCATCCTGCTGTACTACGACCTGCGGATCCGCAAGGAGGGATTCGACCTGGAGATGCTCGCCCAGAGGCTGGGCTCTCGAGAGAGCGTCTCGGATGCGTGAGGCTCCATTGCGCAGAGCGAAGAGGGGGAGGCGGCCCAGGTGGGCCCCGTGGATCTTGCTCTGCATTTGTCTCTCTCCCGTGTTGCTTTCGGCCGTCGACGAGAGCACGGGCCGCTCCGATGAGAGGCCGGCGAATGAGCGAATCCAGACCGTCGTCAGGGAGATCCTGTCGGATCCACGCTTCGCGCCGCGGAAGAGCTTCTGGCAGTGGCTCAGCGAGAAGCTCTCCGCCTGGAAGCTCCCCGATCTAGCGCTGCGGTCAGGCTGGGCCGGGATGCTCGTGTGGATCCTGACCATCTGGTGCGTGCTTGCCCTGGTGGCGGTTCTCGTGCACCTGATATGGACCCTCGTCCAGTTCATGCCCAGGCGTTCTGCGGGAAGTAGAACGCGGAACGGCCGGTTGCGCCCCGAATCCGTCAAGCCCCTCTCGTATGAGGAGCTGCGCAGTCGGATGGTCGGCCTGGCCGAGCGCGGGGCGTTCCGCGAGGCGGTGCGCGCGATGATGGTGGGCCTGGTGCGCTGGCTGGATGAAGCCGGCGTCCTGCGCTTCCATCGAAGCAAGACGAACGGGGACTACGTGCGCGAGTACCCCGGCCAGCGCGGCGGCCACGAGCAGTTCCGACGGTTTGCCCTGGCCTTCGATGCGCTGATCTACGGCGGCTCCTCCTGCGGGCGTACGGACTACGGGAAGATGCTGTCCGCCTTCGAGCAGATCCAACACCATGTCCGCCAAGGGTAGCAGATCCGACTACCTGATCCTGGCCGGCCTTGCGCTGGTCTGCGTGATCTTTGTGCTGGTCGCTGTGCTTCCGGGCGCTTTCCCCCAGGCCGGGGATGTCCGGCACCTGTTCCGGACCACGCGTTCGGCCAACGTGGAAGGCACCATCGCCTTCTATACCGTATTGGATCGGCTGGGGGCCCGCGTGTACCGCTCCGAAAGGCCCCTGCTGGAGGATAGCCTGCAAGGGATGTCGACTCTCTTCCTGATCGATCCCGCTGTTCCCGTGATGCGGCACGAGCGAGATGCGCTTCGAAGCTGGGTACGAAGCGGAGGCGTGCTCGTGTGTGCGGAATCGGGAGCTCATGCACTCGCCGATTTGCATGGCATAGACTACGGACAGGACTCGCATACGACGGGGCAGTGCAACTGCGATAGGTGCCTGAGTCTCGCTGGCAGCGCCACGGAGGTGCCGGAGGAGGAGTCTGACTTGCCCCTGGCTCGTGACGTCTCGCGCCTGCACTTCCGCAGCTCTCAGACGCTGACACTTGCCGAAGGTGCGCCCGGTCGCGGCGGCAAGCCGGCGCAAGCGCTGCTGACTGACACGGTGGGCGTCCGTGCTGCCGGCACGCCCGTGGGCAAGGGATACGCCATCGTCCTGTCGGACAGCAGCTTCCTTGCCAATGGCTGGATCGGCAAGGAGCACAACGCCACTGCGGCGGTGAACCTCGCGTGGTACGCCATGTCCGAGGCGGACAGCGACGGCCTGGCCTTCGACGAGTACCACTTCGGCTTCGGCACACATGAGAGTGCGCTTGGAGTCCTGACCGACCTGCTGCTTCACACGAGCCCGGGATGGGGGGTGCTGAGCCTGACGTTCGCGGGTCTGCTGTTCCTGGTCTACAAGGGACGGCGTTTCGGCACGCGCCGGGCGCCGGCCCTTCAACGGCGCAGATCGAAGCTGGAGTACGTCTACTCGGTTGCCAGCGCTTTCCGGTCGGCGGCGGCCAATCAGCTCACGCTGCGCTTGATCTACGACTGGTTCATACGGCGGTCGGCCCGGTATCTGGGCCTGCCTCACTCCGCACCGCCTCAGGAGATTGCCAGCGGATTGGCCAGGCGGGCCGGCAAGCCGCCTGAGCGTTACCGTGCTGTCGTGCGCGCGTGCCAGGACGCCTTGAGCCGGCGAAGGCTGTCCGGGCACCGCATGGGGAAGCTGCTTTCGGCACTGGGCAGGATCGAATCGGAGGCGTTCGATGCAACCACAAGAGGCGAGTGAGACCGCCGGGCGAATCGTGCGGGAGCTGCGCAAGGTAATCGTGGGTCAGGACCCGGTCTTGACGCACGTGGTGGTGTCCTTACTCGCCGGCGGGCATGCCCTGCTGGAAGGCGTCCCCGGCACGGCCAAGACGATGATTGTGCGGGCGCTTTCTCACGTCACGGGCGCCGTCTTCCGCCGCATCCAGTTCACCCCCGATCTCATGCCGGCGGACATCGTGGGCGTCAACACCTACAACACCGCCACGGGCGAGTTCTCCTTCCGGCGGGGTCCCCTCTTTGCGGACATTGTGCTGGCCGACGAGATCAACCGGTCGCCTGCCAAGACACAGTCGGCCCTCCTGGAAGCCATGCAGGAGGGACAGGCGACCGTAGATGGAGAGCCCCATCCCATGTCACCCGTCTTCAGCGTGTTCGCCACTCAGAACCCCATTGAGTTCGAAGGGACATACCCCCTGCCCGAAGCTCAGACCGATCGCTTCATGCTGAAGATCGTTATCGACTATCCTCCTGGCGAGACGGAGGCCGCAATACTGGACAAGGTGGAGGCCGGATTCGACGCCGTCGACCTGACCACGGCCGGCCTGGAGAACGTTCTGGACGTTCCCGTGCTGGCCGCTTTGCGCGCCACAGTGCGGCGGGTGCGCTGTGAGGAATCGGTTCGGCGCTACGTCACGAGTATCGTTCGCGCCACGCGGCACGCACCGGACGTGGCGCTGGGCGCCAGCCCGCGCGCGGCCGTGATGCTGATGCTGGCGGCAAAGGGACACGCCGTGGCGGCCGGTCGTGAGTTCGTCACCCCCGACGACGTCAAGACGATGGCCACCCCCGCCCTGAGACACCGGCTTCTGCTGGAACCTGAGGTCGAAGTGGAAGGACGCACCGCGGACGAGTGCATTCGTGATCTGCTCAGCGCTGTGGAGGTCCCTCGATAGATCATGTTGCCCTCCCGTCGCCTCATCATCATGGTCATGGCTGCGGCGCCGGTCTTCCTTGGCGGGGCGCTCTTCCCACCGCTGACGGCTGCGGGTCTGCTTTACGTCCTCGGCCTGGCGGCGTACACGCTGTTGGCCCTCATCTTCCTTCCCAGGCGCAGCAGCATAGAGATCTCCCGCACCGTGCCCGGTCGCATCTCGCTGGGCGCTCCCGCGCGCGTTGTGTTCGAAGTGAGCAACCGCACGCGCAGACGGCTGTCAGTGGCCCTCGCCGAAGACCTGCCCGAGCACCTGAAGGCGGATCCGCCTGAATGCCAGACGGACTTCGCGCCCCGGTCGCGGGGCACACTCGAGTACCGGTTGACGGCCGACAGACGGGGGCGTTACACGCTCAAGTCGGTGGACGTCCGCGTCCTGCCTCGCCTCGGCCTCCTCTACCGGCAGTTCAGGGCGGAGATGCCTGCCGAGGTGCAGGTGTTCCCGAACGTGAGAAACATGAAGCGCTACCAACTCATGCTTCGGCGGGGTTTGCCGTACGAGCCCGGAGCGGCGAGGGTGCGGAAGGCCGGGAGGGGGACGCAGTTCGAAAGCCTGCGACTCTACGTGCCCGGAGACGAGATGTCCTGCATCGACTGGAAGGCGACGGCGAAGCGCTCGAGGCTCGTCGTGCGCAACTACGAGCCCGAGCGCGAACAGAGCATCCTCGTCGCGCTGGACGTGGGGCGGGCCACGGCAGGCGAATTCGAGGGAATGAGCCGACTTGACTACTTGATCAACGCCGCCCTGATGCTGGCCTACGTGGCCCTCAATCAGCACGACCAGTTCAGCCTGTTGGCTTTCAGCGACCGCATCGAAAGCTACCTGCCGCCCGTGCACCAGGCGGGGAGCGTCGAGCGAGTGGCTCGGGCGCTCTACGAACTTCAGCCTCGCCTGGTGGAGTCGGACTACGCCGCGGCCTGTCGCTTCGTGGCAGGCAGACACAGGAGACGCAGCCTCATCTGCCTGATGACGGACGTGATCGACCGCGAAGCCAGCGGGATCATCATAGACTACCTGGCGCAGTTCGCACGGTACCACCTGCCGCTCGCCATCACCCTGTCCAACCCGGAGGTGAAGGCAGTCGCAGACCAGCCGCTCGGGGCTGAAGCAGATCCGTACGCGAAGGCCGTGGCGCTGGACGTGCTGGCGGCGCGCGAAGAGGCGCTGGCGGCCATGCGCCACAGAGGAGTGGACGTGCTGGACGTCGGCCCTCACGCAGTCATGCCGGAAGTGATCAACCGCTACCTGCTCATCAAGTCGAGGGGCCGGCTGTAGGTACGTCCGGCTCGGCTTCCCGCCGCGTGCTGCGCCCTGCCAGCGCGAGATACCCAAGCGCTGCCCCTCCGGCCACCAGGCCCACGGCGATCTTGAGTCCGCCGCCCAGCCCGCTGGGGGTTACGTATCCCTCGATAAAGGCCGCGACTACGAACATGGGAGCCGTCCCAAGCACCAGGAGGACCGCTTCCTTGGCGCCGACCCGGAGCGAGGCCCGGCGCGACAGGCAGCCCGGCAGCGCCAGTGACATGCCGACGCGGATGCCGCCGGCCCCCGCGATCAGGATGGCCAGTATCTCCAGGATCCCGTGCGGCAGGATGAACGACCAGAACGGATAGCTGGCGCCGTGGTTGGCGAAGTGGGCTGCGAGGCCCCCGAGCATGACGGCATTCAAGAGAAGGACGTAGCACGTGCCGATGCCGGCCGTTATGCCCAGTGCGAATGCGTTGAATGCAACCGAGATGTTGTTCGCCATGATGCCGGCCGCCATCGGCGGCCTCGGTAAGGCCCTGAATCTCTCGGCGATATCCTTTTCGGTGAGCTCCTCTCCGCCCTCGGAGATGCCGGCGCACCCGGGCACGAATAAGTGCACGTTCGAGGGGCGGAGCAGCACGCTGACGTACGCGCTGAGCCCCGCGACAAGGAAGACGGCGAGAGCAAGGGCCCAGTAGGCCCAGAGCCTGCGGAAAAGCCGGGGATAACCGCGGCTGAAGAACCGCCAGACGGCGCGGCCTGCATGTGCACGGGGTCGCCTGTAGAGGATGCCGTGCGCCGCAATGACGATGCGGTTCAGACGCCTCTGGGTTCGCTCCGCGATTCCGTACATGCGTGCGCGAGCTACGTCGACCGCCACGGCCCGATAGAGCCGCGTCAGCTCGTGCAACTCCTCGCCGGAGAGCCTTCTCAAGCCGTGTCTTGCCACCCTCTCGACGAGTTCCTCGAGCCGGTCCCACGCCGTCGAACGCTTCTCCAGGAAACGAGCGGTCTTCACGGCTTATCCTCCGCCGCGTGCTCTGCGGTTGCTCCCTCGCTGATTGCCTTGCGCAGGAGCGCCTCGACGTATTCCTCCAGGACATCAAGGGAACGCGACTCCGGATCGTCGCCGGCCCGCTCCAGGATGGGAGCCATGATCCGGGGCAGAATCCGCTCCCTTGCGTCGACGGTCAGCTCGGTCCGCCGGGCCCAGTAGCTCGACAGCGCGCGGTGCTCCTCCGGTCGGAGGCCGGTTGCGCGCAGCGCGTGTGCGTCGGCTTCGTCCTGCCACTCGACCTTGCGCCGCTTATCGCTCTTGGCCGAGTAGTCTGCCACCTGCTCGGAGACCACGACAGTGCCTGCCGCCAGGTCCCCCAGGCGCTGCACCCGCCTGGTCAGGAACATGCATA
>CAYUDW010000157.1:0-8157 GCA_964442595.1 uncultured candidatus Brocadiaceae bacterium
GTCCTCGGCCCGATGGCCTTCCCCGGCAAGACCGTCCCCTACCGCCCGCCCGCACATCGACGCGAATGAACGCGTCGCGGCCTCCCATCCTGAAAGGCTGCGGTTGCCATTCCAGGGATTCCAATCGGCGCGAGAATGCGGTAGAATGTCGGCCGTACGTCGGCAAGCAGTGCCAGGCGGTGGGGGGGGAACCTGCATGGCGCAGCCTGACGGAAGAAGGGATGTGTACGTGCGCGCCATGTTCGCCATCGCTTGCTCGACAGCCGTCTGGCCGGGCCGGCTGCCGACCAGTCCCGCAACGCAACGTTCTTCATTGCTCCCGGTCTGCGCCTTCCCTGTGCCCGGCGAATGCAGCCGCTCCCGCACGGCGGTTGCGCAAGTTGCCACCCGTCCAGTCCGGAGGGGAAACCCATGAAACGAGAACACGTGTTTGTTGCCGCTGCCCTGGGCGTCGGGCTGCTCTACTGGCTGGTTGACGCAACCGTCGAGTACGTGGCCTTTCAGGAAGAGGCGTTCTGGGGCGTACTCGTCGCCGATCTGCCCGCCCATGAGATCTATGATCGGTCGGCGGCGCTGGTGGCGTTCCTTCTGTTCGGGGTAGTCCTGTCCAGTTTTCTCGGGAGGCAGCGTCGGGCCGAAGAGGCCCTCCGCCAAAGCGAGGAGCGCCTGCGCAGGACCGTGGAGACAATGGCCGAGGGAGTTGTGGTGGTCGATGGAAACGGGATGATCGTCCAGACCAACCCGGCGGCTGAGCAGATCCTGGGCCTACCGCTGCGCGCAGTGGAGCAGCGCCACTACACGTCGCCGGATTTTGAAATGCTGCGCCCGGACGGGACGCCCATGCCGCCCGAGGAGATGGCTGGCCCACGCGCCTTCCGCGAGGGCCGCACTGTGAGGAACGTCGTGATGGGGGCGAAGCGGCCTGACGGCTCGCTCCGCTGGATCGACGTCAGCGCCGCGCCGTTGATGACCGAGGAAGGAACGGCCGAAGGCGTGGTAGGCACGTTTGCAGACGTGACGGAGCACAAGGAAGCCGAGGAGGCCCTGCGCCAGAGCGAAGAACGCCTGCGAACCGTCTTCGCAGCGGCGAAGAACGTCGCCTTTGTCACAACGGACCTGGGCGGCGGGGAAGCGCGCATTCTGGACTTCAGTCCGGGAGCTGAGGCCATCTTCGGCTACCGCCGCGAGGACGTGATCGGCCGACCGCTCGCCATCCTGCACACCCCCGAGCAAGTGGAACACTTCCCAACAGTGACGGAGACGATCCGCCGGCACAAGACAGGCCTGACTGCTGAGCTGGAACTGGTCCGCAAGTCGGGAGAGTGCTTCCCTGCTATCCTCACTACGTTCCCCATATTCGATGATGGCGGCAGTTTGGTCAAGATCCTTGGTGTGTCGATCGACATCTCCGAGCGCAAGGAAGCCGAGGAGGCACTGCGCCAGAGCGAGGAGCAGTACCGCTCCCTCGTCAACAGTCTGGGCGTCGGCATCTGCAGGACCGCGCCGCACCTCGAAGGGCAGTTCCTCCAGGCCAACCCGGCCCTGGCCCGCATGTACGGCTGTGAGTCCGTCCATGAGCTTCTGGACAAGCCCGTCAGCAGCTTCTACTGGGACGCGGAGGAACGCGCGGCGGTCCTGAACGAGTTGCGCCGCAGCGGCAGCGTGACGGGCCGGGAGTTGAAGTTCCGCTGCAAGGACGGCACTCCCTTCTGGGCCTCCGTCACGGCCACGGTGCACCACAGCCCGGAAGGCGAGGTCCGTTGGATAGACAGCCTCATCGCGAACATTACCCAGCGCAAGGATGCCGAGGAGGCGCTCAGGAACTCCGAGCGGGAGAAGGCAGCCATACTCGACAGCCTGTCGCAACTGCTCGTTTACCAGGATGCCGAAGGGAAGATCCTCTGGGCGAACCGCGCGGCGGTCGAGTCGGCGGGCCTATCGCCGGAAGGCGTGGTGGGAAGGCACTGCTACGAGGCGTGGCACGGACGCGACAGCCGTTGTCCCGGGTGTCCCGTTGACCGGGCCGTGCAGACGGGCCAACCGGAGCACGCGGAGATCTCCTCTCCCGACGGCAGGACCTGGCAGATTCGTGGCGACCCGGTGCGTGACGACGACGGACACATCGTCGGTATCATCGAGGCCACGCTTGACATAACGGAGCGCATACGCGCCGAACGGGCTCTGCGAGAATCGGAGGTCCGATACCGGACCCTCTTCGAGCAGGCGGTCGACTCCATTGTCGTGGCCGATGTGGAAACGGGGGCCGTGATTGATTTCAACGACCGGGCACACCAGAACCTGGGCTACACCGCGCAGGAGTTCGCAGAGATCACCATCCCTGACCTTGAGGTCATCGAATCTGCTGAGGAAGTAAGGAGCCACCTGCAGAGGATCGTCAAGAACGGGTCCGACAGCTTTGAAACGAAGCATAGGACAAAAGACGGCCAGATACGTGACGTGCACGTGAGCAGCCGGGCGGTTTCTATTGGCCAGAAGAGCGTCTGTCAGAGCGTTTGGAGGGACATCACCGAGCGCAAGCGCGCCGAGCAGGCGCTGCGGGAGAGCGAGGAGAGGTACCGGTGCCTGTTCGAGCGCGCACCCATCGGCATCGGCCTGTCCGACAGACACGGCCGGCTCGCCGCCACGAACGCGGCGATGGAGGCCGTCATGGGATACTCCGCAAGCGAGGCCAAGCACGTCAACCTGCAGGACACCTACGTGGATCCTGACGACCGGGAAGCCCTCCGGGAAGCCATGGAACGGACCGGCAGCGTGGCGGGCTTTCCCGTGCAGCTTAAGCGCAAGGACGGAACGCCTTACGACGCCCTGCTCTATGTCTCCAAGGTCCGGCTGGGGGACCAGGAGCTGTTCCAGACCATGTGCATGGACGTGACTGACCACAATCGGTTGGAGGAGGAACTCCGTCGGGAGGAGGAGGCGCTCGAGCGGGCCGTGAGGCTCGAGTCCCTCGGCAAGCTGGCCGGCGGCATCGCCCACGACTTCAACAACCTGATGACGGGCATCATAGGGTACAGCAAGCTGCTCCTGGACGACCTCCCCGCCGCTGACCCGCACCGAGGCGATGTGGAGGAAATCGGGAACGCGGCCCGGCGCGCCGCCGCGCTGACCCAGCAACTGCTGGCGTTCAGCCGAAGGAGGGTTCTTGCGCCCAAGGCGATCGACCTGAACGACGTCGTGTCCGGCATGAGCAGCTTGCTGGAGCGCGTCATCGGCGAAGACGTCGAACTGGTAACCGCGCTCCACCCCGGGCTGGGGCTGGTGCGCGCAGACCCCAGCCAGTTCGAAGAGGTCCTCATGAACCTGGCAGTCAACGCGCGCGACGCCATGCCTGAAGGAGGAACCCTCTCGATCGAGACGTCCGACGCTGACCTGGCCCGGGGCTGCGTGGAGACGACGCCCCGCATGCCCGTCAGCCAGTACGTGATGCTGACCGTTACGGACACCGGATGCGGCATGGACGAAGACACGCTGGAGCACCTGTTCGAGCCGTTCTTCACCACGAAAGGGCCGGGAGAGGGAACCGGGCTCGGCCTCGCCACCGCCTACGGCATCGTCAAGCAACATGGCGGCTACATCTGGGCGGAAAGTGCGCCGGGGAAGGGTACGACGTTCCAGATCTACCTGCCCCGTTTCACCGGAGAAGCGGAAACGCCGGAGGCCGAGACCCCCACCCGTGAACCGCAAGCCGGCGGCGACATCATTCTGGTGGTCGAAGACGAGGAAAGCGTGCGCCGCCTCGTGCACCGCGTCCTCAGCGACAATGGCTACACCGTGCTGACTGTTGGCTCCGCCGATGAGGCCGATCGCGTGATGGCCCAGCACGGCGACGAGATTGCGTTGTTGCTGACGGACGTGGTCCTGCCGGACCGGCGCGGACCCGAGCTCCGCGCAGAACTAGCGGAGGAGCGGCCCACGCTCAAGGCCCTCTACATGTCCGGCTATGCCGGCGATAGGCTTGCGCAACGGCGCACACTCGAAAGCGGCGTGCCGTTTCTGGCCAAGCCCTTCAGCCCAGAGAAGTTGCTTCAGGCAGTCCGCCAGGCCCTCAACCAGCTATAGGCCGGGCGCCGCTTCCCGTGGGAGGCAGGCCCTGTCCCGCCCTGAGGGCGCGACACGGAGGCGCTTATTCGCCCAGCTCGGCCCGGTTCCCCCACAGCTTGTGCAGGATGGCCAGCGTCTGCTCCGCGAACTCGGGGTAGAGCAGGCTTTGGTTCGAGAAGGTCAGGTGCTGGTGGTGAGCGATCAGCTCCGAATTCGGGCAGTGAACGTCCTTGTAGTCCACCACGCGCCCGAAGCCCTCGCCCTCCAGCACGGGATAGCCCGTGGCGTCATAGCGGTTCTTGGCAAAGACGGGCAGCTCATAGACGGTGCACGCGTACCCGCTGAACACTCTGAAGCCGGCCTCGGCGTTGAACGCCTCGATGAACCTGGCCTTCTTGACGCCCCACGTCTCCTCATCCAGACGCAGCACGTAGAAGTAATAGCCGCGCCGCGTGATGCGGGGATCGGGCTTGAGCGGCTCGATGCCGGGGATGTCGTTCAATCCCTCGGACAGCGTGGCGGCGGTCGACATTCGCTGCTCGACCTGGCCGGGCAGCTTCTCGAGCTGCGTGCGCAGCAGCGCGCCCTGCACCTCCGAGAGCCGCAGGTTCGGCCCGACCGTCTCGTGCTCGTACTTCTCCGCCGAGAGGCCGCGGCCGATGTGATGGTAGGCCCAGCAGGCCTCGTACACGTCCTGACGATCCGTGACGATGGCGCCGCCCTCGCCGCAGGTCAGGGACTTCGATCCCTGGAAGCTGAAAGTGCCCACGTCGCCGATCGCCCCGACCCCGCGCCCTTCCCATTGGGTCCCCTGTGCATGCGCAGAGTCCTCAAGCACAAACAGGCCGTGCCGCTCCGCCACGTCTTTGATGCGCGACATGTCGACCGGGTAGCCGCCGTAGTGCACCACGACCACACCGCGCGTGCGCTCAGTGATCTTGCGCTCGACGTCCTCCGGGTCGATCTGGCACGTCTCGGGGATGCAGTCGGCGAAGACCGGTATTCCGCGCGCCATCAGCACGCCCGATGCTGACGCCACGAAGGTGATGGCCGGCACGATCACCTCTTCTCCCGGTCGCAGGCCGAGCCCCTGAAGGGCACACTCGATCGCCACCGTCCCGTTGGTGACCGCCAGACAGTACTTGGCGTCCTGAAAGTCGGCCCACTCCTTCTCGAAGGTGGCCACCTCTCCGTCGTCCAGACCAAGGCGGCACCAGCCGCCCCGCCCGGCGCGGACCACTTCGCCCACGTGCTCGACGTCCCGGTCGTCCACGATCGGCCACTTGATCTTGACCGGATTGCTCACGCACTTCTCTCCGCCGTTGATCGCCAGCTTGGCCATCTCTTGCCTCCTGTCTAACGCGAAGTCGATTCCTCCTGTTGTACCCCAAGGCCAGCACGTTGCAAGTGAATCGGGCAGCAAACACCACAGATCACCACGGAGACACTGAGGACACGGAGAACGACGATGCACTAACCACAACGACACGACGAGTACCGCGTCAGAGTACGAAACACGGCGGGACACGAGCGATCTGACAACAACGGCATGGCCGGGGAAACGGCAGAGCCACAGGCGGATTGTCGTGCACGTCGTGTCGTAGTGGTTGATCCGGCCCTTGCTGTTCTCCGTGTCCTCAGTGTCTCCGTGGTGGGCTTCAGCGGGAGAAGTGGAAGGTGACGACATCGCCGTCGCGGACCTCGTAGTCCCTGCCCTCCATGCGCACCTTGCCCGCCGCCCGCGCCTCCTTCAGGGAAGCGGTCGCCGCCAGGTCCTGGAAGCTGACCACCTCGGCGCGGATGAAGCCTTTCTCCATGTCGGTGTGGATCTTGCCGGCTGCGGACTTCGCGTCCGTGCCCCCCTGGACCGTCCAGGCCCGCAACTTGTCCGAAACGCACGTGAAGAACGAACGTAATCCCAGCGCCT
Organism: uncultured candidatus Brocadiaceae bacterium; assembly: GCA_964442595.1. Lineage (GTDB taxonomy): Bacteria > Planctomycetota > Brocadiia > SM23-32 > SM23-32 > DAOVRD01. The sequence goes on from CAYUDW010000157.1 coordinate 5,990, forward strand.
CGTAGCAGGCGCGAATCATCTGTCCGGAGGCCATCTCCTCCAGCCCGGCGTCCTCGACGAAGGCCGCCCGCTCGTCCTCCTCCAGGTCCATCAGCTCCATCTCAAGTTCCGCGCAGATCGGCACGGGCGGGGGCGCCAGAGCGTCCAGCCCCTCGTAGCTCGGCGGCGAGCCGATCTCGTCCTCCCCGATGTTCAGAACGCACACGCACGGCTTCAGCGTCAGGAAGGCGTAGCTGCGGATCGCCTTTTCCTCGGCCTGCGTCATCTGAACGGACAGCAGGTTCCGCTCCTGCTCGACGGCCTGGCGGCAGCGCTCGAGGACCTTCTGCTCCTGCTGCAGGGCGTCGCGCTCGGGAAACGGCCTCTTCAGATCGTGGGCGATGGCCTCGAGGCGTTTCTCAATGACCTCCAGGTCGGCCAGCAGCAGCTCATCCCGCATCACGTGGTACTCGCGCGCGGGGTCCACTTCCCCCAGCACCTCGATCACGGACGGCGCCTCGAAACAGCGCAGGACCATGGCGACGGCGTCGCAGTCGCGCAGCGCGGCGACGGCCTGACCGCTCCGCTCCCCGCCTGCAAGGTGGGCGAAGACGCCGCCGATGTCCTCGAACTCAATCGTGGCGGCCAGCGCCTCTTTGGGCTCGAGCATCTCGGCCAGGGCGTCGAGCCGCTCGTCCGGCACGCTGACCACGGCCAGCGAAAGCTGCCCGCCGGCGTGGTAGCCGCCCACCTCTCCATGCGCGCCGCTCAGGGCGTTGAACAGCGTCGTCTTGCCCGACTGCGGCAGTCCGACTATGCCGACTCGCATCGTCCCTCCCCCCTTGTGCGTCGGGCCCCATACCGGCCACAGCTTACCAGACGCCCCGCGCGACCACAACGGGCCCGGCCGGGCAGCGCGCCAGTGCCGGCCTGCCCTGCGTCTGGACAGCAGCGGGCCGGCCGGGTATTCTGTCCCGCACCCATCGCTCACACCCTCAAAGAAGAGACGGCGCCATGGCCGAAATGACGTCCCGCGAGCGTTTCGCCCGGATGTACGCCCACCAGGAGGCCGACCGCGTTCCCATCATCGACATTCCCTGGCCGGCCACGATCGAGCGCTGGCATCGCGAGGGCATGCCCGAGGACGTCAGTTTCGTCGACTTCTTGGCCCTGGACCACGTGGCGACCATCAAGGTGGACAACAGCCCGCGCTACGAAGTCAAGGTCGTTGAGGAAACGGACGAGTACCGGGTCCACACGACCAGTTGGGGCGCCACGCTGCGCAATTGGAGGCACGCCGCCAGCACGCCGGAGTTCCTGGACCACACCGTCAAGGACCGCCGCACCTGGGAGCAGGCGAAACGCCGCATGCAGCCCACCCGCGACCGCGTGCCGTGGGACCACCTGCGAAGGAACTACCCGAGGTGGCGCGAGGAAGGCCACTGGGTCTGCGGCGACCTCTGGTTCGGCTTCGACGTCACCCATAGCTGGACCGTCGGCACCGAACGAGTCCTGATCGCGCTGGCCGACGATCCCGACTGGTGCGTCGACATGTTCAACCATTTCCTGGACGTGAACCTGGCGCTGCTCGACATGGCCTGGGAGGAAGGCTACACCTTCGATTGCGCGACCTGGCCGGACGACATGGGCTACAAGCACAACCAGTTCTTCTCCGTGCAGATGTATCGCGACCTGCTGAAGCCGGTCCACCGGCGGGCCATCGAGTGGGCGCACGCCAAAGGCGCCGTGGCGCACCTGCATTCGTGCGGGGACGTCAATCCGCTCGTGCCCGAACTGGTCGAGATAGGGCTGGACGCCCTCAACCCCCTGGAAGTCAAGGCCGGCATGGACGCGCTGCAACTGAAGGAGAAGTGGGGGCGCGACCTCGTGCTGCACGGCGGCATCAACGCCGTGCTGTGGGACAAGCCCGAGCAGATCGAGGCGGAGATCCGGCAGAAGGTGCCCGCCCTGAAGGAGTCCGGCGGCTATATCTTCTCCTCGGACCACTCGGTGCCGTCCAGCGTAAGCCTGGAGGACTTCCGCCGCATCGTCGAGCTGGCAAAGGAAGTCGGCAGCTACTGAGGGCGGCAGGTAAACCGGCCTTGGCGCGGGGGTGTCATGCCGGCTGGATGCGGCCGATGGGAATGTGCTCGGAGGGAGCCGTGGAACGGAGCATACTCGGTGCCGAC
>CAYUDW010000158.1:0-8105 GCA_964442595.1 uncultured candidatus Brocadiaceae bacterium
AGGAAGAAGATGACTGTCCCGGCCGTGAAGAAGTAGGCGAAAGCGTAGCCGGCCGGTATGGCTCGCAGCACCATCAGCAGTGCCCACATGACGTAGCTGAAGAAGCCGTTCCATCCTCCCGCGGCGGGCACGAGGACCGACTTGCCTGCAACGATGTCCTCTCGCATCCACGCGCTGCCATGCACGAACCCGAACTCCACCGTCTTGAAGATCAAGAAGACCAGCATCTCGACCACCGCCCACAGGGCCACAACGGCGATGAGGCCGATAACGGCCGCCAGAAGCGCGTAGCACACGAATCGGCGCAACCCGTAGATGACGTAGCTGCAAGCGGTGAGCCAGTTCTCCAGTCCGCCCCTGCCGCCAGCGCTTACCGCCGGAACCACCATCGTGAGAGCCAGCACGCTGACGATTACGACAAAAACGATGGCGCCCGTGGAGATGAGCAACAGGGGATAGCCCGGGAAGACCAGCAGAGGACGACCCACGATGGGTATGGAGGCGACGAGGCCGCCCAGCGTATTCATCAAGATGCAGACCGCGATGATGATCAGGGGCCACCAGAGGGCGAACAGATAGGAGGCGCACCTGCTCTCAGCAGTCTGGCGGGCCTCCCCCAGGGTCGGCAGGTCGTCCTTGGCATACTCCAGAACGGCCAGGCGCGAGACGATGCCGCCGGCGTAGGCCCACACGCAGAACAGCGCCGCATAGGTGAAGATGGAGAGCACAAAATGGCACAGGTTGCCGTAGAAGGGATTCAGGAGAGGGAGGAAATCGCGGAGCGCGACGAGCCCTTTCCCGGCCAGCAGCTCCCAGACAAGCGGCCTCTCCCCGCCCAACGTGCCGAGCTCCTTCAGCGAGGCCGAAGCTGCCAGCAAGCCAAGGCCTGCACACCTCGCATATGCCCAGGAGGCCAAGAACATAACGAAGGCCGTCAACACGGCAGCGCAGAAGCCGACGAAGACCTTGTTGGTCTCCAGGGCCAGGCTATAGGCCGACAAAAGATCCCGCCAGTCTCCCGTCCGCTTCCTCATGACGTGCCTCCCGGCTGCGAGGATTCTCTAAGCAACAGGTGAAAGGGGCCTCCAAGCGCACACTTTATACCCGCGCCCGTCGTTTTGTCAACCTCAAATATGGCGGGCGGCCTGTGTGCCGTTCAGAAGAACCCTATGAGTCACGGCCGGGGATGCAGCGTTCTCGCCACGTGCCATTCTCCGTTCGTCGTACCGCGAACGACGAATCGCACCGTCCGGCCTCTGAGCTGCGGCACAGGTCCGGGGATCCCCGCCGGTAAGCGGGTAAGCGTTCGGCGTGCCGGGCTTGCGACACGCTTCAGGACGACGCTTCTGCACGGGCTCCCTCCCAGAAACAAGCCCGGAGAGCACCGGCTGCCCTCCTTGGGGGGCCGCTACTCAGCGTCTTCGGCCTCCGGGACTTCATCCCCGCCGGGTTCCAGAGGCTCCTCAATGCGGTGTGTGCCGTCCAGCCACTTGCCCAGATCAAGCAGCTTGCAGCGTTCGGAGCAGAAGGGCAAGTGGGGCGCCTCGTGACCCGCAGAGCGCACTACCGCCTTCCCGCAGGTACGGCATTTGACCCTCAACTCCGCCTGGCCCATCTTGTTTGCTCCCCCCAATGGCCCCGACGCCGCACCGTGAGCCCCTCGAAGGCGGTTCGGGTGCGAGCGGCGTCTCATTCGGCGGAGTCGGCGCTTGCGGGCGACGAACCGTCGTCGGACTTGGTCTCAGACTTGCCCGAACTCGATTTGGAGTCCGTGGACCGGGAGCCACCTGACGAACCGCCCCGGTAGTCGGTTGCGTAGAAGCCCGAGCCCTTGAAGATGATGCCCGCACCGCCCCCGATGAGCCGGCGCAGGGACCTACGGCCGCACTTCGGGCACTTTCGCAGCGGCGCCGCCGTTATGTTCTGGAAAGCCTCGAACTTGTGATCGCAATGTGTGCACTCGTAATCGTATGTCGGCATCTCTGAGTACCGTGTTGCTAACCCATCGTCAACTGCAGGAGTTGCAGACTGCGGGCAAAACATCATTCTAGGCCCCCGTCTGTCCGAAGTCAAGTCGGACAAATCCCTTAGCCCGCCGTCTCGCCCTCCTCACGCTGCTCGTCGGAAGCGGCTGGGCCCTGTGAGGACCCGCCGGCCCCCGCCGCCACGACCACCTGGCTGGGGCGGATCACCTGATCGCCGAGGACGAAGCCCTTCTTGAGCTCCTCGACGACCGTGTTAGGCGGCACCCCAGCGACCTGCTGCTGCATGGCCGCCTCATGGAAGTGCGGATCGAACTTGCGGCCGACCGCCTCCACGGGCTGGATGCCCAGCCTTTCCAGCGCGCCGTAGAACTCCCTCTCCACCAATCGAAGGCCCTGGACGATGTTCTCCGCGCCTTCCACCTGCTCGGCTGCCTGGAGGGCCCGGGTCAGGCTGTCCGCCATGGGCAGTATCTCCTCGGCCAGGGACCTGACGATCGACTCGCGGGCGTTGTCCCTGAATCTCTCGATGCGCTTCTGGAGGTTCTGGTAGTCAGCGACGGCCCGCTGGAGCCGTTTCAGGTAGTCGTCGCGCTCCTTGGCCAGCGTCTTAAGCTCCTCGTAATCGGCGTAGGACAACGTAACCGGTTGGTGAACAAGGAGTTGCTCCTCGTCTCCGGCCTCCCGTCCGGGGGTCTGATCCGGGATGCCCGGTTCGTGGCCTGCGTCGCTCATGTTTCCGCTCCTGCTATATAGTCAACCTTGGGAGGCCTGCTCAGTCGTGCACGCCCCGGTCTGTTCCCTTGCCTGAGAGATAGTCCTTGACCTTCTCCAGGAAGCTTCTTCTTCTCTCGGAGACGTTAACGTGCTCGATCTCCGCCAGTTCGCGCAGCAGCTCCTTCTGCCGCGGCGTCAGCTCTTGCGGCGTCTCGATGACGACCCTGACCATCAAGTCCCCCCGGCCCCTGCCTTTGATGCTTGGGAGCCCGCGCCGGGGCACTCGGAACATCTCCCCGCTCTGTGTCCCGGCAGGGATATCGAGCCTATGAGGCTTCCCTTCCAGCGTAGGGACCTCGGCGCTCCCCCCCAGCGCGGCGCTCGGATAGGCGATCGGCACCTCGCAGAGCAGATCCGCTCCGGACCGTTCGAAGAACGGATGGGGGTCGACGAAGACGTCGCAGTACAGGTCGCCGCGCGGCCCGTCTGGCGAGGGTTCTCCTTCGCCGCTGACGCGGAGCCTTGTCCCCGACTCGATGCCGGCCGGGATCTCGACGGTCACTTCCACTTCCTTCTCCACGCGGCCCGTTCCCTCGCACCGGGCACAGGGGGTCACCACCACTGTGCCCCGGCCTCCGCATCGCGGGCAGGTGGTGCGCATCCGGAAGAACCCCTGTCGGCTCTCCACCTGTCCGTGGCCGCGGCAATAGGAGCAGGTTCGCATTCCGTCTTCAGGCGATCCCCTGCCCTGACACTCCTCGCACACTTCAGCGCGAGTGAGCACGATCGTCTTGTCGGTCCCCTCCAGCACTTCCCTCAAGTCCACGGCGACGGTTACACGCAGGCTGCGGCCCCTGCGGACGCGTGATCCGTAGCCGGTGCTGAAGATGCGGTCGAAGATGCCGGCGCCGGAGAACAGGTCGCTGAAAACGCTGAAGATGTCGTCGACCGAAGAGAAATCATGCAGGGGCACGCCTTTGAGGCCGGCCTTCCCGTAGAGGTCGTATCGGCGACGGGTCTCCTCGTTGCTCAGCACTTCGTAGGCTTCGGCGGCTTCCTTGAACTTCTCGGTCGCCTCGGGGCTGTCCGGGTTGCGGTCGGGGTGGAACTGAAGGGCCATCCGGCGATAGGCCTTCTTGATCTCTGCGGGGGAAGCGTCCGGGCCGAGCCCGAGTATCTCGTAGTAGTCGCGCTCCGCCATGGCATCCCACGATCCGCAAGGGCCGTCCCGCCAGGGCACGCCTCAAAGGCAAGGGCTGCCCGGACGGCAGCCCTCCGACCTCTGCGTTCAGAGAATGAAGGTCAGGCCTCCGCCGGGTTCGTCGCTGCAACTCGGCAACGCACGCCAGTCGGCCGACGGGGCGGACAGCTTCAGCGCACGGCGCCTTCGGGTGTCGCAGCGCCCTCTTCCTCATCCTCCTCGATCTCGGTCACGAGCGCCTCGGTCGTCAGCATCAGGGCTCCGATGCTGGCCGCGTTCTCCAGCGCCGTCCGAACGACCTTGGTGGGATCGACGATACCCGCCTTGACCATGTCCACGTACTGCGACGTGTTGGCATCGAAACCGATCCCTTCTTTCCGTTCCATCACCTCGGCCACGACGACCGCCCCGTCCACGCCCGTGTTCTCTGCTATGGTCATCAGCGGCGCTTCGAGCGCTCTGGCGATGATGTCGGCGCCGATCTTCTCGTCGCCACGCAGCCGCTCCCGCCGCTTAATCACGGCATCCTTGCAGCGCACCAGAGCGGCGCCGCCGCCCGGAATCACGCCCTCCTCGGCAGCGGCTCGAGTGGCGTGCAGCGCATCCTCCACGCGGGCCTTCTTCTCTGCCATCTCGGCCTCAGTGGCCGCGCCCACGCGCACGACGGCAACGCCGCCGCTCAGCTTGGCCAGGCGCTCTTGCAGCTTCTCCCGGTCGTAGTCACTGGTGCTCTGCTCTATCTGCATGCGCACCTGATCGATGCGTGCCTTGATGTCCGACGGCTTGCCGGCTCCCTCAATGACGGTGGTGTCGTCCTTGGTTACGATGACGCGCTTGGCCCTGCCCAGATCGCTGAGTTGCAGGCTCTCCAGCTTCACGCCCAGATCCTCGCTGATGAACCTGCCGGCGGTAACGACCGCCAGGTCCCCCAGCATGGCCTTCCTGCGCTCGCCAAAGCCGGGCGCCTTCACCGCGCAGCAGGGCAACAGGCCGCGCAGCTTATTGACCACCAGTAGGGCCAGCGCCTCGCCTTCGATGTCCTCGGCGACGATGAGCATCGGCCTGCCCCCGCCGGCCACTTTCTCCAGCAGAGGCACCAGATCCCGGACGCTGCCGATCTTCTGCTGGTGGATCAGGATGTAGGCGTCCTCCAGCTCGACCTGCATGTCCTCGGCGCTGGTGATGAAGTAAGGGGAGAGGTAGCCCTTGTCGAACTGCATCCCCTCGACGAACTCGAGCTTCGTTTCGATGGTGTTGCTTTCCTCGACGGTGATCACGCCGTCCTTGCCGACCTTCTCGACGGCGTCGGCCAGCAGGTCGCCGATCTCGCGGTCGTTGTTGGCACTAATCGAGGCGACGTGGGCGATGTCGTCCTTGCTGGTGACGGGGTGGCTCTTCTTGCCCAGTTCGTCGACGACGGCCTTGACGGCCTCCTCGATTCCGCGTCGGACGCTCATCGGATTGGCGCCGGCGGTGACGGCCCTCAGGCCCTCACGGTAGATCAGCTCGGCCAGCACGGTGGCAGTGGTCGTGCCGTCGCCAGCATCGTCGCTGGTCTTGCTGGCCACCTCGTTGACCATCTTGGCGCCCATGTTCTCGAAGTTGTCCGGCAGCTCAATCTCTTTGGCCACGGTAACGCCGTCCTTGGTCACCTTCGGTCCGCCGTAGCTCTTCTGGAGCACGACGGTGCGGCCCGTAGGACCCATGGTCACGCGGACGGCGTTGGCAAGCTTCTGCACCCCCTTGAGTATCTTGTTCCGGGCCTGGTCGCTGTACATCAGCTGTTTCGGAGCCATGTCACTTCCTCCAGGTTAGGCACTGGCGCAGCACGGTCGGCCGGATACGCGCCGACCGGCATCAGTCCTCAAGCACCGCCAGCAGGTCGCTTTCCCGCATGACGATCAGTTCCTTGCCGTCCAGCTCGACTTCGGTGCCACCGTACTTGGCGAAGACGACGATGTCGCCCTTCTTGACGTTCATGGCGGCCCGCTCGCCCGAGTCCAACATCTTGCCGGGACCCACGGCGACGACCTTGCCCTGCTGAGGCTTCTCCTTTGCGGTCTCCGGCAGGAAGATGCCCCCGGGCGTCTTATCGTCCTGCTCAAGGCGCTGCACCACGACACGGTCATCAAGCGGCTTGATCTTGGTCTTGGCCATCCGTCAACATCCTCCACGTTCGGGACTGTATTCGGAATCTCTCAGTTCTTCTGGCAGTTGGCGTCCAGGCCCTGGCCAGGGCCTGCTGCGCGACCTTACATCATGCCCATGCCGCCCATGTTAGGAGGCATTCCGCCCGGCCCGCCACCCGGCATCTCCGGTTGCTCTTCCTTGATCTCGCGGATCAGGCACTCCGTGCTGAGCACGATGCCGGCAACGCTGACGGCGTTCTGCAGCGCCGCGCGCAGGACCTTCATCGGGTCGACCACGCCGGCCTCCATCAGGTCGCAGTACTCCTCGCGCTCGGCGTCGTATCCGAAGGCGTAGCCGTCGCCCCGCTCGACCCTGCGCGCGACCACGGCGCCCTGCAGGCCGGCGTTCTGCGCAATGGTCATCAGCGGCACGCCCAGTGCGGCCTTAACCACATCCGCGCCGCCGGCCTCGTCGCCCTCGAGCTTGAGCTTGTCCAGAACGGACGCCGCACGGAAGAAGGCCACACCGCCGCCCGGCAGTATGCCCTCTTCAACGGCGGCCTGCGTGGCGTTCAGGGCGTTCTCGACGCGTGCCTTCTTCTCCTTCATCTCCGTCTCGGTGGCGGCACCGACGTTTATCTGCGCGACTCCGCCGCTCAGCTTGGCCAGCCTCTCCTGCAGCTTCTCCCGATCATAGTCGCTGGTGGTCGCTTCGACCTCGCGCTCGATCTGGCCGATGCGCGCCCGGATGTCCTTCTGCGAGCCGGCGCCCTGGACGATGGTCGTATGACTGTTGCTGACCGTCACCTTCTTGGCGCGCCCCAGGTCGCTCAGCGCCACGTTCTCCAGTTCTAAGCCCAGGTCCTGGAATACCGCCCGCGCCCCGGTCAGTATCGCCATGTCCTCCATCATGGCCTTGCGGCGGTCGCCGTAGCCCGGCGCCTTGACGGCGCAGCAGCTCACGACCCCGCGCAACCTGTTAATGACCATGGTAGCCAGAGCATCGGTCTCCACGTCTTCGCTGATGATCAGCAGGGGCTTGCCGGACTTCGCAGCCATCTCCAGCACGGCCGCCATCGACTTGGCACTGGAGATCTTCTTCTCGAAGATCAGGACGCGGCAGTCCTCCAGCACGCACTCCATGGCGTCCTCATCGGTGATGAACTGAGGCGAGAGGTAGCCGCGGTCGAACTGCATGCCTTCGACGACCTCGACCTCAGTCTCGAGGCCGCGCCCTTCCTCGACGGTGATCACACCCCTGGCCCCAACCGCATCCATGGCCCGGGCGATCATGCGCCCGATCTCCCTGTCATTGTTGGCGGCGACGGCGGCCACGGCCGCGATGTCTTCCGATTCAACGACCGGCTCGCTGTGTTTGCGCAGCTCTTCGACGACGGCCCGGGCGGCCTTCTGCATCCCGCGCCGCAGAGACATGGCGTCGCAGCCTGCCACGATGCGCTTCATGCCCTCCCGGCACAGCGCCTCGCCCAGCACGGTGGCGGTTGTCGTTCCGTCGCCGGCGTCATCGCTGGTCTGGGAGGCCGCTTGCTTGAGCAGTTGCGCACCCAGGTTCTCGTGCCGCTCGGACAGCTCGATATCGTCGGCGACCGTCTTGCCGTCCTTGGTGATCCGGGGGCTGCCCCAGCCCTTATCGAGGACGGCCGTTCGTCCTCTGGGGCCAAGCGTGTGCTTGACGGCGCGCGCCAGCTTGGTCACGCCCGCCATGAGCTTGTCTTGGGCTTCCTGTCCGAAAGCCAGCTCTTTTGGGGCCATTCGGACGTTCCTCCTTCATAAACACTGAGCAGTGGCGTCGACCGATTGGGGGGAACCACTCGGCCCGAGGCGGCGCAAACCGCGTGCCAGGGGCGCCGCTAGGTCCTGCAACGCAGCACCACGCTGAGTCCGCCCGCAGCACCGGGCCGCCTTCGCAGCCATCCGCACGCTGCAATGGGGCGATGCGGAAACACCCATTATTACGGTTTCTGGCCCGATTGGCAAATGAATCGAACACGGGGCGGCCGCTGTGCGGAGAGCCCGACGGCCTTCTGTCATTCCGACAGCGCCGTCAGGTCATAT
>CAYUDW010000159.1:0-8079 GCA_964442595.1 uncultured candidatus Brocadiaceae bacterium
CGCCTCCGGACCGTCTCGGACGGGCTCCGCAGGCTTCAGAAAGCGCTGGAGGGCTGAGCCGCCGGCCTCGTCTCATTCCGTCGGCATGGGCTTTGCGACTAGCGTTTGGGTGGCCAGTGTGGAGACTCCGCCGTGAAGAACTTCCTGATCGTCCTTGTCGTCCTGATCGCCGCAGTGGTGGTCTACAAGCTGCACGTTGGGGGCACGTTCGAGCCACCGCAGGTCTCGCGTGCGAAGGGCACGGTCAAACGGGTGCTGGACAGCGGCAGGGACGTGGGCCGAAGCACGAGCAAGGCCTTCGAGTCCATCAACTTCGGCGGGAAGAAGTGAGCTGCCGAGCGCCGGCCTTGGTCAGATTTGGCGATGTCGCCCGTCGCGCGGGCGCGGGACGGACTTTGGATGTGTGTGGCCCCTGTTCCGGGGCCTGGCGCCCCAGGCCACTCATATGCCGTCCCTATCAGGACCTACGGCAAGCCGCTGCTTCGCCAGCGCGCCAGTCGCACGCGAGCACGAGAACGAGGATAATCCGGCCCCTGCTGGTGTCCTTTGCAGTCACGCTAACCACATGCACCTCAGGCAAGGGCCTCATGGCCGGTGAGCGGCCTTGTAAGGAGAGGCGTTGAACGTGCGCTACGTGTTCCGCGGGGACCTGTCGCACGGCGCGTCGCGGCCGCAGCAGGGAGCGTCGCGCCCGCACGAAGGCCCCCTGGACGAGCCGGAGTAGTCGGTCGCGTAGAAGCCCTTCCCCTTGAAGATAACGGCCCCGCCGCCACTGATAAGGCGTCGCACCCGTCCGCCGCATTCGGGGCAGGTCTTCAGGGGCTCGTCGTTCATGCCCTGGAACTTCTCGAAGCGCTTCTTCGACGTTATGCATTCATACTCGTAGGTGGGCATCTTCGCTGTCCTCCTGTACGGGAGGGCCGTGCAATCGTCCTACGACACGGGCGCCCCCTGCCAGGCGCGTTCGGCCTTCAGCGTTTTGGCGAGTTGCCGAATGGCCCTCGCGGCCGGTCCGGTTCCGCGCGTTGACAGGACCCAGCCGTTCATCAGGGCCTCGTTGACTTCTTCGTCGAACGGTACCTCGCCGACGACGCGCGCATCGGTCCGGCGCGCCATTTCGCGGATACGCTCCGCCTGCTCGGCGTTCAGGTCGCACTTGTTGATGCAGATGAGGGCGCGCACCCTGAAGTGTCGGGTCAGCTCCAGCACGCGCTCCAGGTCATGGACGCCGGAGACGGTCGGCTCGGTCACGATCAGGGCCAGGTCCACGCCGGAGATTGATGCGATCACCGGACATCCGGTGCCCGGCGATCCGTCGCCCAGGACCCTGGCGGCGCCCTCCTCAGAGGCCAGGTCCCCCGCGCGGTTGCGCACGTGGGTGACCAGCTTCCCGCTGTTTTCCTCCGCGATGCCGAGCCGCGCGTGCGACAGCATTCCGTACTCCGTGTCGGAGATGAAACTGCGGCCCGTCACGGCCGAGCTGACCTCGACGGCGCCGACGGGGCAGACGTAGCCGCAGAGGCCGCACCCCTCGCAGGCCAGTTCGTCGACCTGGTAGGTGAGGGGCTGGCCGTCCTCGTCGAACTCCACGGGCTCGATGGCGTCGAAGTGGCACATTTCGGCACAGCGGGCGCAGCCGGTGCAGGCTTCGGGCGATACCGTGGCCTTCAGCCCGCCGACGAAGTCCTCTGCCTCCTTGACCTGCGGTTCCAACAGCAGGTGCAGGTCGGCAGCGTCGACGTCGCAGTCGGCCAGCACTTCGTCCTCCAGCAGGGCGGCGAGCGACGCCACAACCGTCGTCTTGCCCGTGCCCCCTTTGCCGCTGATGACGGTCATCTCGCGGTAAGGGCCCCCGGCCCGGCCCGCCGCCCCTGGCTGGGCGGCTGGCGGGTAATCCGGCATTTCCTCCTGCGGCGGCTCTTGAGGCGGACCTGCCGCGATTGCCTTTGTTCCTTCGTAGATCTCCAGCAGTACCTCTTCCAGTTCCGGATGCGAGTCCAGAAGCAGGTCGCCCCGCGAGTAGGTCTCGGCGTATTCGCGCCTGAACGGGATGCGCCCGATGATGGGCACGCCCACCTGCTCGGCGTACTGCTGGATCAGCTCATCCGCGCCGTACGAGCGGTTCACTACGATGGCGCTGGGCACGCCGGACTCGAGGCTGAGCCCGACGGCCAGCTTGAGGTCATTCAGCCCGAACGGAGTCGGCTCGGTAACCAGGATGGCCACGTCCGCTCCGCGCACGGCCGCGACGACGGGACAGGCCGTCCCCGGCGCGGCGTCGATGATGGTTATGCCGTCGGGCTCGGCGTGTTCTTTGACGGCGTCGACCACCTTCGGTGCCAGCGGTTCGCCGATGTTGAGCACGCCATGGCCGAAGGCGAAGTCCTCGCGGTCCTCGTCGAGTTCCACCTTGCCGATGACGGCGCTCCGCTCGGCCATCGCCCCCTCGGGGCAGACGAACGTGCACACGCCGCACGCGTGGCAGAGCTCGGGAAACACCAGCACCTTGCCTTTGACGACCGCAAGGGCATTGTAATGGCAGGCACGGGCGCACTCGCCGCAGCCCGTGCACAGCTCCTCATTCCAGACCGGCTTGAGAACCTCGACCGCCTCTTCGGTCGTGAAGTTGGGTCTGACGAAGAGGTGATCGTTCGGCTCCTCGACGTCGCAGTCCAGCAGTCGCACCGGCACGTTCACGTCCTGGCAGCGAGACAGGGCGGCGGCTAGATTCACGGCCAGAGTCGTCTTGCCGGTTCCGCCTTTGCCGCTGGCGATGGTGATGATCATAGCGTGGCACTCCGAAGGTTCGTCAGGGCTCTTGTGCGGCTCAGTGGTCGCAGATGTTGTCGCCGGTCTCGAGCTCGCCCGCCAGGTAGAGTTCGACCACCCGCTCAGGCTGCTCGGAGGGCGCGCCCACTACTACGTCGATCCCGCTCTGCGCGAACAGGTTCTGCGCCCTGCGCCCCATGCCGCCCGCAATGATGACGTCGGCTCCCTGCTCGTTCAGCCATTGAGGCAGCAGCCCGGGCGCGTGGGCCGGAGCCGCCAGCGCTTCGGAGCCGACGACGGCAGGCGGGTCGCCGTCGATCTCGAAAAGGGCGAACTGCTCGCAGTGGCCGAAATGCGCCGCAAGCCGGCCTCCGGACGTCGGTACCGCTATCTTCATGTCATGTTCCTCACTGCTTGTTGGGTTCTTCTGCTTGCTCCCGGCGGCCCAACTTCACGATGGGCGCGACGGCCTCCAGGAAAGCCCGCGTCGACGAGCTCTCCGGCGAGTCCTCCACAAACGGGCGGCCTGCGTCGCAGGCCTCGACTATGCTCGGGTCGATCGGCACGCTGCCGAGGAAGGGAACTCCCATCTCTTCGGCCATCTTCTGCCCGCCACCCTCGCCGAAGATGTCCACGCTCTTGCCGCAGTGCGGGCAGACGAAGCCGCTCATGTTCTCGATGACACCCAGGACCGGCAGCTCCAGCTTGCGGCAGAACGTTATGCACTTGCGCACGTCGGCGACGGACAATTCCTGGGGCGTCGTCACGACGATGCCGCCCGTGGCGTCGGGGATGAGCTGGCAGACGGACAGCGGCTCGTCGCCCGTGCCGGGAGGCAGATCAATGACGAGGAAGTCCAGGTCTCCCCATTCGACGTCGGTCAGTAGTTGCCTGAGCACGTTCATCTTGAGCGGGCCGCGCCAGATCACGGCCTCGTCCCGCTCGCGCGCCAGGAAGGCGATGGACATGACGCGCAGCCCTTTCCGACCCTCGGCGGGCAGGATGTTCTGCCCGTCCGAGTAGACGGGCGCCGACTTGAGGTCCAGGAGTATGGGCACGCTCGGCCCGTGCATGTCGGCGTCGAGAAGTCCGACTTCGAATCCCTCGGCGGCCAACGTTACGGCCAGGTTCGCGGCCACGGTGCTCTTGCCTACGCCGCCCTTGCCGGACAGCACGACGACGGTGTGGCGGATTCGGCCGAGCCGCTCACGTAGCTTGCGCTCCTGCTGCTCCCGCTCCTGCTGACGCGCCCTCTGGGTTTCGGGGCTTTGAGCGTTGGCGTTCTTCATCGGCCTTCCAATGTCGCTCTCTTCGTTCAGAAGTACATCTTCTCAGCCACGAGGTAAGGAAAGTCCGGCTCCAGCTCGTTCGGTTTTATGTGCTCCACTTGCTCGGCAATCTCTTCCGCCTTGCGCCTCATCCGCTGGGAGATGAGCATCTCCCTGGCGCCTTCGAGGGCGGCATTGCCGATTCGGACTATCTTCTCGGCCGCCGGCGGCAGCAGGCCGATGGTCACGGCGCTCTGGGGGTTGATGTAGTTGCCGAAGGCGCCGGCCAGGTAGATCTTCGACACGTCGTCCAGCGTGACGCCGTAGTACTTGATCAGCATGTCCTGATCGAGCCGCAGCCCGGCCTTCGCGGTGATGAGCTGGTAGACGTCCTCCTGGCTGAGGCTGATGCCATCCGTGACGAAGAACTCGCGCTCCAGCTTCGCCTTCTTGCTCATCTTGCCGGAACGCAGCAACTCGGCAAGAAGGTCTATCAGGCCCGAGCCGCAGATGCCCACGGGCGGCTTGCCGCCGATTGTGGCGTACTCCACGTGGTCGTCGGAAATCCACACGTTCTTGATGGCGCCCGCGACTGCACCGACGCCGCACTTCGTGGTGGCTCCCTCGTAGGCCCCCCCGGCTGCGCAGGAGGCCGTCATGATCTTGTCCGCGTTGCCGAGCGCCACCTCGCCGTTGGTGCCGATGTCGATCAGCATCACAACGTCGCGGCCCTCGTACATGCGGCTGGCCAGTATGTCGGCCAGGGCGTCGGCGCCGGCGTGTCCGCCGATCAGCGCGCCCCCGTACACGCGCGCGTGCGGGTGGATTTCCAGCCCCAGATCGCTGGCTGACGCCGTGACAGGATCGCGCGAGACCGGCTCGAAAGGGATGTGGCCGAGCGAGGTGACGTCCTGGCCGAAAAAGATGCTCCGCATCGTGCTGTTGCCCACAATCACTGCGTCGTAGACGTATCGGCGTACGGATCCGGCATCCTTTTCCATGCTTTCCAGGAGGCCGTTGATGGCCTCCGCGACCACGCTTTGCAGTTCCTTCAGGCCTCCCTCGTGGGTCATGGTGTAGCCGATGCGGCTTATGACGTCGTTGCCGTAGGAGATCTGCGGGTTCTTGCGTGCGCGCGTGGCGACGGTCCTGCCGTCCTCCAGGTCAACAAGCTGGGCGACCAGCGTTGTCGTTCCCAGGTCGACGGCCAGCCCGTAGATCTCGCCTTCGTACGGGCCCAGCACCTCGCCGGAATCGTGTACGACCTGCTTCCCGTCCCTTGTTACGTAAGGCTCCAGGGCCACGTCATCGGCGCTCCGGCTCTCAGAAAGGATTGCGTAGTCGCCGAAGTCCTTGATGAAGACGTGGATGTCGCCCCCGGGCTCCAGCACCTTTGCCTGGCACGCGAGCCTTTCGGCCTCGAGCAGGGAGTGTCGCTTCTCCTGGGCGGTCCGTTCGGTCAGGAACTCGGCGCCTTTCTCGATCCGCACCACGCAGCGTCCGCAAATCCCCAGGCCGCCGCACTCGGAAGCGATCTCCACGCCGAGTCGCCTCGCATGGTCCAGGATCGTCCCTTCGGTGACGGGTATGCCGCTCCTACCCCGCCGGTATTGGGGGAAGAACATCTTCGGCATTTCGTGGCTCCCCTCGTGACCTCGACGCAGTTGACGAACCGGTTCGCGCCTACCAGCGCGAGGACACGTCGGCTTCGTCGATTTCTTCCAGCTTGCCGTCCTTGAAGGCGGAAATCGCATCGGCGACCGAGCCCGAGGCACCGGTTGCCACGCGGATGTCCGCGGCACGCAGCACGGACAGAGCCTTGGGTCCCATGTGTCCGCTGATGACCCATTCGCAGCCCGTTTCGGCCACGGCCGTGGCGGACTGCACGCCGGCCCCGCCTGCTGCATTCACGTTCTGTGCGTTGTCGATTGCCTCAAAGGACTCCGTCTCGTCGTCGTAGATGATGAAGCACCGGGCTCTTCCGAAGCGCGGGTCGATCTCGGACGACAGGTCCTGCCCCTGACTGGTCACGCATATCTTCATGCGGTCTGCTCCTCTCTGAAGATGGATTCCGAAAGCATACAGGCGGGCGGGCCGGGACGCAACGGCGTTCCGGCCCGCCATCTCGTTTCCGTGGCCCGGGCCATTCAGGCCCTCTTGCGCAGGGACACGGCGCCCTCCGGGCAGTCAACCACGCAGTCACCGCAGCCCATGCACAGCCTGGGATCGATCCGGGCGACCTCCTCGATAGCGATGGCGCCGACGGGGCAGGCCTCCAGACATGCGCCGCAAGCCGTGCACGCGTCCCCGTCAACGGTGGCGACGAGCGCACTGACCGCGCCGCCGCCCTGCTCCAGTTCGACGATCCGGGCATTGAGGCCCCCAAGGTGTTCCTGGAGGGCCTGTGCCTGTGCTCTGAGCGTTTGCATCTCCGTCTGCGCGTTCATGGGCGCGCCCGGCTGCCCGGGTAGAGCGGCCGGCTGCGCGGCGACGGGGTCGAACTGGGCGCCCATCATGCCTGCCCCCATGCCGCGACCTGCTCCCATGCCTCTTCCCATCCCGCGTCCGCCGCCCATGCCGCGCCCGCCGCCCATGCCTCTGCCGCCGCCCATCCCGCGGCCCATGCCCATTCCTGTGCCGCCGCCCATGCCCGCGCCGTATCCCGGTCCCATGGGCTGAGCCGGCGCGCCGGTCCCCATCCCGAAGTGGCCGGCGACGTTGGGCTGCTGCACCGCCGAGAAGGCACCGGCGTTGAACTGCTCCACTGCGTCTCGCACGACGCCGCGCGCTCCGGTCAGAACCTGGATGCCGGCGGCCTCCAGGGTGCGGAAGGCGTTCGGCCCGCAGTTGCCGGTCAGTACGGCCTCCACTTCACGCTCGGCCATCAATTGGGCCGACTGAATGCCGGCGCCCCCGGACAGGGCGAGGTTGGGGTTCTCGACGGCCTCGACCGACATGTCGTCGGTGTCGATGATCAGGAAGTAAGAGCAGCGGCCGAATCGGGGGTCGACGTTGTCTTCGAGGGTCGGCCCTGCGGCAGTTACTGCAATCCTCATTTCACGTTTCCTTCCCAAGACGAGGAGCAAGGGGGCGGAGCAGGCGCCCCGCCCCCGCTGCCCTCGGCGTGCAGGTCTGCTCAGGCTTCGGCCTCAAGCTCCCCGATGCGCTTCTTGATGCCGTCCAGCGCGTCCTCGAGGTACTCGGCCTCGGACTTGAGCCCTTCCATCTCCTGCTCCTTCGTTGGGGCCGGCGCGAAGGGCGCCGCGTAGGGCGCTCCGTAGGCCGGGTAGGCCGCCGGCCGGTAGGGCGCCCCGTAGGGAGCTGCGTAGGGCGCCCCGTAGCCGACGGCCCCGCCGAAGGCGGGATAGCCGCTGGCGGCTCTCGCCCAGCCGGGCATCCCCGTCGCGTTGAACCAGTTACGGCGTCCCCAGCCGCCTCCGCGGCCCCGGCCCCCATATCCCCGCCCGGGGATGGGGTTCATGTAACCGGGAGCCGGATACCCTGCACAATAGCCTGCGGCGCGTCCCGTCATGGGACCCATTCCGCCAGGTCCTGTTCCATCTCCGCCTGGCATCTTCCTCCTCCTCTCCGGCGAAACGGCGTTGCGATTCTGCCGCTCCGCCTCAGTCAAGTTGTCTCTTGAGTAGGCGAGCCCGCCTTCCGGCTCGCCGGGGAGCTTCACCATCGGCGGAAGCCCCGGCCGCGTCCGCGACCGAACCCGCCCCGCCAGCCAAGCCCGAGCCCCATGCCCAGGCCGCGTCCGCGGAAGCCGCCCCAGCCATAGGCCGGTGAGATCCCGCGTCCCCAGCCGGCGGCGTACGGGGCCGACATCGGCCCGTACGGCATCATCGCACGCCCCATGGGCCAGCCGCCGTAGAAAGCGCCCGGTCCCCGACCCCCGATACCGCGTCCGGGGATCGCATTCATGAACCCGGGCATCGGGTAGCCGGCGCAGTAGCCGGCCGCTCGTCCCGTCATCGGGCCCATGCCCATAGGTCCTGTTCCGTCTCCGCCTGGCATGACGCCACCTCCTTAGGCGCTG
>CAYUDW010000160.1:0-8039 GCA_964442595.1 uncultured candidatus Brocadiaceae bacterium
GCACGTAGCTGGCAAGGCTGTTGCCGCTCGCCACGATGTAGCCACCGCCCGGTCCCACGTCCAGAACCAGCCTGCGCACCTCCTCTTCCACGTCCGCCGGCGTGCCGCGGCTCAGGATGTTCAGGTCCACGTTGCCGATCAGACAGAGCCGTCCTCCGTGTTGCCGCTTGATGGCGCGGATGTCCATGGCCCCTTCCTCGATGGGGTTCAGGCCCGCGATGCCGAGTGTGAGCAGATCGTCGAGGAACGGCGCCACGTTGCCGTCACTGTGGATCACCCAGGGCATGGTGACCTTCTCCGCAAGGCGCCGGTAGCGCGGCATAACCACCTCGTGCATGACCTTCGGCGAGAAGAAGGGCCCCGTCTTGAACGCCATGTCGTCGGTGGTGACCAGAACATCGAACCCCATGGAACAGATGCGTTCCACGACTGCCGTGGACCAGTCGAAGTACCGGTCCAGCACGGCTTCGAGAAACGGCCGGTCCTCGGACAGAGCGACGCTGAAAGCCTCGATCCCCATGCTCAGCATGGTGGGGAAGACGCCGGCCCGCGTGCTCAGGCACAGGGCATAGTCCCCCTTGTTCGCGGCGAATTGCTCGGCTTCAGCGTACAGGGCATCGTCGTGGGGATCGGGAAGTTCGAGCCTCGCCAGTTCCGCCTCGGTCCTTACCATCCCCTCGCCGTAGAAGAGGCGTCCATCCTTGCCGGCATGTTTCTCCGCGTAGACCGGAGCACGAAGAGCACAGGTGATGTTGTCAAGCTTCAGAACTCCGGCCAGCGCTTTCATCTCATCGACGGTGTACAGATTGCGCTCCTCAGCGGCGTTGGCCCCTGCAGGTCCCTCCCAACCCATGATCCTCTGAGCCAGTCCTCGGTCGATGCCGAACTCGCAGTAAGGAACCCGATCAGGGGACTCGCAGCGGAGCGCAGTCAGAACACGTTCTCTCGAAGTCATCGGCCTTGGCATCCTTCGGCGGCAGTCGGAATCAGGTCGATTCGCGGCGTGCAGGAATCAAGCTGCTGAGCGTTATGGTTCCATTGATGGCTGTGAGGTGATGATACGGCGGTAGTCCCGCCCTCTCAAGAGGGCGAGGGCCATCCCCATCCGCGAAGCAGTGCGCGCAGGCGGTGGTAGCTCTCCTTGGGGGTGCCATCCTCCCTCACAAAGCCGCCGGTGGCGATGAAGGCGGGGTCGCTGAAGTCCCACCACGTGATGGCCTCGATCTCCGGGCGCGCGTAACAGATGGTGTAGAACCACTCGGCCCAGTCCGCCTGGACCTTCTCAGACCACGGCGGGTGCCACAGACCCTCGATCCGGTTAATCCGCTCGGCCTGCTCGGGAGACGAGGCGGGCCGCCCGCCCGTGGCGATGCCGAGTTCGGTGATGTGGACGGGCTTGCCGAAGCGGGTGTACTCTTCCAGGATCTTGCCAATGGCCAGCATGTCGCGCGCGGGGAAGTAGAGCTGGACGCCGACGACGTCGAAGTCCACGTCGGCAGCCGCCACCTCCTCGAGGTAGGCAAGCGGGGTAAAGACGCGGTCGTAGATGGGGCCCAGATGCACTTTGGGGTCAGCGGCATAATCGCCGAATGAATTGCAGACGTTGACGGTAATCGTGGCCTCCGGGTCCTTCTCCCTGATGGCCTCGCAGGCGACGCCCGTGATGGCCACTTCCTGCTCATGCGTCAGGCCGAGCCCGACCTGTTCCTCCATGCCGAGGAAACGCAGCCAGCCGGTCACCTTGCCGGGCACGGTGTTGTCGAGTTCGCCGGCGATCAAGTTATCGTAAGGTCTCCAAGCCATGTTCGTAGCCTCCTTTGCGTACAAGAAAAAGGCCCGGCGAAACCGGGCCTGGGCATCCCCGTGGTAGCGGCGCGCTCGCACAGGGGAAAGAAAAGGGGACCGGGTCTTGCCGGTCCCCAGCATGGTGTGGCAGCGACTACTGTTTACTCAGCCGCGCTTCTTGGCCAATGCGGCCTCCAGATCCTTGGATACTTTCTCGAGTTCGCCCAGAGACGCCTGGGCAGAGCCCATCACATTCTCTACCGCGCAGGCCAGCCCCTTAATGACATCCGGGACATAGGGCGCGAGCGCGAGCCGCACGTTCCGAGCGCACGCCTCGAACGGGCGCACCCACTGCGTGCGCCCCGTCGGGGCCTCGGCGTCACTGGGACCAGGAGGAGATGTGCTCTCGCTTCCTGTTCGGCAGGCTACGGCAACACACCATTTCCCGTCGTCTGCCTTGTCGAAACCGAGGTAACAGCAGCATGAACTCGTAAGCTGACGTCCCTGAGTATCTTGACCGGCCTCGGGGTCATCAGCCCGTGTGCGGAAGCACTTCTCGGTGAAATAACATGAAACTCCCACCTGCAGTTGCTGTAGGTGGTTACTAAGATTGACGACCTGCTGGGTGAGCGTCTCCGCCGTGGCATTCAGCTTCCCCGCTGCGGCGGAGATTCGAGAGAGGTCTTTCGACAGGTCAGCAGACATAGGATCCCTCCTTCCTTCTCCAGGGCCCTTCCGGGCAAATGACTTTCCGGCCACACCATGCATGACGCCGTCAAGCGTCACCGAACATTGTAGCCGCTAGGAGGCGACAGTCAAGAAGCTCAACGGCGACATGCGTCAGAATCCTATCTGGCAGTCGAAGAGCGTCGCGCAGAAGGGGCAGAAAAGCTGGTGGGCGAGGTTCTGATAGGACTCTCCCCGCCTCAGCAGCGACAGGTGGAACAGGCAGCCGCAGTGAGGGCAGTCGTGGGTGAGCGTCTCGCGGTTGTCGCAGCACGATCTCCTTGTCGTAGGTGGGATGCCTGTCTGGTCCCTTCCCGGTTTTTGTGCCAGGTGTTATGAGAGAATCGGTTGCTGTTGGTCCATTGGCTGGTCCGAAGGGAGGGGCGGAGCCCCGACCGGAGGAGCAGCCAGCGAAGCGGCGAACGCCCAAGGTGTGACGCAGGGCGTGGAAGTCCACCGTCCGGCCGCGGTCATCTTCTTTCGGGACGCCTGCTGCCGCCAGGAACGGGCCGTCAAGACGCGCTCATTCTCGTGCGTCTACCCATCCGCCGGGCACGATGGCCTCGGAGTGACTCAAGAGGTCCTCGTGGTCTCCCTCGCAGAACACCAGAACCGCCTCCTGGACCCGTCTCTCGCCCGGCTGGAGGGACTCTATCGGAAACGGCCCGCTGTGGATGCAACGCAGGATGCTATCGTTGTTGTTGAAGAGTTTTCGGTAGTTCTTGCACGCGATGCCCACCGAGCCTTTCCCCCCGAACATCTCCGCGATCATCAACGGATGACATGCCTGCTCGGGCATCGTCGCCGACGGGAAGTCCGTTACTGCTATGACGGTGTGCTCTTTACGTATCCCCTCCCTGAGAAAGGAGACCCGACGCGGGTCGGGAGACTCGGCCCGGGGCACGGTATCCGTCGTGCGCCACTCTCCGTCCAGGCATGCCCATATGCGCTCCCCGCGGATGGATATGAACTGGGGCGCGTTGACGAGATGGAAACACGTCTGGCTGTTCAGGCCCGCGATCGCGCCGCTCGACGTGTTCTTGAAGGAATGCGTGAACCAGATGCACGAGTTCTCCGGGTCGGGATTCAGGGCGGAGATCAGCTCGACCCCTTCCAGGGACTTGGACCACCGCAGCGCATCACCCGTCCTCTCCCAGGACTGATGGGCGTCGCCTCGCCAGTTGCACCAGATGATGCTGTCTCCCACGTAGACGGTCTCCGGCAGCCAAAGGCCGAACTCGTTCCCCGGCCAGCATTCGACCTCGATGGCCAGAACCGTGCAACCTCTCGGACGATGCAGGTCGTACGCCCTGTCCGCGACACCGATCTGAAACACCGCAGACCTCCTCGCCGCACACACGGCGCTAACTCGGGGCTGCCCTCATGGCGGCGTGCTGTAAGGACATGATGCGCATCCGACGGCCCTGCGGCTGCAATGTACGGCTTACCTGCTCCGGCGTCAACGCATCTGCAGTCGCCCTCGCCTCGGCGCTGGCGACGTTGCCGGCGCGCTTGTGAAGTGTCGCGGCGCGCCTCCGTCCCGGGATAGCAGGCGTTGTCCCGTTGCGGACGCGGCGCGGTCGTGGTAAGACTGGTCCCTTCGGCCGGCGTGGCGCAACGCCCGGCCGAGCAGCGCGCTGACTGCAGGAGGATCGACAGGCAATGGCCAAGGGCAGGCGAAGGACCGAAGAGGAGCGCGATCGCGCGCGCAGGATGAAGTGGTGGCGTCGTGCGCGGTTCGGTATGTTCGTTCACTGGGGCCTGTACTCCCAGCTCGAGCGTGGCGAGTGGGTGATGCACAGGGAGAACATCCCCCTGCGCGAGTACGAGAAGCTGGCAGGCACGTGGCAGCCCCAGCCGCGGGCCGCAGACGATTGGGCCCGGCTGGCCAGGGCAGCCGGCATGAAGTACATGGTGATGACTACGAAGCACCACGACGGTTTCTGCCTCTGGGACACCGGCCAGACGGACTACAACGCCGCCAGATCCGGGCCGGCCCGGGACCTGGTGCGGGAATACGTGCAGGCCTGCCGCCGGTTGGGCCTCAAGGTCGGGTTCTACCACTCGCTCATGGACTGGCACCATCCGGATGGCTGGCGTTGCGCCCGGAGCGAGAAGGCCAGGCGCCGCTTTGTGGACTTCACGCATGGCTGCGTGCGGGAGCTCTGCTCCAACTACGGGAAGGTGGACGTGCTCTGGTATGACGTGCCCGCTCCCCTGGAGACGCCGGCCCTGTGGGAAAGCGCGAAGATGAACCGAATGGTGCGGAGGCTCCAACCGGATATCATCATCAACGACCGTTCGCGATTGCCCGAGGACTTCGGAACGCCCGAAGAGAGCATCAGGGCCGCGGAAGGGGGACGGGCCTGGGAGGCATGTATGACGTTCAACGGCGGCGGCATCTGGGGCTACCAACCTGCGCCGCCGGAGGACTGGATGTCCGTGCGGGGGGTGCTGAGGATGCTGCGAAGGGCCACGGCGGGCGGGGGCAATCTGCTGCTCAACATCGGTCCCAAGGCGGACGGCTCCGTGCCGGAAGTGGCGGGCCAAAGGCTCGCAGCCGTGGGCAAGTGGCTGAAGGTGAACGGCGAGGCGGTCTATGGCGACGTGACGCGGGCGGACTGGTGGACGACCGCAATGCACTCGGGCGCCTGGACGCAGAAAGGGCGCACCGCCTACTTCTGGTGCACGGCCTGGCCCGGACGCGAGCTGGCCATCGGGCGGGTCCACGGCACGGTCGAGCGCGCCTCGATCCTGGCTACGGGGCGACCGGTCGAGTTCGAACAGACACGCGAACGCCTGGTGCTGAAGAACCTGCCCGCGCGATGCCCGGACCGGACGGCCGGCGTGGCGGTCATCAAGCTCGAAGGCAAGTCGAAGCTGAGCCAGCGCAGGGGCGTCGGCTGGACTCTGGCGTGAGGCCCGCGGCTGCGTCCGCGCCGGCACTGGCCCTCACTTCGGCTCCAGCCAGTGCGTGCGCGGAACGCCGTGGAAGTCATCCCATACGATCGGCGCGGCGGGAGTTCTGCAGGGCCCCCTCGTCGCAGTCCAGACGCCGCTGGCCGGGAAGATGCGGGCCGAGAGATCGAGGGGCGGCGGGCCCGGGGCTCGCCGGCCCCAGCAACCTGACTGCGGGTCCGCGAGCCGGCGGTACGCCAGTGAACTTGACACTCACCTGACGCGGCCAGGAGGAAAGCATGGAGCTCAAAGGAGCGTGCGTCGTTGTGACCGGAGGGTCCCGCGGCATCGGCAAGGCGATGGCTGCGGCATTCGCAGCGCGTGGTGCCCGCGTCGCCGTCGCTGCCCGTTCCAAGGATGAAGTCGAAGCGGCTGTCGCTGAACTGGGGGCCGGCGATGCACAGGCCTTGGGGATCCCGACAGACGTGACCGACCCCGAGCAGGTCGAGCGTATGGTGACACTCGCTGAGCGCGAGCTCGGCCCCGTCCGCGTGCTTGTCAACAACGCGGGCAGCCTTACTGCCGTCGGGCCGACATGGGAGCTGGACAGGCGACAGTGGTTGACGGACGTCCAGACCAATCTGTGCGGCACGTTTCTGTGTTGCCGTGCCGTCATGCCGGGGATGGTGGCCCGGGGCAAGGGATACGTCATGAACATGGTCGGCGGCGGCGCGACGAGCCCGCACGTCTACGGCTCGGGCTATGGCTGCTCGAAGGCCGGCGTCCTGGCCTTTACCGAGACCTTGGCGATGGAGGCGGCTGACACGGGGGTCAAGGTCTTCGCGCTCAGCCCGGGCCTCGTGCGGACCCGGATGACGACGGCCCTGGGGGAGCAGCCCGAAGGCCGGCGCTGGCGGCCTTTCATCGGCCAGATGCTCAAGGACGGCAGGGACGTCCCGCCAGAGAAGGCGGCCGAGCTTGCGCTGAAGCTGGTGAGCGGCCGCGTGGACCAGTTGTCCGGCTGCCTGTTCAGCACCAGCGACGACTTTGAGGCAATCGCGCAGGCAGCGGATGCCGTCTTGGCGGGCGACGGGCTGAGGCTACGCTTGAGGCCCTGGTCCGCGTGACGCGGGCCGTCCCGACGGACGTGTTGGAGCCGCTGCCAGAGCCGGTCCTGGACAACATTGAACGGCCCCCCGTCCGGCCCGAGAGCGGGGGCAAGTCCGCGGCCAGGCAACACGCTGGGATGGCATTCGCTTCCAGGCGCGCATGATACGCTACGCTGCGGGGCCGGGATCAGACGCTGCAGCCGCAGTTCGCGTCGAACCCACATCGGCAGCCACACACCAGATACGTGCGGCTGCTTTCGGAGTGGCTTCAAGAATGCCAGACCGACTCCCAGTGCCATTCCGCCAAGGAACCACCGTCAACGGGTCTCCGTAATCGAAAGCCTGCTATTACCATCGGAAGAACCGGTACGGGCAGTCCCATTCCTCCGGCACGTCGAGGTACAGGCCGTCGAGCCAGCGTGTCTCGCCCTCGCCGACCGGCTGCGACACGTGCGCCAGCAGCGGCGTCCGGCCACCGGCGCCCATGTTCGCCAAGAGCCGCGTCGTGCAGTACGACAGCTTGCGGAACGTCCGCTTGATGTTCATCTTCTCGCCCGAGTAGTCCAGGTGCCAGGGCGCAAGCTGGCAGAAGACCACGTTCGCGCCTTCCGCCTGGCCCAGCACGCCGTCGCCGACGGCCGTCGCGCCGCCCGAGACGAGCGGCAGCTCGCGCGGGTCGCGGTTCTGCACGTCCGCCGGCGAGACACCGGCAAGCGGCGAGCCCACACCGAACGGCTCGAAGTACGCTGCGATGTGCTCCGCCGCTGTGGTGCTGACGCGCGAGGGCAGGAACGTGCTTGCCTCCTCGCCCGTCAGCCCGACCGCCAGCACGTGGCCGCCGGCCTTCACCCAGTCGCGGATGGCCGCCGCACCGCGGGCAAGCTGCTGACCGCCGCCGGCGCCGACGACGAGGACCTGGTCGGCGGAGGGGCTCCCGCCCTCGTAGGGCGCCACCGAGAGGCCCATCGCCTCCAGGTGCTGACGTCCGGCCTCCTCGCCCGCGTAGACCACCGCGCGGCGCGGGGATGGCTTCCACTCGGAGACGTAGCGCAGGATGTTGCGCGCCAGCGCGTCGGCCGCCGGGTCGTCCTCGGTGCGGCCGCTCACGTCCGTCTGGCAGAACAGCACCAGGCCCGTGCCTTCTCGGTACTCCATCAGGGAGGCGTACTGGAGGGCATAGCCGCCGTCGAGGATCGGCAGGAAGTCGCCCGAGGCCGGCTTCTCGATCAGAACCGAAGCCACGCTGCCCCGGCCGCCGCAGAGCCAACGACGCGTGACGGTGATGTCGCACCACTTGGACATCGGGGAGTGATACGTCATCTCGTAAGTCCCGCGCGCCGGAAGGTTAGTCGCGTCGCCCCGCCAGTTCCAGAGGTGCGCGTCCCCGAGGCCCGCCAGGAGCGGATGGTCGGGCACGCGCTTGAAGACCCAGCGCAAGCCATACTCGGCGATGCGGAAGCCGAAACGCTTCTCGAGCACGTCGCCCGTCTGTTCGAAGATGACGACCTTCAGGCCCTCGCG
>CAYUDW010000161.1:0-8007 GCA_964442595.1 uncultured candidatus Brocadiaceae bacterium
GCACCAAGCAGGCCGAGCTTCCGAGAGGCATTCATGGTCGATATAGGGCAGGTCCCTTCCACCGTTGTGCTGGTTGACCTGCATCGCCGGCAAGCTACAATTCGAGGGCAGAGACGAACTCCGTGGCAATGGTGGGCGACGGAAGCGGCAGCGGCTCGGCGGGTGACTATCTGCCGAGCGGTCCAGACCGCCACCCAGCGGTTCGGCGGGGAGGGCGCCTGGCGGCTTGTCAGGAGCGCAGCCCCGGTGTATGATCGCAACCCGACTGCACGCAGGCTAGCGGCAGCCAGATCAGAAGGTAGACCGGAAGCACGACAGGCATTCAGGAGGAAGGGACGGAGACATGACGAAGAAGAGCGTGCTGGATCTATACAGAATGAAGGACTCGGACGAGAAGGTTTGCTGGATTACCGCCTATGACGCTCCCATTGCTTCACTGGCGGAGCAGGCGGGGATTGACATGCTCTTGGTTGGCGATTCTGCGGGCATGTGTGTCCACGGTCACGCGGGCACCAACGAAATGACCATGCCGATAATGCTTGTTCACACAGCTGCTGTCCGCAGAGGAGCTCCGAGTACATTCGTCATTGGCGACATGCCGTTCTTGAGTTACCAGGTCAGTTGCGAAGAGGCTGTGCGGAACGCCGGCCGCTTCATCCAGGCTGGCGCCGATGCAGTAAAGTTGGAGGGTGGCCGTCGAGTCACCGAGCAGATTCGGGCAATATCGGACGCTGGGATTGTGGCGTTTGGCCACATAGGCCTGACACCTCAGAGCTCCGGTCAACTTGGAGGCTTCAGGGCCCAGGGCCTTACTGCTGAGTCTGCCGAGGCCATGATTGCTGATGCAGAAGCAGTGGAAGGGGCGGGCGCTATGTTCCTGCTGGTGGAAGCGGTGGCGCCTGAAGTCACCGAGCTCATACGGCAGCGTCTTTCGATTCCGGTCTACGGCATTGGTGCGGGTCCACACACGGACGGGCAACTACTTATTGTGTCAGATCTTCTAGGGATCTTTGAGGCATTCACGCCCAAGTTTGTCAAGCGCTATGCAGCGTTGGCGGGGACCATTAAAGATGCATTTGCTGCATACCGCGAGGACGTGAAGAGTGGCGGATTCCCCGGCCCGGAGCATGTCTACAACATGCCGGAGAATGAGCGGGACCAGCTTTACGCAGACTTGGCCAGATAGGAATCAGTCTTCCCCGCCGGCCCGCGCGCGGAGGGGTGCGAGGGCCCGAAAGCGGCGTTCCTGCGTCGAAGCCCGTGTGACCGCCCAGATCGACATCAGGACGCCGGACCTTGCCCGGGAGACGGAGCCCCCGCATGAACCAGCGTACGCCGCCAGCCCCAGGTAGACCAGCAGCACCCCCATCGCCCGCCACACCTCAGTGGCATACACTTCCATGGGCGGCCCTCGCGCGGCCAAGGCCACCGATTGTCCCGTCAGACACCAGCGCGGCACAGTCTATGTCCGCCGCAACGCAACATCAACCAGTGGGCGCCGGTGCGCCTCGCACACGCCTTCCGCCACCTCGTCCTGGCGGGCCCGCCGGCTGCCGCTGCCGGAAGGAAACTCCCCGGACAGCCACGACCGGCATGGACTATCCCTCGGGCGTCGCGAAGTGGAGGCCGTTGAGGATCTCGTAGCTGTTGGCTCCCCCGGGGATCGTCCGTTGGGGGTAGCGCACAAACCGCGTCTGACCGTCGGGGGTGATCTCCAGCGCCGGGTCCTCCCGCACGAACAACCGGGTCCCGTCCTCGAGGGGCTCGATGCGCACAACGTTGTAGGCGTGGGCGCTCCCGTCGCCGTGACGGATCAGCATCGTACAAGGCACAGCGCCCGGCGGAATGCTCCCGGCCACCTCGAATGCGCCGCCGGCGCGGGCGCTGCGCTCTCGAATCACCCGGCGCACGGCGCCTTTCCATGCCGCCGTGCCCGTCACCTCGACGCCCGCGCAACTCAGCCGGGTGCCGCCCACCAGATGAGCTTCGCGAACCTGCCCGTTGCGAACGCGCGCAAAGGCGTATCGGCCTTCCGCAGCGAACTCGCCCTGCCGCACGTTCGCGGCTCCGTCGAGGCCCACGACGACGAAGTCCTTGCCCAGGGGCCCGCGCTCCACGACGATTAGAACGGCGTCGGCCAGCCTTTGCACAGACGCGTCAAGCACTTTGGGAGCGCCGCTAAGCGGCTCGTGCAGCGCAGCAAACACGCTCCGCAGGCCTTCGCCCGTTCGCCGCGCGCAGAAGAAGGGGGCCTGGTAGTGATCGAGCACTGCGTCGGACCTGCCCGCCCGCCGGATGCTGGGTGCCTGGCCGAGGTAGACCACCGTCCCCTCTTCGGGAAACAGCACCGTGCGCGTGCCGACCGATGGGGCGCCCGCCAGCCGCATCTCCAGCGCCAGCGTGCCCTCGGCATGGCCCCCCCTGAGATCGTGCACGAACCCGTAGGCCGCCTCCGGTTTCCCGCGGTCTCCCTCGCCCTTCGGCGGGACGAACGAAACGCCGGGGTTAAGCAGACTGCCCGGGTACGGCTCCATCTGGGCCCCAGTGACGGTCGCCTCCGAGTCGTCGTCCGCGCTGCCGTGGAGGAGGTAATCGTGCTGGTCCCCGCCGAAGACCTGGCAGACGTCCACCAGGTAGGCGTCGCGGGAGTCCGTGCCAACGAGGATGAGCGTTCGCCGGAACCGTGTCACCAACTCCGGATACGCGCTGGAGCTCTCCGCCTCCGCCAGGTGGAACCCCCGACCGTCGGTCACAAAGGCCCTCAACTGGTTGCCCGTGTGCAGACGGTCGAAGCGCGATTCGCGGCCGTTCACGACGACAGTGTTGTGGGACATGGTGCACTGGGTCCAGGCGCGGTAACGCGTGTGCGTGTAGCCGATGTCGCGAAGCAGCTCCTTGCCGAAGGCAAACAGGCCGACGCTCAAGGCGTCGGCGTGCTTGTGTCCCCGGCCGGAGGTGAAGTTCAGGTAGGCATGCAATTGGTCCTGGCCTTCCCCTCCACCCATCACGGCAACGCCCAGGCCCGGGAGCAGCACCGGCTCCATGCCCGAACGCGGGGACCGCCGGCCCCTCGCCCAAGTGTCATTGACGGGAAGCAGCCGCCCGTTAGGGAACCTGGGGGCATCCAGTGCATACTCGAGATCCTCTCGGACAATCTGGACCTGGGCGCTGACGGCGCTGCCCAGTGAGCGGCCATCCGCGGCGTCCTCCTGCCCCTGTTGGTCCTCATACCCTTCGAGTGCGTCCGTGACGGATCTGAGATTCCCGAAGACTTGCGCGCAGTAGCTCGGAGAAGTCTCCATCCAGTGGCCGTCGTAGAGGAAGCGCTCCGAGATGAAGCGTTCCAGCCGTCGCACGACCTCGCGCACCCAGTCGGGCCTGTTGATCACCCGGCCGGTGTAGACAGCATCGCGCCACATCCAGGGCGACATGTTGTGGTAGTTCTCTTTGAACCCCAGCACGAAGTCGCCCGCGGCGCCCAGCAGGTCTTTCTCGATCATCTCGACGCTGCGGCCGTCGGCCATCTCGGCGAGTCCCGGCCAGAAGCGCAGGGAGTCATAGGCCTTGACCAGGTCAAGCGGGATGTCCATGCAGGCCCACCAGGTCCATCGCGCCGTGCGGAATGCGCCCGCGCGCTCGATCCGGTTCGTGGTCCATGGGGCGAACCGCTTCTGTCGGAACGCGTAGTCGAAATGGTAGGCATAGCCCGGGTAGACCTCCGCGAACCTGAGCAGTATCAGGGCGCTGCGCCGGCCGTAAGTCTCCTCACCGGTCGCCGAGTAGAGGTCCGCCAGCGCCCGGCACTGCCTGGCCATGTAATGGATGGCCATGTAGTCCGCATGCGCCCGGAAGTAGATCCGGTAGTTGTCCCCCGGCCGCTCGTAGTACGGGTACGCATGCGGACCCGTTGGGCCGGGGACTTCCAGCACCTGGTCGTCGGGGTAGTCGGGATTGCCGGGGTATTTCGCTCCGCAGTCCCGGCAGACGATCTCCCCCGGCCGCTCCGGCGACCACGAGAAGTTGCCGTGGTCCTGCGTGCCCCTGTCGCAGTTCGGGCAGTCGGTGAAGTAGATGCCCGATTGCTCCGGCACCAGGGAGAGCACTTCGTCCTCCCGCAGTGAGAGCACGTAGCTGACGGTGCGCTTCAGGCGCTCGACAGCAGCAGGACTCGTATTGGCCTCGAACACCCTCTCTTCCCCACAGATCGTCGGGACACCCACAAGTGCGACGGCAGCAAGTACCCACAACGACTTACCTCGACCGCTCACCTCCACGGGATACTCCTTCTCGGGCCTCCCCGTCCGGAGGCCCCAACGGAGACCACAGGTCCGCCCTCGGCGGTTGTCCTACGCCGCCCCACCGGGCGCGTCCCCAAGCCCGTCGGAGGCCTGGAGTACGTGCGCCGGAGGCGACGCTGCAAGGAACCACGGGGAAGATCCTACCAGCGGAAGAACCGGTAAGGGTCGTCCCACTCCTCCGGCACGTCCAGGTAGAGGCCGTCCAGCCAGCGCGTCTCGCCCTCTCCGACCGGTCGGGAGACATGCGCAAGCAGCGGCGTCTGCCCCGCGGCGCCCATGTTGGCCAGGAGGCGCGTTGTGCCGGATGACACCTTGCGAAAGGTCCGCTTGATGTTCATCTTCTCGCCCGAGTAGTCCAGATGCCAGGGCACGAGCTGACAGAACACCACGTTCGCGTCTTCGGCCACGGCCAACACGCCGTTCCCGATGGGGCCAGCCCCATCCGATACAAGGGGCAGCTCGCGCGGGTCGCGGTTGTGCACCTCCGCCGGCGAGACGCCAGCGAGCGGCGAGCCAGCGCCGAAGGGCTCGAAGTGCGCTGCGATGTGCTCCGCCGGGGTCGTACTCACGTGGAAGGGCAGGAACGTGCTCGCCTCCTCGCCCGTCAGGCCAACTGCCAACACCGACCCGCCGGCGCCCACCCAGTCCTTGACGGCTTCCGCATTCGCGGCAAGTTGCTGCCCGCCGCCGGGACCGACGACGAGCACCTGGTCGGCGGAGAGGCTCCCGTCGTAGGCCGCCGGGGAGAGGCTTGCCGCTTCGAGATGCTGCCGGCCGGCCTCCTCGCCCGCGTAGACGACCGTGCGGCGCGGCGCCGGCTGCCAGGCCGAGACGTATCCGAGGATGTTCCGGGCCAGGGTCTCGGCGGCCGGGTCGCTCTCGGTGCGGCCGGTCACGTCCGTCTGGCAGAACAGCACCATGCCCTTGCCCTCGCGGTACTCCATCAGGGAGGCATACTGGAGGGCGTAGCCGCCGTCGAGGATCGGCAGGAAGTCGCCCGAAGCCGGCTTCTCGATCAGCGCCGAGGCGACGTTGCCGCGGTTGCCGCACCTCCAACCCCGCTTGAGCCGGATGCCGCACCACTCCACCGTGGGAGAATAGTTGAGCTCGTACGTGATGCGCGGGGGAAGGACCGTCGCCTCCCCGCGCCAGTTCCAGAGGTGCTCGTCGGTGATGCCGGCCAGCAGCGGATGGTCGGGCACTCGCTTGAACACCCAGCGCAGGCCGTACTCGGCGATGCGGAACCCGAACCGCTTCTCGAGCACGTCCCCGGTCTGCTCGAAGATGACGACCTTCAGGCCCTCGCGCACACCCGAGATGTCCGGCGCAGCGTCATCGAGCGTCAGGGCGCCCTTGCCGACGATGAACACATCGTACGCGGCCAGGTTTGCGTTCGTCTCGCTCACCCTGTCGAACGCAACGCCCAGGCTCCTGAGCAGCGAGGCCGTCTCGCCCACCGGGTCGAAGAGCGCGATCTTCCCGCCGGCCCGGACCGGCTGCAGCGCGGGTAGCACGTCGACGGCGAAGGTATCCTCCTGCGTTTCGCCGTTGCTGAAACTGACCGTGGCGGCGAGAGCGTATTGCCCCGGGGCCAGGTTCGCCGGCAACTCCAACGCGAGCGGGATGCGCTCCTGCTCGCCCGTGGGAATCGTAACCGTCTTGCTGCCGGTCATTGCCCTAGGCAGCCCAAACGACCACTGGCACTCGGCCGTGACCGTCGCGCGCGAGTTGTTGATGACAATGAGTTGCTTTTCGACCGTTTCGCCCGGCAGGAAGTTGTGGTCCTTGCTCGTGAAGGCCCCCGGCTTGCCGCCGATGTAGGCCAGAAGCGGCATGTTGTTGCGGATGAGCGCCTCTGGCGAATGGTTTGCGTAGTCCGACGGGTCGTTCACCGACAACCCCCAGGTGCGGAACGCGCGCCAGTTGTCGGTGACATACATCGAGTAGACTCCCTCACGCTCCGGATGCGCGTAATTCAGCCTGAAAGGGTAGTCCCAGCGCTGCCAGAGCTCGCCGGCGCGGAACTTCTGTGCCTCCCAGCGCAGGTTCGCCTCCTCTCGTTCGCCGATCTGGTAAGCTGAGTCCCCGTAGAACTGCGCGTTCCACTCCGCCAGGCAGAACTCCCACGGCCTCCAGCCGCTGCCGAACTCGCGCCTTCCCTTGTAAAATCCCCGGCACATGCTCCAGTCCCAGGGATACGGCACGCCGTACTCGTTCAGATGCAGGGGCTTGACGCCGACCGTGGCCCAGTGCTCGAACCAGTCGCTCATCTCCTGGATCGGCGTCCAGTTCGCATAGAAGTTGCTGCTCTGCAGGGCGCCCAGGTTGCCCGCTGCATGATGGTAGAGGATGCGGATCGGGTCAAAGCGTTTGACAATGGCCTCCGCCCGCAGGGCGTTCTCCACGTTGCGTCCGCGCATCCACGCCGACCTGTCCACCAGGCCGTCAAGCAGGTCGGGGTTCATGTCTTCGGCGTACCCGCAGGCGTTGTGGCTGGTCGCGTAGAAGACGACCGAGGGATGGTTGCCCGCCACGCGGGTGTAGAACTCCGCATGCTGGGCGTAGCCGTTCGTCTCGTCCGCGTCGGGCGCATCCCAGTCGTAATGGCCGATGTGCGGCTGCGTCAGGGCGACGAGCACCCCCATGTCATCTGTGGCCCGGAGGACCCCATCGAAGCTCACGTGGGCCCCCGGCTCACAGCCGAACCCACCGGCGGCGACGAAGTTGATCCCGATGGCCTTGCGGCCTTCCAGTCTTTCCCGCGTGCCTTCGTAGTCCCAGCCCGGCTGGCTGCGGGTGAAGGACAGGAAGATGCGCGAGCCGTTCAGGTAGAAGTCCCGCCCGTCGATCCAGAACTCCCGGAACCCGAATCGCTCGGACAGCGCCTCGTCCAGGAGCCGGCCGTCCCCGTCCAGCAGCGAGAGCGTCACGTCGTACTGGTTCTCGGGCGTATGCAGGTCCCAGAGCTTGTCCGGCCGCCAGTCTTCAGTGACCGCAATGCGACCGTCCGAGACGTCGGCGCCCCGGAAGGGCCTGCTGGTGAACTCCTTGACCGTCCGTCCCCCGTCCCTGACCTGCGCGCGCAGGGCGTACCTCGCCCGCGGGTTGACGCCGTCCAGAGCGGTGTCGAATGTGATCTGCGAGTTCCGCACCGACGTCACGACCTTCACGTGGCTGATGCGAGCTTCCTGAGGGGTCCCCACGAGGAAGACGTCCCCGCACAGACCGCGCCGCCCCAGCCCGCCGCGCATCTCTATCGCCGCATCGGTGTTGTTGAAGGAGAGCATGACGGCCTTTAGGGGCAAGGCGAGGACCAGCATGCTCAACACGTGCTTACGGCCGGGACGGCACAGCGAGGCGAGGTCTACCTCGCCCGCTGGGAACCGCATGTCGTCGACCTTCTGGCCGTCCACGTAGACGGTGGCGAAGGAGTTCACGAACTCCGCGGAGAGCGCGATGCGCCGGCCGGCCCATTCGGCGGGCACGGCGATCTCGACCTGGTACCAGGCCGCGGTCACATCCCTCAGCGCGTCGTCCTGCCAGCTCGGATTCGGATAGAACGACTGGGGGCCCTCCCGCCCGGCGCCCCCCCGCCCAGAGCCTCGCGGCCAGGCGCCCGGGACCTGGACGTAGCCCCAGCCATCGGCCGGCACGCTGTCCATCGCGTCCCCGGCCGGCTGCCACCGCCACAGCCCGCTCATGGAGATGC
>CAYUDW010000162.1:0-5979 GCA_964442595.1 uncultured candidatus Brocadiaceae bacterium
GCGGGCTGGACCATCTTCCTGGACCAGAACCAGAACGGTGTGCTGGACGGAGGCGAGACGTCAACCTTGACGGGATCGGACGGCTCTTACTCTTTCATCGGCCTGGATGCCGGCACATACTACGTCGCCGAGGTGCTCCAGACCGGCTGGACGCAGACGTACCCGGTTCGCGGAAGCTCGACGACAGTCGTCCTGCCCAACGGTACGGCTGGCAGCGACGATGTGGACATGGTCATCATAGACTCGCCGCCGACGCCGCCTCCGGGGCATGCGCGGACGGTCGTCGACGCGATTCCGCGGGCGGTTGTCATGCTTGACGGCGTGCCGACGTCCACCTGGACCTACGGGTGTTCGGCTACCTCTGCGGGCATGATCTTCGGCTACTACGACCGGCATGGTTACCCCAACATGTATGTTGGTCCTACGAACGGCGGAGTCGCGCCCCTCACGGACCTCGGACAGGGCAATGACCCGGCCAACCCGATCGCGGGCGCCACCTCGATAATTGCCACTCAGAACGGCTTCGACGGCAGTGTGACGAACGGCCACGTGGATGACTACTGGATAGCGGTTGGCGCGCCGGGCCCCGATCCCTGGGAAGGGAGCTGGACGGAGCACACCTGGGCCGACTGCACGGCCGACTTCATGGGCACCAATCAGTGGAAGTGGGACTTCCAGCCGGTCGTGGGCGTTGACGGCATCATCGACTCGAACATCGACGGTGCGACGACGCTATGGTTGTCGTTCGGCCCGGACCAGCTCGTGGACTACGTGCCGGATGCTTCTGGTGGCCTCCCGCAAACCGGGCTCAGTCATGGTCTCAGACTCTTCGCGGAGTCGCGCGGCTACGAGGTGGAGGAGAACTACTCGCAAAGGATCGATGCCCTGATCCCGGGCGGGTTCAGCTTCGACGACTACATGGCGGAGATCGACGGCGGCTACCCGGTGATGATCTACGTCGAGGGCCACAGCATGGTTGGCGTTGGCTACGACGACGCCACGCAGACTGTCTACCTGCACGACACATGGGACAACGACGTGCACTCGATGACTTGGGGCGGCGACTACGCCGGCATGGCCCACGTGGCCATGACCGTCATCCACCTTGAGCCCGGTCAGCCGGGGCCGGGCCATCATGTGGTTGACCTGGCAGAAGACGAGATCGTCACGGACATCAACTTCGGCAACCAGTCGACCGCTCCCGTCAACGACCCGCCCGTACTCACCACGGTCGACATCCTGACCGGCGCCAGCGAGGACACGCCGTTCGACATCACTTACCTGATGATGGCCAACGCCGGCGACGAGTCCGATCCGGACGGCGACACCGTCAGCTTCCGCGTCGAGTCGATCACGAACGGAACGCTCACCGAGGGCGGCGTGGCCGTCACCCCCGGGACGTCGCTGCTCGATCCTGGCGAGACCTGGGTCTGGCAGGGACCCACGGACGCCAACGGTCTGCTCGCCGCGTTCAGGACCAGGGCATGGGACGGTCAGGCGGCCTCGGCGTCCGACGTCCAGGTCAGCGTCCAGGTCGCGCCCGTCAACGACGCGCCGACGCTGACCGCCGTTGCCACGCTCACGGGCGCGCTCACAGAGCAGGACTTCACGATCACTTACGGTACCCTGGCGGCGGCGGCGAATGAGTACGACGTCGAGGGCAACGTGCTGAGCTTCCGCGTCCAGTCCGTCACGAGCGGCACGCTGACCGAGGGCGGCTCGCCCGTAGTCCCCGGCGCAACGTTGCTGAGCCCGGGCGAGAATCTGGTGTGGAACCCTGGCGCTGGCGTCATCGGGGACGTTGATGCGTTCACGGTCGTCGCCTGGGACGGCCTGCTGCCTTCGTCTCCTGACGTGCAGGTGAGGGTCTCGGTGAATAACGCGCCGACCCTGACGACGATCGACACGCTGACCGGCGCGCAGGAGGACACGCAGTTCCAGATCACCTATGTGATGCTGGCTGCCGCGGCCGACGAGGACGACCTGGACGGCGACACCGTGAGCTTCCGGCTCGAGGCGGTCACCGGCGGCATTCTGACGGAGGGTGGTCTGCCCGTGGTGGCGGGCGCGGGACTCCTTGAGCCTGGAGAGGCGTGGGACTGGGCCCCGCCGCTGGATGCCAATGGGACGCTGGCGGCCTTCACGGTGAGGGCCTGGGATAGCGAGGCGGCCTCGGCAACGCCCGTGCAGGTGCGCGTGGAAGTCGATCCGGTCAATGACGCCCCCCAGATCGTTGCGCTGGCTGACGCGCCGGATCCTGTGACGCGCCCGGCCGCCCTGACGCTGACGGCGCTCGGCGTCGACGACGTGGACGGGACAGTCGCGGCGGTCGAGTTCTACCGCGATGGGAACGGCAACGGCACATTTGACGACGGTGTTGACGTCGTTCTCGGTCAGGGAGTCCAGGATGGAGCTGACTGGGCCTGGAGCGACTCGACTGCCGGCTGGCCGTTGGGCACGTTCACCTATTTCGCTCGCGCGCAGGACGGTCCGGGAGCGTGGAGTGAGGCGGTGTCCACCGGCGGAACGGTGCAGAACTCGGTGCCCGTAGTAGGGCTGCTCGCGGACGAGCCCGATCCCGTCTACCGCCCGGACGACCTGACTCTGACGGCGACTGGCGTCGGCGACGTGGATGGTGCCGTCGCGCGGGCGGAGTTCTATCGCGACGCGAACGGCAACGGCGTGCTCGACCCGACCGTCGACGTGCTGCTCGGTATTGACCTGAACGAGGCCGACGGGTGGACCTGGAGCGGCTCCACCGCCGGGTGGGCGCCCGGAGCTCACACGTACTTCGTCCGCGTGCGGGACGACGACGGGGCGTGGAGCGGGGCCGCTAGTGCGACGGGCACGATTCCGAACCTTCTGCCCGGGGTGGGTTCCTTGAGCGATAGCCCCGATCCCATTGTGCGACCTGGAACGCTCATGCTGACGGCGGCGGATGTCCAGGATCCCGACGGATCGGTCGTGCGCGTGGCCTTCTACCGGGACGCCAACGGCAACGGCACGCTGGAGCCCGGCACGGACGTGCTGCTCGGCGAGGACACCATCGCTGCCAACGGCTGGTCATGGTCCGGTCTAACGACCGGCTGGCCCGCGGGAACGCAGACGTACTTCGCCCGCCCGCAGGACAATGACGGCGGCTGGGGCGACGCAGCGCTGACCACGGGGACCATCCAGAATGCACCTCCTGTGGTCGGTTCGGTCGCGGACAGCCCGGATCCCGTCACGCGGCCGGACGCGCTGACACTAAGGGCCGAAGGCGCCGGTGACGTTGACGGCTTCATCACACTGGCCGAGTTCTACCGGGACGCCAACGGGAACGCCACCTTCGAGCCGGACCTGGACCTGCCGCTGGGCT
Source organism: uncultured candidatus Brocadiaceae bacterium (assembly GCA_964442595.1). Lineage (GTDB taxonomy): Bacteria > Planctomycetota > Brocadiia > SM23-32 > SM23-32 > DAOVRD01. The sequence continues at coordinate 3,359 of CAYUDW010000162.1, forward strand.
CGGATGGCAGCGCCGTGGGCGGCTGGAGCTGGAGCGGATCAACGCTGGGCTGGCCGGTGGGCGATCACACTTACTTCGTGCGCGTGCGCGACAACGATGGGACCTGGAGCGGTGCGGTGGCCGCGGCGGGTGCGGTGCGCAACGCGGTGCCGACGGTCGCCTCGATGTCTGACACGCCGGATCCGATCACCAGGCCCGCTGCCGCGACTCTGAGTGCCGCGGGCGTTGCTGATCGCGATGGCCAGATCGTGCGAGTCGAGTTCTACCTTGACACGAACCGTAACGGCGCGCTGGAGGTCGGCTCGGACGCTCTGCTCGGTGAGGACACGCAGGGCGCCGATGGCTGGAGCTGGAGCGGCGGCGTGGCTTTGTGGCCTCTGGGTTCGTACGGCGCCTTTGCGCGGGCGCAGGATGACGACGGAGCCTGGAGCGCGGTGGTGTCCACGGCCGTGACGGTGCAGAATGCGCTGCCCGCCGTTGGTTCCCTCGCGCAGACTCCCGGCGAGGTGGCGAGGCCGGACCTCCTGACCTTGACGGCGAGCGACGTGGTCGATCCGGACGGGACGGTCCAGCGGGTGGAGTTCTACCGCGACGCCAACGGGAACGGCGTGCTCGATCCGGCGTCCGACCTGCTGTTGGGCATCGATGCGAACGGTGCCAACGGCTGGGGCTGGAACGCGGTGACCACCGCCTGGCCGCTCGGGGAGCACGTGTACTTCGCCCGCGCGCATGACAGCGACGCGGCATGGGGCGGCGCGGCGGCGGCCATCGGCGTGGTCAGCAATGCGCCGCCGGTCATCGTCGCACTCGCGGACGGCCCGGACCCCGTGACGCGCTCCGAAGTGCTGACACTGGATGCACAGGGCGTCAACGACCCTGACGGTTCCATCAGTATGGTCGAGTTCTACCGCGATGCCGATGGCGACGGCGAACTGGACCCCGGGACGGACACACTGCTGAGCATCGACACCGACGGCGGAGACGGTTGGTCCTGGAGCGGCTCGACGCAGGGCTGGCTTGTGGGAACGGACACTTACCTGGCGCGGGCTCGGGACGATGACGCCGAATGGAGCGCCGTGTTCGCGACCACGGGCTCGGTCCAGAACGCGCCGCCCGTGGTGGCGTCGTTGGCTCCCGCCCCGGACCCGGTGGGAGTGGGGCAGATACTGACTCTCACGGCCGAAGGCGTGGCGGATGCGGACGGTGCGGTGACCCGGGTCGAGTTCTACCTGGACAATGACGGCGTGCCCGGCCTAAACGCGGCAACCGACGAGTTGGCGGGCGTCGGCGTGGACACAGGAGGCGGCGTCTGGGAACTTGGGCTGGACACGCGCGGTTGGGCTCTTGGGACCAACGCATACGTGGCCAGGGCGCAGGACGACGACGGAGACTGGAGCGGCGTAGCGGGGACTGAAGTGCGAGTCGGCTACACTCTCGTCGAGTCTCAAGTCGTCGACAGGGCGACCATCTCCTTCTATGACGTTGACGCCTCAAACGGCGTCATCAGTCCGGAGGTCATCGAGTGGTCTCCGCTGCACTACGGGCTGTCCAGCTCCACGGCCGTCTTCGTGAACCTGGGCTTCTTCGGTGACGGAGTGATTGACTCGATCCTTTTGCTCGGGAACGGCAACGTGACGGCCGACCTGGGCATCGTAGTTGAGGACAACCTGGCTCTGGGCACGGTGGTCGACGTTCGCACGGCACCTCAGCCCCTTCAGTTCCTCGTGAGCGAGGGGGCCGTGAACTACGTGAGTCTCTTGAGCGGCGTCGCGGGCGGCTCCCTGAACGGCTTCATCACGGAAGCTGGCTGGAGCCTGGCTGCGGACATTGACGGCGACGGAGACACCGGGGACAGGACGGGCCTGTACAGCGGAGGAAGACTCGGCGTGGTGATCGCGCGGGGCAGCGTGGCTGGAGACATCGTGGCCGGCGGCAACCTGGATTACCTCCAGGTGAACGGCGGCGACCTGAACGGCGACGTCGTTCTGACCGCGAGCGACCTGGGCACGATCGTGACCATCGGCGGAGACATGGCCGGCAACGTCATGGCGCCGGTCGGCTCAATTGGATCGCTTATCGCCGTGAACGGAAACATCGATCTGAGCAGCGGACGGCAGATACGCGCCCGCTCGAGCATCAGCGCAGTTCACGCCGTCGGCGGCAGCATTCTGGGCGGCGGAGGCGGCGGAATCACCGTCGATGATGGTCACCTGTGGAGCCTCTATACCTCCGGTGACCTGACGGCCGACGTGACCGCGCACGGGAATCTGGGTGTCGTCAGCGTCGGCGGCAGCGTCCGCAACGCCAGCATCTGGGCAGACGGCTCGCTCAACACACTGTATGCCCTTGGCGACTTCCACAACACAAACGTCCGCGCCACTCGGCTCGGCGTGGTCTACGTCGGCGGAGAGATAACCGAGGAAGACAGCGACGGCGAAGACGAGATCCGGGCCCTGGAAGCGCAGTTCTTCGTTCTGGACTCGCAGAAGTCCGCCTGGATAGCGCCCGGCTCCCCTGTGGAGTTCGGCGGCGTGACGGCCTGGGTCGGCTGACGGGGAGCGCGGAGTCAAACGGCGCACGCCGGCGGCCGGATTAGCAGATGAACTCCGGCGGGCGCAGGC
>CAYUDW010000162.1:6079-7997 GCA_964442595.1 uncultured candidatus Brocadiaceae bacterium
CACGGCGCACGCTGGAGGCCAGCCGGCGTGGGGTGAAGCTGGCCATCTCCGCCGTGCCCGACGATGCCGGCATCATCGGCGCCGCACGGCGCTTCATGCTCGCCTGAGCGCCTTGTCAAGGCTCACGGAGAACCGTGCTGCCGGTTGCCACTTAAACGGCCCCTTCCCATAGCTCAGCCGGGCTCGACGCGTCAGGCCGAAGCCTGAGCGAGGCCCTGCTCGAGCAACTCCACGTCCTCCCGGAGCATGTCCGGCTTGTAGCGGGTGTAGATGCCGATGCAGACCGCGTCAGTCGGACGCAGCTTGCGGGCAACGTACGCCAGCGCCTCGACGGGATCGCTGCGCCCGGCTGCCAGGACTTTGTAATGGATCACGGGCCTGGCGAAGGTCTGGATCAGGTCGGTCATGGTGTCGCGGGTGGCTGCTATGTACTCCTTATCAGCGCCCGGCTGGCGTTCGCCGGGCGCCGTCCGGCGGCCGCGGTAGTAGGAGCACATGTAATAGTCGAGGTCCAGGTTCTCTTCGGCCCAGCGGAAGGTGTCGGGGTCATGTCCGGCCAGGCCCATCGTGAGGCCAAGCTGGCGCCCGTGTTCCACGATGGGGATGAGCTCCTCGATGCGTCCGCTGGCCAGCAGGCGATCCGCAAAGCCGCCGTGAATGTGACAGGCGGGGCCGCCGGCCTCGGCGACCCGGTCCAGGGAGCGCTCATGCGAGTCGAGTTCGGGGCAGGTCTGGCCGAACCATTGGATGGTTCCTCCCTCGTCCCAGTACTCCATCAGAACCCTCAGAATGTGGGCGTCGGCCCGGGCCACGGCGGTGTTGACGCCCAGCGACTCCGCCTGGCGGTATGTTTCCTTGATGCGCTCGCAGGTGTAGTAATGCGGCAGCTCGCGGTCCGCTTCGCGCCCACGGCCGCTGGATGAGCCGCTGAACGGGTTGCCGCCGATGATGAACCTGCTGACGTCACTGTTGCCAATCCTTACGGTTTCCACGATGTTCGCCTCTTTGCATGTTCCTGCAGGCCGTCGAGAGCCGCCCGGGCGCCTCAAGCGCCGAGGTCCGCCAGCACGGACCTGATGTAGGCCAAGTCCTGTTGGGCGAACCACTCGCGGTCGCCGGACCTGGGGGCCTCGACACAGATCGGCCCGTCGTAGCCGATCTCCATCAGAAGCCGCACGAACTGCCGGTTGTTGATCTGGCCTTCGGCGAGCGCCGTGGCGATGCGACCTTCGCCGCCGCGCAGGGCGACGGAGTTCTTCAGGTGCACGTAGTAGAGCTTGTCGCCAAACGCCCTGACCGCCTCTTCCAACGTCGGCCGCTCTTTCTGACCGGAGACGTTGCCGTAGTCCAGGTTCGCGCCGATCGAGGGACGGTCGATTCTCGCCACGAGCTTCTTAACCGCTTCCACGGTGTCGTGCAGGTAGACCCTGTGCGTTTCGAACCCGAACCTGATGTCGACGTCTTCGAGACCGTCAGCCATGTCCTGACAGCCCTTGATGTGCCACTGCCACTGCTCCTCGGTGGCGATGAATGAGCCGTGCTTGGTGTAGTCGGAGTACGCTACGCTGCTGTCCGGGTTGCGCAGCCCGCCCGTGAGCAAGTTGACCGTCCGCACACCGAATCGCTCGGCCACGTGCCGATAGAACGCGATTGCTTCCTGGACCTCGCGTTCCCGGTCGGCGGCGTCTTCCTTCACCAGCAGCGGGCCCGGGTAGCCGAACAGCACCTGCTTCAGGCCGGAGGCCTGCACGCCCTTCTCCAGTGCGTCGAGATACTCCTCGGTGGTCTCTTCGACGCCGGTTCGCTCGCGCCGGAACTCGACCCCGTCGAAGCCCCAGCCTGCGGCCCTCTGGCATATCTCCTCGACGGTCTGGCCCTGCTCACAGTAGTTCACGTGCATGATGATGGGGTACGCCAT
>CAYUDW010000163.1:0-1990 GCA_964442595.1 uncultured candidatus Brocadiaceae bacterium
CGCTTCGACCCGCGCTACTGGCAACTGCGCGAGATGATTGCGCGCGGCGAGGTCGGCCCGCTCATTCACATGTTCGCCCGCCGCAATAACCCGCGCGAGGCGGCGCGGCGCGCGTTCGGCCGCACGTCTCCCACCTTCTGGCTCGGCTCGCACGACATCGACATGTTCCTCTGGTGCGCGGACTCGCCCGTGCGGCAGGTCTACGCGCAGGCCAGGTATGAGCTGCTGGGCCGGGACGAGGGTCCGGACGCGGTGCTGGCGCTCATCACGTTCGAGAGCGGAGCGATCGCCGCCCTGGAAACGTGCTGGGTGCTGCCGCAGGGCGCGCCATCGAGCCTGGAGGCGGAGTTCGAGGCCGTCTGCACGCACGGTTGCCTGCGCATCGACGCATCGACGGACGGCCTGACCCTTTACACGGAGCAGTCCCTCCGGCACCCCCGGTCGATGTATGCCGCACAGGTGGCAGGGACGCCGCGGGGCATTCTGAGCGAAGAGGTGCGACACTTCGCGCGGTGCGTGCTCCGCGGCGAGGAGTTCGTGATCGAGCCCCGACAGGCCCGCGAGGTCGTGCGGGTCGCATGCGCCATCGACCAGTCGGCCCGGAGCGACCAGCCCGTGTCACTCTGAGGCGGCCGTCGCATCCGCCTCGATCAGCAGGACCCAGTCCCCCTCGTCAGGCGCCACCCATTCCTGGACGCCCGCCGCCAGGGGACCCCCGTCGTGATACTCGCCCTTCCGGGGATCCCACCAGCGCGCCGACGCAGGGGCGCGGAGCCCCGAGGTATCAAGAGCGACGGCGCCGCCCTCCGGCAGATAGACGACCGCGACGGCTCTGTCCTCGGTTGCGGCGGCGCTGACGAAGAGGTGCGGCGCCTCGGTGCCGGGCTGGTCCGCCAAGATCTGCGGCGCGGGACGCAGCTCCGTCCACGGCAGCGAACCGAAGAACGTGCGGAGCAGCGTCATGCTGCGGATGCCGGGCGTGTCGAGGCCCGAGTGCCACGGCCCGACCATGCCAAGCCCCTCGTGGCCTTCGGGCAGTTGGGGCTCCTCGCCCCAGTTCCAGATGGCGTTGTGGCCGAAGGTGACGCCGGCGGGCGGGCTGACGAGCAGGCTCCAGTAAGCGGCGCGCCGCACTTCCCTGTCGGTGAAGCGCGTCTTGGTGTGGTAGGAGATATGCGTCTCGTAGTTGGGCTCCAGGTTCGCGATCGGCAGGACGGGTTCAGCGTCCCAGTCCTGCGCTGGCGGTCCCATCGCGAGCCATCGCAGATGCTGGGGCGAGTCCCCGTGGCCGCTCTGATAGCCGATGAAATCGAACCACGGCTCGCCACGGAACTCCGGCGCGACCCAGGTCTGCCCGCACGGATGCATGGTGACCAGGCGGTCGTGCCGATCACCGAAGACGGCGCGCCCGGTTCGCTTCCAACGCTCGGCGCGCTCGCCCTTGTAGTTCCCGTCGCCGCCGAGGAACCAGATCACGTGGTGCGCGCCCCACCGCGCGACCATGTATCGGCAGAGCCGGACCGCGCTCTCCTCCGACAGGAGTCGGCCCGGATCGGTCTCGCCGATGGTCCAGAGCATGACGGGCACGGCAGTCAGTCCATGTTGGTTGGCGGCGGCCACCTTTGCGTCCAGGCGCTGGAAGAAGGCGGGGGCAACGCGCACGTGGTCGGGGCTCTCGAAGGCCGTCTCGCCCAGGCGGTCGCTGGAGCCGCCGCGCCACTGCGTGCAGACGAACTGGACGGCCGTGAAGCCCTGCGCGGCGCGGGCCTGCAGGTATCGCTCCCAGTCCTCGTCCGTGCACCTCAGCCCGCCGTTCCAGGCCGTGTCTGCCAGCCAGAAGAACGGCGTTCCGTCCGCGCGGACGAAGTGGCGGCGGCTCTCCGACAGCCGCACCGGCCCGTGCGCATACAGCGCGTTGCCGCCCTCATACTCGACGCAGCGAAAGCCGCCCTCCTTGCCGTGAAGGCCCGCGTCCGTCTCGTCCGAGCAC
>CAYUDW010000163.1:2090-5547 GCA_964442595.1 uncultured candidatus Brocadiaceae bacterium
CGCTCGCCCGCGGCGGGCTTTGGCTTCAGGAGCCAGTGTTCCGGGGGCTGGCGGCGCCGGCCAGCCATACGCCGTCCCTGCCGTGACTGACGACAGACCGGGCCAGAGGTGCGGCCGGCGGGGAGTAAACGGCTATCGGGGCGGGAACTACCGGGGGGGCTACACCCTCGGGGCCGGCACGGTGCCATGGGTGTCGATCGTGTACTCCTGGAGCGTCTTGATGGACATTTCGGTTTGCTCGAGCCTGCGGACGGCCTCGACGGCAGCAACGGCGCCGCGCACCGTGGTGATGATCGGTATCCGGCGCGCCCACGAGGTGCTGCGGATGGCGATCTCGTCCTGGCGAGGTTTCTTGCCGCTAGGAGTGTTGATGACCAGCGCAACCTTGCCGTTGATGATCTCGTCGACAATGTGAGGACGCCCTTCGCGAACCTTATTGATGCGTTCGCACTCAAGCCCGTTCCCGCACAGCCATGCCGCCGTCCCGTCCGTCGCCAGCAGCCGGAAGCCCATCTGGGCGAAGCCTTCAGCGACCCGCGCAGCCGCAGGCGTCTTGTCGCGCTGATTCAGGCTGAAGAAGACCGTGCCGCTCATGGGCAGGACTTGCCCGGCAGCGATCTGCGCCTTGGCGAACGCCATCCCGAATTCGTCCGCCATGCCCATGACCTCGCCGGTGGACTTCATCTCCGGGCTGAGTTGCGTGTCGATGCCGGGGAACCGCGCGAACGGGAACACGGCCTCCTTCACCGCCACGTGCCCGACCTCGACCTCACGGGTGAGCCCGAGCTCCTCGAGCGTGTGGCCGAGCATCACTTTGGTGGCGAGTTGGGCGAGCGAGATCCCCGTCGCCTTCGACACAAACGGGACGGTCCGGGAAGCGCGGGGATTGACCTCAAGCACGTAGACCTGCTCGCGATGCACGGCGTACTGCACGTTCATGAGCCCGACCACTTCCAGCGCCTCCGCGAGGGCGCGCGTCTGCCGGGCGATCTCCTCGCAGATCGCCTTGGGCAGCGTCTGCGGCGGGATGACGCAGGCGCTGTCGCCCGAGTGGACGCCCGCCTCCTCGATGTGCTCCATGATCGCGCCGATGACGGTCACTTCGCCGTCGCTGATGGCGTCCACGTCGACCTCAATGGCGTCTTCCAGGAACTTGTCGACGAGCACGGGCCGTTCCGGCGACGCCTCCACCGCTTCCGTCATGAAATGCCGGAGCTCCTCGCCGTCGTAAACGATCTCCATCGCTCGGCCGCCCAGCACGTAGGAGGGCCGCACCAGGACGGGATAGCCGATCTGTTCGGCGAGCTTCAGCGCTTCCTCGTAGGATCGGCCCGTCCCGTTGGGCGCCTGCTGAAGGCCCAGCCTTTGCAGCAGCTCCTTGAATTCCTTGCGATCCTCGGCCAGGTCAATGCTGCGGCTGCTGGTGCCGAGCAGAGGCACGCCGTTCGCCTCCAGGTCCGCGGCGATGTTTAGGGGCGTCTGCCCGCCGAACTGAAGGATCACGCCGTACGGCTTCTCCGCCTCCGCGACGTTCAGCACGTCCTCCGCCGTCATAGGCTCGAAGTAGAGGCGGTCGGACGTGTCGTAGTCGGTGCTGACGGTCTCGGGATTGCAGTTGATCATCACCGCTTCGTAGCCTTCGTCCCGGACGGTGATGGCCGCGTGCACGCAGCAGTAGTCGAACTCGATGCCCTGCCCTATCCTGTTCGGGCCGCCGCCGAGGATGATGACCACCTTCTCGTCGGAGGCGCGGCATTCGTCGACCGATTCATACGTGGAGTAGAAGTAGGGCCGCTTCGGGTCCACTTCGCCGGCACAGGTGTCGACCAGCTTGTAAGCGGGCTTCAGGCCGATCTGCTTGCGCCTTGCGCGCACGGCCCATTCGTCGCACCCCAGCAGGAAGCCGAGCTGGCGGTCGCTGAATCCCCAGGCCTTCGCCTTGCGCAGCAACTCTCCGCCGACGGCTTCGAGGCCGCCATCCTGCCCGGCCGCCTTGATCTCCTCCTCGCACTCGACGAGCTGCCTAAGGTTGAACAGGAACCACCGGTCGATCTTCGTCAGCTCATGCACCTGGTCGACCGTGAAGCCGCTCTGGAACGCATAGCGGATGTAGAAGAAGCGCTCGTCGTTCGGAATGGCGAGTTTCTGGGTGATCTTCTGCTCGTCAGGCAGTTTGAGCGGGTCCTTGCCGTCCGCGCCGAAGCCGTAGCGCCCGATCTCCAGCGAGCGGAGCCCCTTCTGAAAGGCTTCCTTGAACGTACGGCCGATGGACATCGACTCGCCGACGCTCTTCATGCTGGTGTTGATGACGCGCTCGGCCTGGGGGAACTTCTCGAAGGTGAACCGCGCCGCTTTGTAGACGCAGTAGTCCACCGTGGGCTCCTGCAACGTGTAGGTGTTGCCCGTGACGTTGTTCAGGACCTCGTCCAGCGTGTAGCCGACGGCCAGCTTCGTGGCCACGCGCGCGATGGGGAAGCCGGTCGCCTTGCTGGCCAGCGCGGAGGAGCGTGACAGGCGCGGGTTGACTTCGATGATCACCACGTCGTCGCTCTCGGGATCGCCGGCGAACTGGATGTTCACGCCGCCGCCCTTGACGCCGACCCGCCGGATGATGGCCTTGCAGTAGTCCACGTACCTGGCGTAGTCATCGGCCGTCAACGTCTGGGAGGGCGCCACGACGGCGCTGTCGCCCGTGTGCACGCCCATCGCGTCCACGTTCTCCATGCTGGTGATCATGACGACGTTGTCGCGGCAGTCACGCATCACCTCGTACTCGATCTCTTTCCAGCCCAGCACGCTCTGCTCGACCAGCACTTCCGTGATGGGGCTCGCGTTCAGGCCGTTCTCCAGCAGTCCGGGCGCCTCCTCGGTATTGTAGGCGGTGCTGCCCCCCGTGCCGCCGAGCGTGAAGGCCGGCCGGATGATGATGGGCAGGCCGATCTCCTCGATGACGGCCATGCCCTCCTCTACCGTGTGCGCAATGCCGCTGGCCGGGACGCGCAGCCCGATCTCCAGCATTGCGTTCTTGAACTCCTCGCGGTCCTCGGCGGTGCTGATGCCCTCGGGGTCGCACCCGAGCACCTCCACGCCGTAGCGATCATAGACCCCCTGGCGAGCGAGGAAGACGGCGACGTTCAGCCCCGTCTGCCCACCCAGCGTCGGCAGCACGGCGTCCGGGCGCTCCCGGGCGATGATCTTCTCGATGATCTCCGGGACTATGGGCTCGATGTAGGTCCGGTGGGCCATCACCGGGTCGGTCATGATGGTGGCGGGGTTGCTGTTGATCAGGACGACCTCGTAACCCTCCTCCAGCAGGGCCTTGCACGCCTGGCTGCCGCTGTAGTCGAACTCGCAGGCCTGCCCGATGATGACCGGGCCGCTTCCGATCATGAGCACTTTCTTCAGGTCAGTTCGTTTCGGCATGTGTCAGGTTCGTCCCCCGGCGCTTTCCTTCGAG
>CAYUDW010000163.1:5647-7986 GCA_964442595.1 uncultured candidatus Brocadiaceae bacterium
CCGGCGCTTTCCTTCGAGTCATGATGGACTGCCGCACGGTCAACGGGTCAGGCCTCGGCCAAGGCGTCGATGAACTGGCGTATCTGGGCGTTAACCAGGCCCACCTGCGGGGCGGCCAGGATCGCTTGCAGGCCGACCGCAGAGCCGTCCGGCCTCCGGATTCCCTCAACCGTCCCGTCGTTGATATTCTCCCACAGGAGCTCCACCTCCGGACTGCCTTGGACGCTTTCGCGTTCCAGCACCACGGTATGCCGCTGCTGGGTCACCTCGACGCGTCCGTCCATAAGGTTCCTTACGGGGTAGTTCGCCCCGTGGTGACCCCGTTTGAGGAAGGTCACGTCGCAGCCCAGCGCCATGCCCAGCGCCACGTGGCCGAGTCCGCAGCCCATCACCGGCACCTTCCCCAGGAGAGCCCTGATCGTCTGCACGACGTGCTCAGATGGGAGCCCACCCGCCGGGCCGTCCGATACGAAAACGCCGGCCGGCCCTCCGGCCAGCACACTGTCCGCGTCGGCGTCGTAGGGATGGAGGACGGGCGCGGAGCATGCGCTCAGTTGGGCCAGTTGCGAGCGCCGGATGCCCAGGTCGAGCACCGCCAGGCGCAGGTCGGACGCAGCCGGCCCAGGCGCCGAAGGATCGGTGGGCTCGAAGGCGGGGCGCTCGAGCCCGGACAAGGTCGCCAGGGCCTCCTGCAGGTCCGCTCCCTCCGGCACGATCGCGGCCGCCATCTCGCCTTCCTCGCGCAGGTGAACGGCCAGTCCCCTGGTATCTACGTCTACCAGGCAGGGCGCGCCTGCGTCGGCCAGCATGTCGGCGAACGCGCCTTCGGCGCGGTAGTGGCTGCTGCACCCGCTGAGCACCTTCACGACCAGCCCGCCGATCTGGACACCGGGCGACTCAGAGAAAGCTCCGGTCACGCCCACGTTGCCGATCTCGGGGTAGGTGAACGCCAGGATGCGGCTCTTGTAGGCCGGGTCCGTCACCATCTCCTGAAAGCCGACCACGCCGGTGTTCGCCGCCACCCAGCCCATTGCAGTTCGCACCGGGCCGGTGACTTCCCCTTCCAGACGCGTGCCATCGGCCAGCAGTATGCAGCCCTTCATCTTGCCTCCTCAGTGCGCGGGCGCGACGGACCGGCCGAGCCGTGCCACGACGCGCGGTCTGGCCGGGCGGATCCGTGGTCACACGTACTCGATGGCCGCCGGCGGCTTCGGCGTCAGGTCATACAGGCAGCGGTTGACGCCCTCGATCTGCGTTATTCGCTCGCAGAGCCGCTTCAGCATCTCCCAGGGCAGTTCCACGGGGGTAGCCGTCCGAGCGTCAACGCTGTCGATGCAGCGCACCACCACGATCTGCCCGAACTCCCGTCTGTTGTCGCGGATTCCGGTGGCCCGGTCGTTCAGCAGGACGGCCATGTACTGGAAGGCGCCCGTGTCGGCAAGCTCCTCCTCGACTACGGCCGTAGCCGCACGCACGGTCTCCAGCCTCTCTTCGGTCACCTCGCCCACTATCCTGGTGGCCAGGGCAGGACCGGGGAACGGCATGCGGTTCGAGACGCTCTCCGGCAGTCCCAGCACCCGTGCGACCTCCCTGACGCCGTCCTTGCGCAGCGTCTTCAGCGGCTCCAAGACCGCGTAGCCGTACTCCTCCTCGGGGTCTATGCCGACCTGGGCCAGGATGTTGTGCTGGCGCTTGATCCCTGCGACGGTTTCCTCGATGTCGGTCAGGATCGTGCCGTGCAGGAGGAACCGGGCGCCCGTTTGCTCCACCAGGCGCGAGAAGACGCCCGAGTAGAACGTGTCCGTGATGGCCTGCCGCTTCTCCTCGGGATCCGTCACGCCTTCGAGGGCGGACAGGAACTCGTCCCTCGCGTCCACGAGCTCGACGGGGATCTCCATCTGCTCGAACATCCTGACGACGTGTTCGGGCTCCCCCTCGCGCATCAGGGCATTGTCAATGAAGAAGGTCTTCAAGCGGTCGCCCAGCGCCCGGTGCCCGAGAACGGTGACGACGGAGCTGTCCACGCCGCCGCTCAGCGCATTGATGGCGATCGCGTCGCCGACCGCCTCCTTGATCTCGGTCACCTGCTGCTCCACGAAAGCATTGCAGTCCATCTGTACCTCCAGCAGCGATCGGATCGGTGCAAGCGCCGGGCCGCGCCAGGGGATATGCAAAAGGGGAGCGCCATCGGCGTTCGCCCGATTATAACAGCGCGAGCAAGCGAAAGACGGCAGCGGGTGTCCCTGCCTCCACACCGCCCGGCGCAGGGGAACGGCCATCATCGCTACAGCACGGGCAGGTACTGCTCGAGCTCGTAGCGGCTGACGTGGGTTCGGTAC
>CAYUDW010000164.1:0-4227 GCA_964442595.1 uncultured candidatus Brocadiaceae bacterium
GGAGGGAGGGAGACAATGAGACGGTTCACGGTCAGCCTGCTGGCGGGCGTTGTTGGCTTCATGGTTCTCTCGTCCGCGGCGTTCGCCGCCGAGAGCGGTTCGGCCCTCGCGAGGGCAGGGCTCGTGCTGCAGACGCTCTCTTCTGCGGACCTGGACGCGATACAGGAGGAGATGGGATACCGGGTCGGCGTGCTCGTGAACGGGGTGACGCCCGGCTCGCCGGCTGCACAGGCGGGCCTTCGCACGGGCGATGTGCTGTTCACCGTGGGAAGCAGCGGCGTGGACGCCACGGAGGCGGTCGAGCGAGCGCTCACGGGCGCTGCGGGCAAGATCCCCGTTCTGGGGGTTCGGGCAGGGGAGTTCGGCGAGTATGAGGCCCTCCAGTGTGTAATCACGATGCCAGCGCCGGCGGCGGAGCCGAGGGCAGAAGCGGCAGCCGAAGCGCCCCAGGGGGCCGTGAGGGAGGCCGGTGACGATCTGGCGGCGAAGCTGAAGGCTCTCGAGGCAGCCCATCAGGCCGGGATCCTGAGCGATGAGGAGTACGCCCTGAAGAAGAAGGAGGTCGAGGCCCAGATTCAGGCTGCTGCGCCGCGCCTGGATGAAGCCACGCAGCAGAAGCTTCAGGCGCTGGAAGCTGCCCACGATGCGGGGATACTGAGCGACGAGGAGTACGCGCGCAAGAAGGCGGAACTGCTGGGCGGCGAAGCCGAAGCGCCCTCCGGGCCGGCCAAGGGCAAGGTCTACCGTCATGTCATCGGATTCTCGCTCTGGTACCCCGCAGGATGGACCATCAAGGAACATGACGATTCTCTGCAACTCGTCCCCCCTAAGCCCGCCACGACGCCGGATGGGCCTTCCGAGCTCTACTTCATCATCGGCGAACGAGTGATCGAGGAGGGCATCACCCGGGCTGACGACCCGCGCGTGGTCGAGTATCTTGACCAGCAGATACTGTCCCTGTCTCCAGCTTTGGCGCGGCCGGGCGAGCCGACCTCCGTCGGCAAGGGCGTGGCGATTGAATGGAAGGGGACGGCGCCCAACGGGAACGTCGTCCTGGCACGCGCCTCGGTTCGGATCATCAACGAGTACGCCGTGGCCCTCCTGGCCATTGGCCTGAAGGCCCCGCTGGAGAGGCGTAGTGTGGATTTGCGCCGCATCTCCGACTCGTTCGGCTTCGGCGAGGGGAAGACCGACCCCGCCCTTGCAGGCACATGGCGCCTTGTTTCCACGTACGCCTTGACCAACGAGTCCCCGTTCGAGACGGATTGGTCGAGGGCGCGGATGGTTTCCGAGACTCAGAGCACGCTGACCTTGCGAGCGGACGGCACCTGGAGCAGAACGGACGCCTCTCACATGATCGCGATTGCCGGCGACCTTTCCATTGAGAGCAAGGACACATCCGTCGAGAAGGGGCGCTGGAATGCAGGGGAGGGCGCTCTATACCTGCTATGGGGCGACGGCTCGTGGGAGGACTACAAGTACGAGCTCCGCCGCGCGGAGCAGGGGCGTCAGTTGCGACTCGTGACCGGCACCAAGGGCGAGCTCTGGGAGGAAACAGCACCGACGGCAGACTGACCGGCCGGACACGCCGGACATGCTCAGCGCTACGGAGTGTGATATTGGAGGTGCAGAAGGCTGGGCTCGCGGCCGCGCAGGCGTTACCAACCCCCGCCGCCTCCTCCGCCCCCGCCCCCGCCTGAGAACCCACCGCCGCCCGCGCCTGAGCTGGAGCCGGGCGCCCTGGCCGAACTTGCCGCAGCCGTGGCGAATGACGTGCCCAGCGAACCCGCGAACGAGGTCGTCCCCAGCGTCCGCCAGCCGGTGCCCGAGTACCACCTCGGGCTGTAGGGTTGGTCGGCCGTGCCGGCTCGGCTGAGCACGTCCGCAAACTGCTCGCTCCACTCCTGCTCGACCTCCAGCGCCAGCGCGTAGGGGAGGTAACGCTCGAAGAGCTCCGGCGTCTTCTCCGGCGGGTTAAGCAGGTTGAGCCGATCCCTCTCCGCCACGGAGAGGAACATGCGGAATCCCTCAATCTTATCCATCAGCTTCCGGCCGGCGAGCGTGGGCGCCTTGAGCAGGTGGTAGAAGATCCAGTTGAGCGCCCCGGCTGCCAGCACCAGCCCGACCATCCCCGGCGACGTCAGATGCGCCAGCATGCCCAGGCCGAACACTTCGCCCGCCAGGAAGGGCAGCGCGAACAGGCTGGTCACAATGGCAGTGCCCAGAGGGGCCAGCACGGTGCCCCTTCCGCTGAAGACCGCTCGCCACGAGCTGGCGGCCTGCCAGAGGAGGGCGCACACGACGATCGTCCAGATGGAGAGCCACAGGCACATGAATAGGGCCGGGAACGATGCGTGGGCGAGTGCACCCAGCACAACCGCCGTCGCGGAGGCGACAAGCCCAACAGCGAAATAGCCCCTATTAGTCATGAAGTACTTCTTCTGAAAGTTCGCCTCCAACGACTTCTCGAGCTTGTCCATCGAGTCGCCGATCTGCCGGTGGTTTGCCTGGTCGATCTTGACGGTGACCAGACTGCCGAACAGCCTCTTGGCGATTTTCTTCTCCTCCGGCGTGAGCTTCTCCGTGCCCGTTCCCATCCTGGTCAGCGTGTAGCTGCCATACTCGTCGGAGATGCTGAGATAGCCCTTGACCGCCATGTTGATGACGGCGGCCGCAAATGCCTTCTTGTCGTAGCCCATCCGGGCAATGTAACGCGCGGCGGCCGGGCTGAGCCCTCCGGGCGGCTCGTATAGCGGGATGATGGTGCCCTCCTCCGGATCGCGCCCGACGCGGGCCCAGACCACGGTGTAGTACAGGAACACCCCGGCCAGGCCGAACAGCCCCACGACCAAGCCCCGGTTGTCGCTCAGAAGGTAGGCGAACTTCTCCGCTTGAGTCGGCTCGGCCACGTATCCCTTGGGCCATGAAACGACCACGGTGAGTCCCTCCTTTTGCGCGAGCCTCTGCGTGGTCTCGAACGTGGCTGTCCCCGCCAGGTCCACCTCGGCGGCATAGTTCCTGCCCCGCGAGCCCTCGGGTCCGGTGTAGCCCTCCAACTCGATCTCCGACGCCGGCACGCCGCCGGGCAGCGAGACGGTCGCCGAGACATGCTCGATGGGGAACTCCCACCCGACGCCCGTCACGTTCCAATACAGCTCGTCGTGGTCGTCGAAGAAGCCGATCTGCCGGTCGGTCGCATACTTCACCCTGTACGTGTACTCTCCCGTCTTCAGCAATACGTCTTCCCGCCCGATGTAGAGGCGCTGGCCGTTCATGAGCTGCTTCACGTGGTGGGGGGCCGGCTTGCCGTCCTGCTCGACCTCCAGGATGTCCAGCCCGACGACGTAGCGGAGCCCGAACCGGTCCGTGTAGTCGGTGGGAAGGTCGCGCCAGATTCCCCTGCGAATCTTGCGGCCTTCGCACCGGACCTTGATTGTCTCCTCCACCGTCATGTTGCCGTCCTGATGGACGGTGATGTCAGTCTGGTAATCGAGGATTCGTTCACCCCCGCCGGCCGCCGCCGCTGCGGTGGGGCTGCCGTAGAAGAACAGGCACGCTGCCATCAGGATTAGCGCGGCGACGCGGTGCATGGCTTTCATGGTTCGGCCTCCGGTTCTTGTCTACCTGCAACCTGGATGTCCACCTCGGGCACCTGTCTCTCGGTGGTGTACTCGATCTCAAAGAAGTCGGCCGGGCGGAATCGAAACAGGCCCGCGATCAACATGCCGGGGAAGGACTCGACCCGGATGTTGTAGTCGCGGACGGTGCCGTTGTAGTACCTTCTGGCGAGCTGGATCTGGTCCTCGATCTCCGAGAGGCCGTCCTGCAGCTCGAGGAAGTTCTGGTTGGCCTTCAGGTCGGGGTAGGCTTCGGCGACCGCGATGAGGTTTCGGAGCACCTGCGAAAGGCCGGTTTCGGGCTCGGACTTCCCGGCGGCTCCGGCCGCCCGCATGCACAGCGTCCGGGCCCGCGTTACGTTCTCGAACAGGTTGCGTTCGTGGAGGGCGTAGCCCTCGACCACGCGCACCAGGTTCGGGATCAGGTTGTAGCGACGCTTGAGCTGGACGTCGATGCCGCTCCAGGCCTCTCGCATCAGATTGCGTCCCCTCACCAGCCTGTTGAAAGCGACAACCGCCCACGCCAGGACCGCGGCCACTACGGCAGCGCCGGCAATCAGTATCTTGCGCATCTTGCCCTCTAGCAGCGTAAGGTGACGTGCGTGTGTTC
>CAYUDW010000164.1:4327-6441 GCA_964442595.1 uncultured candidatus Brocadiaceae bacterium
AGCTTCGGGCGCATCCCTCTGCCGACGGTCTGTCGCTGGCTTACAGGCTCACGCCGCGGGAGGCCATCACGCTGAACAGCCTGCACGTCGCGGTCAATCTTCCCATTCGCCTCCTCGCGGGTCAGGAGTTCGTTGCAAACGGGGAACGAGGGACGGTGCCCGCCGAGTTCGGCGACGTGCACGTGCGCTCGGCGCCGACGCAGTCCCTCGTCCTGTCCCTGGCGGAGGGCCGTGTTCTGCGCGTGGACTTGCCGGCAGCCACACCGGTGCTTCTGCAGGACAACCGACAGTGGGGCCCCTCGTTCTCCGTGCGCATCGGCCCGCAGTTCAGTGAGGGGCGGCAGTGGCCGGCGGGTCAGCCGCTGGACCTGGCCTTCACAATCAGCACGCCTGAGGGGATCGACGTCGCGTTCGACAGGCCGGTCACCATCGAGGCGGGGAGCGAGTGGGTGCCGCTGGCGCTCGAGCTCGACATCGTGCCGGGCTCCGCACTCGACTTCTCGGGGATGGGGCAGGTGGATCCGCCGGCCGGGAAGCATGGATGGTTGATCGCGCGCCCGGACGGTCAGCTTGCATTCGAGCGGGACCCGGAGACCCCACGGCGATTCTACGGTGTCAACCTCTGCTTCAGCGCGCATTACATCACGCATGAGCAGGCGGACCGGCTGGCCGATAGACTCATGCGCCTGGGCTATAACACCGTTCGCTTTCATCACTACGAGGGGGAGCTGGTTGACCGCTCACAGGGCACCAGCACGTCCCTTCGCGCCGATAAGCTCGATCAGCTCGACTACCTGCTGGCGGCGCTGAAGAAGCGCGGCATCTACATGACGACCGACCTGTTCGTCTCCCGCCCGGTCTTCGCCGGCGAGATATGGGAGGGCGCCGAGGGCGACCTCGGCATGAACAGCTTCAAGATGTTGGTGCCCGTGAACGAGAGGGCGTTCGAGAACTGGAAGGCCTTCTCCCGCAACCTGCTCACGCACGTCAATCCCTACACCGGACTGACCTACGCCCAGGATCCCGCCATTGCCTGGCTGGCGATGATCAACGAGGGCAACGCGGGCAACTACCTGCGCGGCCTGGACGAGAGGGTGGCCCGCGATTGGCAGGTCGCGTGGGACCATTTCCTGGCCGCCCGTTACGGTAGCCGGCAGGCAATCGAAGATGCCTGGGGCGTGTCCGTCGAGGGCGATCCCGCTGCCGGCACGGTCCCGCTCCCGATGAATCCATACGAGGATTCCCCTCGCGGCTGCGACGTCGTTGCGTTTCTGACCCAGACGGAGCGCGACATGTTCGCCCGGACGGAGCAGTTCCTCCGCGAAGAGCTCGGCGTGAAAGCGCTGCTCACCAACATGAACGGCTGGACGAACCCGATTCAGAACCAGGCGGCGCGGGCGGATTTCGGCTACGTGGACGACCACTTCTACGTCGATCATCCCCGTTTCCTGGAAGGAAGCTGGCGGCTGCCGTCGCGCTGCGATAACCGGAGTCCCATAGCCGAGGGGGCGCCGGGCGGCCGAAGCTGCGCGTTCGTGAGGCTCATGGACAAGCCGTTCACCATCAGCGAGTACAACTACTCCGGCCCGGGCCGGTTCCGCGGGGTAGGGGGGATCCTGACCGGCTGTCTGGCCGCGCTGCAACGCTGGGGCGTCGTCTGGCGGTTCGCCTACAGCCACAGTCGCAACAGCATGTTCGAGTCCTCGCGCGCGGGCTACTTCGACCTGGCCTCGGATCCGCTAAACCAGGCTGCCGAGCGGGCCGCCCTCTGCCTGTATCTGCGTGGCGACATGGATCCCGCCCCCCACGCCATCGCCGTCGCGAGCACGTCGGAGGAGTTGCTGTTGCACAGCGCCCACCGCAGGGACGCGGCGCCGCCCTGGACGGCGCTGGCCCTCGTCACGCGCGTGGGCACGTTCCTTGCCGACCGGACGATGGAGGTCCCGGCGGACCTGGTGCTGCCGCTCGGCTGGGATACGCCGCCCGGCGCCTACGGCGGCGGCGAGGTCCTCGACGCGGATCCCTACGCGGACGAGACGGGCGCCAGACTGCTGGCCGCGATGCGCGAGCGCGGGTGGCTGCGGGACAACGTCACGGACCTGGCGGCAAGACGC
>CAYUDW010000164.1:6541-7985 GCA_964442595.1 uncultured candidatus Brocadiaceae bacterium
ATCTTGTCGTATGCCCGGGCCGAGAAGCCAAGGGCGTCCATGGCCTGCCGGAGCAGCAGGCGTCCGTCGTCGTCAAGCTGGCAGTAGCGCCGGACGTGGCGCCGCTCCATGCGCGAGTTGGCAAAGAAGCCCACTCCCGCAAACCTATCCAACTGGCGCCGCCGGGCCTCCACCACGCGCTCCCGGATCGCGTCGGATGGCTCGGCCGGACGCGACGTCGCCAGGTCCCTGTATTCCAGCGGCGGCACGTCGACGTGTATGTCAATCCGGTCCAGGAGCGGGCCGCTGATGCGCCGACGATAGGACTGAATCTGCCTGGGCGTGCACCGGCACTGCCGGCGCGGGTCCGTGTAGTGGCCGCACGGACACGGGTTCATCGCAGCCACCAGCATGAACTCCGCCGGGTAAGTGACGGTCATGTTGACCCGGGAGATGGTGATGTGACCATCCTCGACGGGCTGGCGAAGCGACTCCAGAGCCGAGTGGCCGAACTCGGGCAGCTCGTCCAGGAACAGCACGCCGTGATGGGCCAGGCTGATCTCACCCGGCTTCGGATGAGTTCCGCCGCCGACCAGGCCCGCGATGCTGACGCTGTGATGAGGCGAACGGAAAGGCCGCACGGCCATCAATGACGTCCCCGGCTGCAGCAGCCCGCTGACGCTGTAGACCATGGTCGTCTCGATGGATTCGTCCAGCGTCAGGTTGGGCAGAATGGTGCAGAGCCGCTGGGCCAGCATGCTCTTGCCGGCCCCTGGCGGGCCGATCATCAGGATATTGTGCGCACCGGCGGCGGCCACCTCGATGGCACGCTTGACGTGGTGCTGGCCCTGGACTTCGGACAGGTCGACGTCGTACGTCCGTGCCTCCCGGAAGATCCGGTCCACGTCCAGGCGCACCGGCTTGAGCTGCTGCGATCCCGTCAGGAATCCCACGGCTTCCGTCAGGTGGCTGACCGGTATGACGTCGAGCCCCTCAACGACGCCCGCCTCCCGTGCATTGTCCATCGGGACGATCAGCCCGTCAAAACCGCGCTCGCGCGCGTGAAGCGCCATTGAAAGGCAGCCGTTGACCGGACGAACGCGGCCATCCAGCGCCAGCTCTCCCACGACCACGTATCGCCCGCCAGTCTTCAGACGCAGCGAGTCCGTGGCCTGCAGCAGCCCCAGAGCGATGGGAAGCTCGAAGGCGGGACCTTCCTTGCGGCGATCGGCCGGCGCCAGGTTCACTGTCGCGGCGATGGTGGGCAGGTAGTAGCCGCTGCTGCGCAGGGCTGCCCGGACGCGGTCTATGCTCTCCTTGACGCTGGCGTCGGGCAGGCCCACCAGCGTGGCGCGCGGCAGCGCCGAACGCGTCACGTACACCTCGACCTCGACGGGGTAGGCCTCGATGCCGTACACGCCCATGCTGTGGACTTTGCCAAGCATGCGGTGCCCTTCGCCCGAGC
>CAYUDW010000165.1:0-6228 GCA_964442595.1 uncultured candidatus Brocadiaceae bacterium
GCCGCCTTGAGGCCTGAGCCGCCGCGTGGCATAGCGGAGCACTGCCTCTGGGGGTGGGTAGGGCTTCATCGGTCTGGATGATCGACCGCGGAATCCGCTATCACGTAAATGGCGCCATCGGCCGCTGTTCGGATCGGCCTGAGATCCAGACGTTCTCTCAGCTCGGCCTCGGTTGGCATGCCATCTCGGTGGATGTCATTGAAGTGGGCCAGCACGCCGTGGTCCTTCTCGAGTGCTTGCCGCATCTCCTCAAGTTGCGTCAGATAGTCCTCGTTCGCTTGCCCGGAGAAGGCGCTCTGCTTCTCCGGAAGCCCGTAAGCACACCTGCCGGCAAGGAAGGCAACGGCGCCGGGCGCATTCGAGAAGACCGGAACATCGTCCGGGAGGCGTCTGAGTTCCGAGATGATCACTGACTCTCGCCAGGGCCTGGCGGCGTACTCCCTCGCGTCGTCTTGGTCCGATGCCCATTCCACTGCCCGGCCGACATGGCGCCCCACCAGGCACAGGCTGGCCACGAGCAACACGATGAAGCCTGCCGTGGACCGTCTGGGCGGTCGAAACAAGGCCTGTCCTGTGCACACAAGGAGGATCAGAACACACACGTGAACCGGGGCGAGGATTCGGTAATCCAGCCGGATGTTTGCGTACACAAAGGAAATCGAGCCAACCAGGAACGCGCCGTACACGACAGCGAAGACTGCCAATACAGAAGGGATCGTCGTGCGGACCGGTTTGTCGGAATTGCTCTCGCCTGCCTTGCTCCGGCGCATTGCCCAGAAGACCGCTGCGGACATGATGAGCAAGAACGTCAACTTCACTGCGGTTGGGACGCTGCCCCCCAGGAACCACCGCGACACGGTTCGCAGACCTCTGGCCGCCTCGGCCAGAGCAATTGGATGGAAACTCAGCTTCCCGGTGACGGCCCTGTCGCTGACGCGCAGGTTCCTGATCAGCCAGAGCCCCATTGGAACAGAGCTGACGGTTCCGAAGACGGCGCACTCCCTGAGTCTGCCCCAGTACGCGGTCCGGCGGAACAGCAAAATGGCTACAGTCCCGGATAGAACCAGGGATGCCCCTGCGAATCTTGTCAGGAAAGCGAGAGCGACGGCAGCAGCGGAACCCAGGAGGAACAACGGGTTTGGATCGTCTATGTGGAGGGCCAGAAGCAACAACCCCGAGAGGCCAAGGAAGAGAAACAGCGGCTCCGTCCATACCATCGTGTGAACCTTGAGCATGTCATAGGAGGCGAGCGCGAGGAACGCACCGAGTAGCGCAGCGAAGGAAGCACCAGCCGTGCACCTGCGGATTGCCAGGCCCACGAGCATGATGTTGGCCGCGAAGAGAAGGGCATTGAGCCATCTGGCGACATGCCATGGCTCAATGCCGAAGAAGCCCCCCGCGGCCAGCAAGGCAGGAAAGAGTGGCGGGAAGTGAACCAGGGGCATCACCGTGCCGTCACCAAACGTGAGGCTAAACCCCCGGCCCTCTGCGACACTGCGAGCAACACTGATGTAGGTGGCCGAATCGGGAGCCACCCCGATGCCCCACCGGGTGAGGAACAGCAGAACAAGGCTCCCCCCCAGGGCCAGAGTGCAGAGGGGGAGCATGAAGCAGCTTAGTCGCTTGGCCATTTGGCTCCTTGGGTGTCGCTGGCTGACAGGCTGCGCGGTCAAGTGCCGCCTTGTACCTGAGCTCCGGGCCTGCTGTCAAGCCATAGTCCCGTGGACAGAGCGCGTCAGGTCAGCTGGGCCATGGTGCAGCGGAGCCGTTCGCGTCAGGCCCTCGGGACGAGCTGACCTTTGGTCGGCAGGAGTTCCCGGAGCTGCGAGCGCGACAATGGCGGCTACCCGCCTGGCCCCTGCTCAGGATGTTCTTGAAAAGGCTTCGGGCGGGCGCCACAATACCAGGCTGCGTCCGGTTCAAGTACAGAACCATTGGCGGGCGGAACTGACGCCGGTTCTTCCGCGCGTGCGTGTCGAAGACTCGCTTGGCTGCTGCTCCTGGGTGCGAATCGCCAGAATGGGACCTCGGCTGAGCATCATCATCCCCTGCTACAACGAGCGCCCGACCCTGCGGGCCCTGATCGAGCGCGTCCTGGATGCGCCTCCAGCCGAGCTGGGCAAAGAGCTGATCGTCGTGGACGACGGCTCGGACGACGGCAGTGGGGAAGTCCTGCAGCAGCTCGCTTCGGAGCACGCGGAGATCAAGCCCCTCTACCACGAACGCAACATGGGCAAAGGGGCGGCCATTCGCACGGCGCAGAAGGCCTGCACCGGCGAGATCGCTATCATCCAGGACGCGGACCTGGAGTACAACCCCCGCTGCTACCCCGAGTTGTTGGAGCCCATCCTGAGTGGGTCGGCCGACGTCGTCTACGGGTCGCGTTTCATGGGCGGCAGGGCGCGGCGAGTCCTGCTGTTCTGGCACAGGATAGGCAACGCCTTGCTCGTCCTGCTCTCGAACATGACTACGGACTTGAACCTGACCGACATGGAGACGTGCTACAAGGCGTTCCGGGCGGAGTATTTCCGGTCCATACCCATCAAGTCGAACCGGTTCGGTTTCGAGCCGGAGATCACGGCCAAGGTGGCCAGGCTGGGACTCAGGGTCTATGAAGTGCCCATCGAGTATCATGGGCGCACCTACCTGGCCGGCAAGAAGATCGGTTGGAAGGACGGCGTCAGCGCCTTATGGACCATCCTGAAGTACTGGCTGTTCGAGGGCCTTAAGGGCATGGACGAGGGGATGCAGACGCTGCTGTCCATGCGCCGCGCCCGCCGGTACAACAAGTGGGTTTTCCTGCGAATCAAACCGTACGTCGGAGACCGGGTGCTGGAGACGGGGGCCGGCATAGGCAACATCACCCAGCACCTGCTCGACAGGGAAGTCGTGGTGGCGGTCGACAACAAGCCCCTCTACGTGGAGATGCTCAAACACGGCTTCCGCAACAATCCGAACGTGCGTGTGGAGTGCCAGGACCTGACGGACTTCGGCGCTTACGATGCCCTGCAGGACGACCACCTGAACACGGTCCTGTGCATCAACGTGCTGGAGCACATACAGGCGGACCTGGAGGTCCTGCGGGCGCTTCATCGCGTTCTCGTGCCGGGAGGCAGGGCCATCGTCCTGGTGCCGCAGGGGCGATGGCTGTACGGCAGCATAGACCGGGCCGTCGGCCACTGCCGCAGGTACAGCAAGCAGGAGCTGACGGAGCGAATGTCGACGGCCGGGTTTGAGGTGGAGAACGTGTTCGCCCTGAACAAGCTGGGCGTCCTGGGCTGGTTCGTGAATGGCCGCATCCTGAAGCGGAAGACCGTCCCGGGATTGCAGGTAAGGCTGTTCGACCTCCTGCTGCCGATGGTCCGGTTGCTGGATCACGTGCTGCCCGTGCCGGGGCTATCGGTCATCGCCGTCGGGCGCAAGAAGTAGCGTCGCCTGACGAGCCGCACGGGCAGGGCCGCGCCGTCCTCCACGGGGCGGCAGGCGGGTTACTGCACGGGAGCTTGCCCCCGCTACTCCGGTTCCGTACAATGCCCCCAAGCCGTCGCCTGACGCCGCGGGAACGGGCAGGCCGGTTGGGTTGGCGGCACACCGCTTCCCGTCGGGTCCATCCCATCTGCGCACTGCCGGCGGGCAAGGGTCTCTTCCTCAACGCGGGATCCTCTCACGGGAGGTGACAGATGTCCCCGAGGACAGTGATTACGGGAGGCGCGGGATTCATCGGCTCCCACCTGTGCGATTACTTCGTTGAGCGGGGCCACGACGTGATCTGTATGGACAGTTTGCTGACGGGCTCCGCCGAGCACATCGAGCACCTGTTCGGGAACAAGAACTTCCGCTTCATCAAGCATGACGTGACCGAGTACATCCACGTGGGAGGCGACGTGGACAATGTGCTTCACTTCGCCTCTCCGGCCAGTCCCGTCGACTACCTGAAGTACCCGATTGAGACCCTGAAGGTGGGGGCCATGGGGACCCACAAGGGGCTCGGGCTGGCCAAGCAGAAGGGCGCGCGGTTTCTGCTGGCTTCCACCAGCGAGGTCTACGGGGACCCGCTGATCCATCCCCAGCCGGAGGACTACTGGGGGAACGTGAACCCGGTGGGCCCCCGCGGCGTCTACGACGAGGCGAAACGTTTCGCCGAAGCCCTCACCATGGCCTACCATGAGTCCTGCGGCCTGGACACGCGCATCGCGCGCATCTTCAACACTTATGGGTCCAGGATGCGTCTTTACGACGGGCGTGCCCTCCCGACGTTCTTCCGCCAGGCCCTGATGGGCGAACCGCTGAGCGTGTACGGCGACGGTTCCCAGACGCGCAGTTTCTGCTACATCGACGACATGGTGCGGGGGATAGCGCTCCTGCTGGAAAGCGATGGACACGAACCCGTCAATCTGGGGAACCCCCAGGAGCTTACGGTTCTGGAGCTGGCAAAGGAGATCATCGAGCTGACCGGCTCCCGGAGTACCATTGCGTTCGAGCCCTTGCCCACGGATGACCCGAAAGTGCGGCAGCCGGATATCTCCAGGGCGAAGCAACTGCTGGGCTGGGAACCCCTGACTCCGCGCGCCGAGGGCCTCCGGAAGGCCCTTGCCTGTTTCCAGGAACAAGTGGGGGCGTTGAAGGGTGCCTGACATACCGGCATCGAGCGTCGGCGTCCGGAATGGCCGAAGCGTCGGCGCGGAACTGCTGGCCGTCTGTGTGTTCGGCGCCGTCGTGTTCCTTCCGGGATTATGGAGCCGCGATCTGTGGCATCCTCTGGAGCCGCGCTATGCTCAAGTGGCGCACGAGATAGTGACGCGCGGCGATTGGGTAGTGCTTCACCTGAACGGAGAGCCGTATTACAATAAGCCACCTCTGCTTTTCTGGCTGGCGGCGCTGAGCATCAAGGCACTGGGCCGCTACACGCTGGCGGTGCGACTGCCGGTCCTGCTGTTCGGCGTGGGGTGCCTGATCGCGTGCTACCTCGTGGCGCTCTCCCTGGGGGTCAACCCGGTCCTGGCAAGCCTGGTGCTTGGCACTTCCATGCGGTTCGTCTGGGCGGCCCAGCGCGTCACGACGGACGTGATCCTGACGTTCTTCGTGCTGATGGCCTTCTACCTCTACCTGAGAAGCACGCAGCAGGCGAAGCGTTGGTGGCTTTACTTCGGGGCCAGCTCGCTTGCGCTGGGGTTCGCCCTTCTTACGAAGGGCCCCGTCGCTCTGCTGATGCTGGCGTGCGCCATCGTGCCCTACCTCGTCTGGCAGCGGAACTGGAAGGAGCTACTGCACTGGAAATGGCTGGCCGGCCTGGCGATCGCGAGCCTGCCGGTCATGGCGTGGCTGGTCCCGGTGGTCCTGCTGAAGGGACGCTGCGTTATCGACATTGCCCTGTGGCGGGAGGTCATCGCCAGGGCAGGCGGCTATGAGGCTCGCGGGGCTATTCACTATTACCTGCGGAGCTTGCCCGGTGAGTTCCTGCCTTGGGTTGTGTACCTGCCCTTTGCGTTGATCTACGTGTGCCAGCGCCCCGGGCGCTCCGGAGCGTTCCGGCTGGTCCTGTGGCTGGCCGCGGCCTTGTTGGTGTTCAGCCTGCTGCCGGCCAAGGCGGACCGTTACCTCATCCCGCTTCTGCCGCCTGCTGCCATAACGGTCGCCGCCTACCTGGACGAGAGGGACCACTGGATCGGGAGGGTCCTGTTGGCGTTGTTACTGGCTGCGTCAGTGGGGCTGGCGGTCTGCGCGGCCCGGCGGCCGGCGATGCTCCCGTGGGCGCTGGGTCTTGCCGTCCCCGTCGGCCTGGCCTCGCTGGCGGGGTGGATACTGTGGAGGCGCATGGGCTACCGGGCTGTGCTGGGCGCGGCCGTCATTGGCCTCGTGGCCTACCCGCTGACCTATGGCGCTGACGCCGACACCCGTAAGTCGCCAGTGCTTCTTGCCGGGTTCCTCCAGAGCACGGGCGCGCCGGCAGCGAGGATCATCTGGGTGGGTGGTTACGAGGCCGGCGTTGCTTTCCACGCCGGCTTCGCGGAGATGCCTTGCGTGGACGCAATCGGTTCGCTGGATGAGTACCCGGCAAGCTGGTTAGCTGTGCTCGGCAGCGTCGTGCAGGCCTCGCCGGAGGTGTACGCGGGCGCCGAGCCGGTACGGGAATTCACGATCGCGCGCGCAACTTACTACGTCTACGCCCCGCGCGAAGGCCCGGAGCAATGCGTCGGCCCGGGCACGTGCGCATACCCATGACGCCGG
>CAYUDW010000165.1:6328-7984 GCA_964442595.1 uncultured candidatus Brocadiaceae bacterium
TGCGACTTCCTATTCGTCCCGCCGCCGGTGGTCCGTCTGGCTGTAGAACTCCTGCTGGACGCGCGGGCTGATCTGGTCCGACTTGACGGCCCGCATCTGGCGCACCACCTTGTCGACGCAGGCGCGGAACATGAACTCGCCCTTCTCTGCGGTGGCCGTGCGGGCATCGCCGGCGTAATGGGTGGGATGGTCGGCGTACCAGCTCACCGACGTGCTGAGCCCGGGCAGGTGGTCCGTCCTCTCCCTCGACAGGCCGTCCGCCGGGTCGCCCAGTGCTTCCATGTGCACGAGCTCCGGCCGCATATAGAGCATCAGGCTGGTTTCCATCTCGTCGGCGTGACCGCCGAAGTCGCTGTCGCGCATCTCGTGCCAGCGCTCCCGGGGCCCTTCCTCCATCTCGTAGTGGTTGCTGCTGTAGACCACGTAGCCGCGCGGCTCTTCCAGCAGTGAGCGCAGGAAGAAATGGATCATGCTCGTGTTGCCGCCGTGACCGTTGACGATGAGGATCTTGCCGAACCCGTTGCGCGCGATTTCCTCCACGACGGCTTCGAGCAGCGGCAGAAGCAGCGTCCGCGTCGGCGCGATCGTGCCGGGAGTGTGCCGGGCCGTGAAGATCTTGCCGAAGTAGTAGGACGGAAAGACGACGGCCGGCTCTTCCTCGGCCGCCTGGCGCGCGACCGTGTCGACCGTGATCTGGTCCGTGCCGAGCGGCAGGTGCGGGCCGTGGCGCTCGATGCAGCCGAACGGCAGCAGGCAGAGGCCCTGCGACGCCTCGACGGCGCTCGGAAAGTCGTCAGAAGTCAGTTCTGTCCAGAGCATTGTGGGCTCCCAGGATCCAGGTGATAGGTTCTAGGGGCTAGGTTCTAGGTGATAGGTGTCAGGTGCTAGATCCGAGGGGAGAAGGGAGCGTGCCGCTTGCCTCTATCACCTAGAACCTATCACCTCTCACCTATAGTCTGTCCAGTTTCTCGCGCAGCATCTGGTTGACCAGTTTCGGGTCGGCCCTGCCGCGCGTCAGTTTCATCACCTGGCCCACCAGGGGGCCGACGGCCTGCTTTCTGCCGCCCAGGTAGTCCTGCACCGTATCGGGGTTGTCGCGTATGACCTGCTCGATGACGGGCTCGAGGGCGGCCCCGTCGCTGATCTGCTCGACGCCTTCCTCCTGGACGAGCATGGCGGCGTCCTTGCCCGTCCGGATCATCTTCGTCATGATGTCGCGGGCGACGTTGGCGTTGATCCTGCCCTCGTCGGTCAGACGCACGAGTTCGGCCAGGCGCTCCGGCGGCACCTCGAACTCCTCCATGGACACCTTGCGCTCGTTGACCTCGCGCAGGACCTCGTTGATGATCCAGTTGGCGATGCTCTTCGGGGAGCCGTGCGCTGCCAGGCACGCCTCGAAGTAATCGCCTACCTCCTTCTGGTCGCAGAGCACCGTGGCGTCGTACTCGCTCAGGCCGAGCTCGTCGCAGAACCTGCGGCGGCGCTGGAGCGGTAGCTCGGGCACGCTCTCCCGGACGCGCTGGAGCATCTCGTTCGTGACCTCGACGGGCAGCAGGTCCGGCTCGGGGAAGTAGCGGTAATCCTGCGCTTCCTCCTTGGTGCGCATGCGGTTGGTGCGCTCGCGCACCTCGTCCCAGAGGCGCGTCTCCTGCTGGA
>CAYUDW010000166.1:0-7954 GCA_964442595.1 uncultured candidatus Brocadiaceae bacterium
GAGGCGCCCACGAGCCCCCCGCCGCCGACCGGCCGCCGGGGAAGGCCGCTCGGCCGGGCTTGGACCGGGCGACCGGCCGACCGGGGGCGCTGGCGGGCGCCCTTGCGCTCGGCCTTGCTCTTGTGGCCGCTGCTTCCGTCTTCCTGGCCTGGCCGCGCTCCGCGGCGCCCCCGACCGACGTTTGGGCGAGCATTCCACTGGAGCTGGGCCCATGGCAGGGGAGCGAGGGCTCTCTCTCGGAACACGAGTACGAGCTGCTGGGCACGCGCGATGTCCTTGTCCGCATCTACCGTAACGCGGAGGCGGGGCAGGTTCAGTTGATCGTCGTGCTGGCCCAGCAGATGCGTCGGCGCAGCCATCCGCCCGAGCAGTGTCTGACCGGCGAGGGCTACATGCTGGCGGCCGTGGGCGAACAGGCAGTGGCCATTCCCGGCGGCGGGCGACGACGGCTCGCCGTGCGCGAGCTCGTGCTGAAGCGCGGTCAGGAAGCGCGGCTCTCGTGGTACTTCTTCAAGAGCGGGCCGAAGCTCAGCACCAGTTATTGGAGCCATCAGGGCCGCGTGGCCCTCCGGAAGCTGACGGACCCTCAAGCCGCCGACGTGCTGGTGCGGGTGGACGTGTCCGGCCCGGTGGAGCAGATCGAGAGGTCGCGCGAACTGCTGCGCGACTTCCTGACAGAGGCCGCCCAGCCGCTTTTGACGCACTTGCCGTGATGCGCTGGCCACCGTCCGACGCTCCGCGCGCGCCAGAGGGGGCGCAAGCGTGTTGATTTTACTCAACACGGGCGGTGCGTAAGGGCTTCCACACGGCTCCTAAAGCCCGCGTGAGCTACCGACCTAATCGTCCTAAGGCGCTTTCTGACAACAACTTAGGCGTTTACAGAAAACGAGCCCGGGCGGGCGGACGCTGGCATAACCTTTGCTACTTTACCATGGTGCCCTTGGAAGAAGGTATTGACGTATGCCAGAGCCGGCATCGATAACGCTATTCAGCACCGCCTGCCTGGGCCTGGTCATTCGGGCTCTGCAGCGCCGCTACCGCGCCGTGAGGCCGTACGTGGACTGGATGGCGGCATTCGTCTTGTTCGTGCTGAGCACCCCCGCGATGTTGTTCTGCGCGATGCTCGTCAAGCTGACCTCGCGGGGGCCCGTCTTCTACACCCAGGAGCGCGTGGGGCAGTTCGAGCGGGTATTCCGGATCATCAAGTTTCGGACGATGTACGACGGGGCCGAGTCCGAGACCGGGCCGGTCTGGGCAAGCGGCGACGCGGACCCGCGCGTAACACCCGTGGGGCGTGTGCTGCGCCGGCTGCATCTGGATGAACTGCCGCAGCTCATCAACGTCCTGCGGGGCGAGATGAGCCTGATCGGCCCGCGGCCGGAGCGGCCGCACTTCGTGGCTATGCTGCGAGAGCAGGTGCGGGATTACGGGAAGCGTTTCGCCGTCAAGCCCGGCATCACCGGGCTGGCGCAGGTGAAGCTCGGCTACGACCGCACGCTGCGCGACGTGCGCCGCAAGGTCCGGTACGACAGCATGTACATCCGCCGCATGTGTTGGTGGGTGGATTTTCTGATCATCATGGGGACCCTCAATAAGGTCCTCCTCGGCGGCGTCGGCGCCGGAAAGGAGGTAAAGCCACTGGCACG
Source organism: uncultured candidatus Brocadiaceae bacterium (assembly GCA_964442595.1). Taxonomy (GTDB): domain Bacteria; phylum Planctomycetota; class Brocadiia; order SM23-32; family SM23-32; genus DAOVRD01. Next base: position 1,647 of record CAYUDW010000166.1, read on the forward strand.
AAGCGATTAGCTGCTTCGCACATTGTGACGTAACAGAACGCTGTGATTCTAGGATCGGAGTTTTGTTAAAGGGGGGAAGGACATGCGCAAAGCGCTGTTGCTACCCTTAGTTGTGCTGACTGCGATAGCGATCACCACTTCGCCTGTCGCAGCGGTCAATTTCTCACTCCCAAACTACGAAGTAAAGGCCAAGCTTGAGGACTGGTCCAGCCTGTACGACACGAATGGCAATCCGATCGGCTCTGGCGTTTTGCCGGCGCCCGGTGACGAGGGCCGCGCTGTGGCCCGAGTCACGGATTGGAAGCCATATCCGACAGGCCTTACGCTCTGGGATACGCCAGACGGAGGCGAACTGACCGCCCTGGAGTACGATTTCATCGTGCCGGCCAAGGCGGACGGTAGCGCTATGGACGGGTGGCTCCATGACCCGTTTGACCCCGGCGCCGACGCTAACGGCTATGTCTACATCACCAGCGGCGTGGTTGGGGGCGTGGGAGGGCAGGTCTATTTCGTGCCCGGCCCACGCTTCGGCGGAGTCATCGACGTATGGGATGACTCCACGCCAGACTTCGACACGGGGTTTGGCGGTAACCCGGTTCCTTCCCAGGGGCCAACTGCCTGGGTGATGGGTCTTACCGGGGATGATTATCCCGGCGCTTCCGACATGGCAGTCGGCGGCGGACCCGACGCGGGAGTCTCGCTCTGGCTCACGGGCACATATGTCCCGCTCGTTTCCGACCTGGACGGTGACGGCTACCGGGATCCAGGTGAGCCCGACCTGGTGATCTTCGACTCCAACGGGAACGGTGTGTATGACGCCGCCGACGTGCGCGGCGTCTACGGCATCAAGAACTACAACCCGACCGGAACCGGGTCGATATTCGCCTGGCTCGACTTCACCGGAGGGTCGGAGTTCGGGCGAGTCTTCCCGGATCATTACGACCTTTCGGGCTCGCCCTACGAGTACGACGCGGTCCTGAACGGCACACTCTACCCGCCGACCTACGGCTGGGGCGTTTCGAGTGAGGATCCGGTTCGTCTCGTGGGCGTGCCGGAGCCTGCAAGCCTGGCTCTGCTGGGCGCCGGCCTTTGGGCTTTGGTCGGGTCAGCCTTGCTTCGCAGGAAGAAGAAGTAGCCGAACCACGTTTGGCTACTGGACGGTCGAGGCAGGTGAGTGTTTCACGCTCGCCTGCCTTTTCTTTTGCCGGTGGGGAGGTCGTATCTGGCAATCCGGGTCTGCCGTGGCCACCTCCCCGTTGCCCTTGCGGCTCGCCCTCCTCAGTCCCTCAGGGCACAGACAAGGAGGTTCGAGCCGCAGGCGTAGGCCGATTCCATGGCCTTGACAGCGAAGCCCGCCTTGCCCAGGCGGGCCTGCATCTCATCGGCGGACCAGCAATGGAAGTCCTGTGTCTGGAAGTTCCTCGATATCACCCAGTTGAACAGCCCGAGCGCCGCAAACGCCCCCCCGGGCAAGACCACGGACGCCACGCCGTAACGCGTGGCGTGCTCCGCCACAATGGAGGAGAGGGGCGGGATCTCGCACGGGTGCGACAGAACGAGCAATCCCCCCGGCCGCAGCACGCGCCGGAACTCCCGCAAAGCCGACTGCGGGTGCTCTATCATGTAGAGGGCGTTTATGCTGACGATGCAGTCGAAGGCCCGATCGGCGAGTGGCAAAGCCGACTCCAGGCTCGACTGGCGCAATTGTGCGCCTCGGCTGGCAGATCGGGCCAACCCATGGATCTTCCTGCGCGCTTGGGCCAGCATGTGTGCGGCCGTGTCAAGCCCCAGCACCTGATAGCCATGTTCGCACAGCCGCACAAGATAGTTGCCCGTGCCACAGCCCGCATCCAGTATCCGGGCACCGGTCGGAAGACCGTAAGACCCTACCATCTCCATGACCCGCTCGACCTGCACCCCGTAAGGACGGTAGTACTTGGGCAGGGCGTCGTAGACGCAGGCGTAGGCATTCCAGAAGAACCTGCGGAGTCGCCCGGCCGCGGCTCCAGCTCCACCCGGCGCCGGCCGCGCAGCAGCCGATGGCAGAACCGGGGGGCTCACACCCGCGAACTCAGACGCCCCGTCTTGCTGGCGCCGCGGGATCGCACCTGCCTGAACGTGTTGGGCTGCTGCCACAATGCACCTCTGTGCACCACGAATGCCCTGACCATGGCGGACGGCGGGACAAGATAGCAAATCCGGTTCCCCTAATGCAAGCCGATTGTGTAAGCGGCCTGTCGGTAATAGTTTAGGACTGCAGAAGCGTCTGCGTGCTTTGGCGCTGGCCAGGGCAGGCCAGACGCCGTCGCTGATTGCGACGGCGCACGTGCTAAGGCGCTGTTGCAAAACCCCATCCTGGCTTCGGCCGGCTGCGAGCACCGAAGGGCTGTGTCGGCCTGCATCGGCGATTCTGGCCTTTGAATCGCCTGCTTCGGCCTCCTTGCCCTCGGCGTTCTCGCTCGACCTCGGGCCGACGGAGCGGGTTCTGCAATAGCGCCTAAGGGGAGATACCGGCCAGGGCGGCCCGGGCTTGTTGGGCCTCGGGGAAGGTGGGGGAGATGGTCAGGGCTTCCTGAAGCTCCGCCCGGGCCTTCTCGAGGTCCCCGGCCTGGAGGTACGCCATGCCGAGGTGGTAGCGCACCGCTGGCATACCGGGCAGTCCCGACTTAGCGCGCTCCAGGTAGCTGAGCGCCTGGGCGATGTCCCCGATCTGCAGGTGGATCCAGCCGAGCGTGTCGAGGGTCTCGGGGCGTTCGCCCCCCAGCGCCAGGGCCCTCTGGGCCAGGACCAGCGCCCCCTGGGCAACGCCCTGCTCGTTAACGATGAGGTACGCCATGTTGTTGAGCGCCGCGGGGGCGAGAGCGGGTTCATCGGCGGCGGCCTGATAGGCTGCAATCGCCAGCTCGGTCTGCCCCAGTGTCTGGCGCAGTTCGCCCAGCCGAAGTTGCATGGCGGCAGCCTGGCGGGGTTGCGCGTGCTGAAGTGCCCCCTCCAGTGTGGCTGCAGCGGCGTCCGCATCGCCTGCACCAGCGTGGCTGTTGGCAAGGAGCCGGTAGGCGCTGAGCAGGTCCGGATGCGCTTCGATGGCCTTCTCATAGATGGCAACCGCCTCCTCGTGCCGTCCCTGCCTGTCCAAGGCAGCTCCCCGCCAGCACTCCGTAAGGGGTTCCTCCGGGAAGAGCTCGGCCAGACGCTCAACCTCCTCCAGCGCGGCACGGACGCACATCGCCCCGTTGAACGCCACCATCTTGTTGAGCGCGACAGCGGCCTGTTGCCGGCGCGTTGCCGGGAGTGCAACCAGCCGGCGCAGCAGGGCTTGCCGTTCCTGCGGGCTCCCCAGTTCGATCTGGTTTATTCGCCCATTTGCCTCCGATGCCGCCGCCAGGTCGCCCTGGCTCGCCGCCAGCACGGCCACAAACCAATGCAACAAGCTGCCATGAGCCCTTTCGACACGTTCATCTTCGGTCAGTTCTGTAAGTTGTTCGGCGGCCTCGGCCACCTGGCCGTCGGCCTGAAGCGCCAGGGCCAGATTGACAGTGACGGCAGGCTGCGCAGCAGCTGGGAGCTTCTCCTGCGCCTGCTTGTACAGTTCGATAGCGTCTGCAGGGCGATCCTGCTGAAGGTCGAGGAGGCCGCGCCTGTATGCGGGGACGTCGTCAGGCCACTTTGCCAGAGCGTCGTCAAAGGCCTGGCGGGCCTCGTCCAGACGACCTGCTTCCCACATCACATGAGCCAGGATGATGGCCAGCCTGGGCTCATCGGGACTTGCCGCCGCGAGCGACTTGGCCAGCTCGGCCGCCTCATCCATTCGGCCCTCCTTGAGGGCGAGCTCCATCAGGAACCCCTGAACGGCTTCCGAGCCGACCTCTCGCTCGGCCCCGGCGAGCAACGAACGCGCCTCGCCCAAGTCGCCCTGCCGCACCATCACTGCGACCAGGCCCGCCAAGGCGCGCGTGTTGGCCGGGTGATTGCTCACGATCTCCTCGTAGAGGGCGCGTGCCTCGGCCACGTGCCCGATCCCCAGTTGGAGCGCGGCTAGCTCAAGGGCCGGCTGCAGGTCACTCGAGCCCTGCCGCACGTCCTCGTAAGCCGCGATCGCCTCCCGGAATGAGCCCGCGCGGGCCAGCATACGAGCCTTCACCAGGCGCACGCGCGGCCCCCACTCAGGACCAGGCGCATCCTGAAGCTGCTCCTCACAGAACTCCAAGGCCGACTGCAGATCCCCCTCCCGCAAGAGGCCGCTGGCATGCCGCAGCACCAGGTCCTCGGTGGCTGTCAGGTGCTCTTTCTTCGTGGCCTCCAGTTGCTCGGTCGCACGGGCCAGCCTGACCGCCCGATCCTCGGTCCGGCCCTCGGCCTCTTCTACGGCCTGGGTTGCGGCAGCCAGTGCCGCCTCAGAAGCTCTTGCCTCGGTTGCCATCGCCAGGTCGAACAGCTCACGCTCGCCGGGCTTGAGTGCCAGAACCTGCGCCGCTTCCTCGGCTGCCTCGGCCGGGTATTTCGCCCCCAGATCGGCATTCCTTGCCAGCGCCAGGCGCGCGTCGCACAGCGCTTTGACCAGATCCAGGAGGGCGCGGAAGTCAGACACCTGGGCCTTCACATCCCTGCGATCCGCCCGTCTGAACGCCGCCCGGGCCTGTTCCAGATTGCCCGTAGCCAAGAGGGCCTCGCAGAGAATGCAGTTCAACTCCGGCCAGCTCGCACCCGACTGCTCCAGTGCGCTGGCCAGTGGTTGGAGCATCGCGGCTGCCTCAGCACTGTCACCCAGCCGATGCAACGCTGTGGCATAGAGCAACTTGGCTTGGAACAACATGGCTCGCGGGATGTTCGGCTCCCGCTCGGCCAGCCGCCGGGCCAGCGGCAGGGCCTCCGCCCATTGCTCCTGGTCGACCAGGATTCGTGTCCGGACCAGCAGGAGCCGCGCATCGTCGGCGCCCTTCTCGATGGCATCCAGATGCGCGGTGGCTTCCGGGTAGCGGCCCACCCTCCGCTCGGCCGAGGCCAGCGTCAGCCGTGCCAGCAGATGGCCCGGTTCCTTCTTCAGCAGGGGGGCCAGCAGGGCCTCCACCCTTGCCGTGTCGGGAACCCATTGGGCAACGGCCAGGCCGGCAAGCGTCAGACGGGGCTCGTCAAGGTCAGGGGCCAGCTCGATCGCGCGTTCATAGGCGGCGAGCGCTTCCTTGATGTTTGTGCTGGCTTCTCCTCTCAGCCCCTCCATCTGCCGAGCCCTGCTCGCCGCCTCCTCGGGATTGTCGAGATTCAGAGCCAATCCGCGGCGTTCTTCCACTCGGTCCTCTTTGTCTGCAAGCACCTGCTGGGTCAGGATCCGAACGTCCCCCAGAAGGTTGTACGCACGCCCCGGGTCGTCCGCGCCCTCCGCGTGTTCCTCCAGCAGGGAGATGGCCGGCCTTAGCTCTGCTTCCAGAACGCTGTCGCACAAGGCGAGATCGTGCTTGCCAGCCGTTTGAAGCCGGTGCTTGGCCTTCATGAACAGCAGGTGGGCCTCCAGGACGCCGCTCTGGTGTTTGCTAATGCCGAACTGTGCGGCGTTCCCGATCTCGGCCTGGGCCGCATCGTAGTCGTTGAGGGACGCCAGCGACTCCACAAGCAAGGAGAAGGCGTCGGTATTGGTGGGGTCTCGCTCCAGAGCTTTGCGCAACTCGTGCATCGCCTCGGCGGGGCGGCCATCTACCAGGAGCATCTGGCCTCTCACGTAGGGCAGCCAGCGCCTGCGCCGGAGCCACCTATGCCCGAACAAGGCGGCTCCCGTCACTATCAGAAGCGCCAGGACCAGAACGACCCAGCGCGACCACCTTCTGCGCTTTCTCGGCATCTCGGCCTCAGCCATCACTTCGCCTTCCCTTCCAGGTTCGGCGGGCGAGCGTCCCCGCTCGTGGGACGCAAGCCGCGCCAGAACGTCTGCGCCGGTCGAACGGGCAACCGCGCGCCCGATCGGCTCGTCGCCCTGTATGTCCATAGACGTAGCAACACCTGTGCCATTGGGCCCATGGCCCGTCCGGCACCGCCGCCTGGGGATGCCACGTCGACACGGTGCAAGGTGCACGGCCAGCGTGGGAACTACCCCGGCAGCCCCAGCGGTGGACACGCCTTCGCCCCGTCGGCGCAGCGGTGCGCCGCACGGCCCTACGATCCCGACGTCCACTGATCCCAGGGGCAGTCGGGGTATGCGTTCCGCAGACACCGAAGGGTCTCGGGCGGCGCCGTCTTGAATAGCTCGGTCAGCTCCGCAAAGAAGTACTGCAGGTCTTCGCACGTCATGCGGTAGCCGCTGGTCAGTCTGTCTCGCG
>CAYUDW010000167.1:0-5219 GCA_964442595.1 uncultured candidatus Brocadiaceae bacterium
ATCGACTCGACGAAGTTCGCGCAGATCACGCCGACCGTATCTGAGAGCTTCGCCGGCGTAGCCGCTTCAACTGGCTGACTGCAGCCCGGCAGCCATGCTGGACGGGGCGATGGTCTGTGTGCCCCGTGACGGGGCCGGAGTCTTCAAGCTCGACCTAGCCGCCGCGGGGATGCCCAAGCGCGACGGGCGCGGCCGTACCGTGGACAGCCACGCCGTCCGACACACCTTCGGCACCCACCTGCCTTCGCGGGCTATGGCCCGCTTCGGCGGGCGACGGCCTGAGCAAGAGCGGCGCGGCACCCAGACATCCGTGGCCGCCATGGCGTTCCATCTGGTCGCCGACCTCGGCCTCGATACTCGCGTGGAGCATACGCCTGGCCCCGTGCTTCAAAGTCTCGTCCAGGGCCGAGCGGGGGTCCGCCTTGACTTGCTTCAACCGTCCCACGACGCTATGCTTGTCTAGCACGGGGATCCTCTCTGGCCTTCCGGTAGAGGGCCGCTTCAGGGGAGCCAATAGCGCAGTCTGCGAGGGATGCACTGGCTGCCCTCCATCAGCAACTCCCGGGAGTAGCTCAGGAAGGGGGAAGAGAGATGCCGCGGCCTGATTCCACGGTCATTGCCGCTCGGGGCGGCGTCGCCGGTGCGATGCCGATGCTTAGAACACGTGGTGTCCGTCATCTATGCATGTCACTCGCATGCGGACTGGCGCTGATCGGCGCTTCAGCAGCCTACAGCTCAGAAAGCATCGTGGCCGAACTGGATGGGTTTCTCCGTGCATACGAACAGATCGAGCTGTTCAGTGGCGCGGTTCTTGTGGTCGGCGACGGCAGAGCCCTACTCTCGAAGGGCTATGGAATGTCAGACTACGGGGAGAGAATCCCGAATTCGCCCAACACGAGATTCCGCATTGGATCACTCACCAAGGCGTTCACCGCGATGGCGGTTATGCAGCTCGAGGACAGGAAAGCGCTTAGCTTCAGCGACACTCTTGCCAAGTTCATCCCGGACTATCCCGATGGCGACGAGATAACCATTCACCATCTCCTAACCAACTCCTCCGGCATCGTTGACCACACCGAGCTGCCCGGCTACGACACGGACAGGAGGGTGCGTCCCTGCGCGCTGGAGGAAACGATAGGTACCTTCAAGCACAAGCCGCTGAACTTCGAACCTGGCACGAAGTTCGAGTACAGCAACTCGAACTACATCCTGCTCGGCCGGATCATCGAAGAATGCTCAGGCCAATCCTATGGCTGCTTTCTCGATGAGAACGTTTTCGAGCCGCTTGGCATGAATGGCAGCTCGTTCGAGTACAGCGATCGCACTTACGACGATTTCGCACGGGGCTACACTCTCATTGACGGCGGCCTTGCCCCGGCAAGGGAAAGGGTCATGGCGAACGGTCATGCCTCCGGCGCAATCTTCTCGACGATCGAAGATATGTTCCTGTGGGATCGAGCCCTGTACTCCGACAAGCTGATCAGCAGCGAGAAGCTGCAGAGGATGTTCGAGCCGTTTAGGGGCGGCTACGCCTACGGCTGGGTGGTCGGCGATCACCTTGGCAGAAAGGCGGTTCGTCACGCCGGGGAAACCGACGGCTTCAATGCCATGTTCTCCCGATACCCCGACGAGGACGTTTCCATCATCATCCTGGCCAATCTCGACCGCAGCCCGGTTGACAGGATCAGCGAAGGCCTTGCCTCGATTGTCTTCGGGATGCCGTACGAACTGCCGAAGAAAGCGTTGACCGGTGAGGAGATCTACCGGAACTATCCGGACTATGTTGGGGAGTACCGGCTTACTCCCACTTTGGTCCTGACCATCGCGCGAGAGGGCGATCGCCTCTTCTGCCAGGCTACGGGTCAGCGGAAGCTGGAGCTGCACGCTGAGTCTGCGTCGGAATTCTTCCTTAGAGAGGCCCGCGCAAGCATAAGCTTTGTCAGAGATGGCGATGGAAACGTGTCAAAGCTGATTCTTCATCAGGCGGGAAAAGACATCCCCGCGGCTAAGATGAAGTGAGGGCCGATCCAGCCAGGTCACGGCCCCCAACCACCTTCCAAACAGCCCGAATCCCTTCGCCGTCTGGCGGGCCGCGGGTCATGCGAGCTTGGCAGGATGCTCTGATCAGCACGCATGAGCACCGGCCAGCGGCACCGCGGGCGGCACCAGGTCCGCCGCCGCCACGAGCATCACCGGAGCGTGCGCAAGGGCCGTCCAGTCCAGGGCCACCACGGGCCTTCTGCAGCACAGAGAAAGCACGCACTCGACAAGACAAACGGTCGCCCGAGAGACCGACATGCCCGCGCTGTCGGCGAAGCGACCGACCCGCTTGATCTTGTGGCGCATGCTGACCGGGCCTGCCATCCGGCGGGCGATGCTGGCCAGCCCCCGCCGGCGCCCCATCAGCAGCCCGAAGACCTGGGCTGTCAGCGTGGTGCGCTGGCTCCTGCGAAAGGGGGCGCAATGCTGTCCGATCAGTGCTGCGAGAGAGCGCCTTCCTGTCATCGAAGCTCCTCCTTTCAAGCATTGAGGGACGGGAGATTCGTAGACGAAGGCGTTCTTCAAGGCACTCTCCCATGCACAGTAGACGATGTAGCTCCCACCGAAGTCAGAGCTTAGCAGCGCTCCAAATCTTTCCCCCAGTCCCCCGAACGCTGGGGACGACTCAGGACGCACCCGCGCTCTGTGCCGCGGCCCACCGGGGCGGGCGGACACGCGCGCGGTGCGATGCTTTGCACTTGTGGTCCGCGCCCGATAATGGTAGAATATGGCCTGAAGGACGCGCTCCCCTAGCGCCCTGTGGGCGGCATGGCATTGAGCCATGCGGAGCAGTCTGAGTTTCGTTCTGTGATTCTGTGGTCCGACGGGCATGAGACCTTATAGATGTTCTGTCCCGACGGAGTGAGATCTGTAGGCTTTGCCTTCCCTCCCGGGGATTCCCTCCTCTCAGGCGGCGAATGCCGAGTTTCTACTGCTCTCCGCAGCCTCGAACGAAGCCTCCGCCTGCTCACCGATCAGCAAGCGTCAAAGGTGGGGCGGCTTTCCCGACTGTGAGCGCAGTATGCGCAACGGTGCGCGTTCGCTCGCGGCAGAGCATTGTTTTCTGTGAGGTTACGTAGATGGCTGAGGGCAAAGTAAAGTGGTTCAGTGACCAGAAGGGCTTCGGGTTCATCACGCCGGACGATGGCAGCAAGGACGTGTTCGTTCACCACAGCGCCATCCAGGGCGGTGGATTCAGGACGCTGGCCGAGAACGACGCCGTTCAGTACGATGTCGAGCAAGGTCCGAAAGGCGCCAGAGCAGCCAACGTGGTGAAGCTCTGAAGCAGCGCTGATCGCTGAGGTATGAGTGTCAGGCGCCGCCGTGCGGAGGGACACGGGGGCGCCTTTCTTTTTATGGCAGGCTATAGCGCATCCGGCGAGTGCGAGGACTCCTGGACGTTGGCCGACTTCAGGTCTCGCTTCGCCTCGGCGAGTTTGCCCGCAAAGCTCCCCTTGCGGAACTGCGCCGTCCACTTCCTTATGATGTGCCAGCCGGCCACGCCCATCAGGCTGTTCCACCATCTATGGGACCAGCGACGCCAGCCGTTCCTCAGGTCGTGCAGGTGCAGCATAATGGCCGGGAATGACAGGATGTTGAGCCCCACCGATAGGAAGCGGCTGCCCCGGTAGAAGCGGCCCATGATCCTCCGGATCGATGCCTGTACCTCCTCGGCCGTCAGCGGCTCGTCCGGCTCGAACAGCGGGAAGTTCCCGTCGTAGTACTCCCATCCCACGTGCTTGATGGAGTAGATTCTGTTCTGCTCCTGAAGTCGGCGCCTCAGCTCGGTGCCGGGTAAGGGCACGGGCAGGAGGACCTGCAAGGTATCGACGCGGGCCTTCCGGATGAAGCGGCGGAAGCGCTTCACGCGTTCCCGGGCGCTCATCCTGAACTCGACCCCGGGCCTCATCGGATAGCCGAAGATGAACATCCCGTGGACCCAGAAGCCGGCATGGTGGTACAAGCGCGTCATGGCCACCATCCCGTCGGGCCTCAGGCGCTTGTTCATGGCCTGAAGCTCCTCGGCGATCGGCGACTCGAACCCGATGGCCACGGTGTCGATCCGGGCTTCGCGCATCGCGTGCAGCAGCTCGGCATCGTGCGCCTTGTCCAGCCGGATCTGGACCGTAATGCTGAACTTGGCCCTCACTTCCCGCTGGTAATCGCGCAGCAGCCGGCAGAGGCGCAAAGTTTCTTCGCGATCCTGGCCGAACAGATCGTCGACGATGAAGAACGCCTTGGCTCCCTGCTTCTCGTACAGGGACGTGAACTGGTCCATCAGGCGTTCCGGAGAGGCGTAGCGCGGCGTGCCTTTGACGGTGCAGAACTCGCAGTTCATGCCGCAGCCCCGGACACGACCAACGGGGTATACTCGGACCCGGCCATAGCGGAGCAGCGAGAAATCGGGCACCGGCAGTCCGTCCAGATCGGCCACGGGATCGCGGGTGGACTGTCTGATCCGGCCGTCTCCGTCCAGGTAGGCAACTCCGCAGACGTCCTCCCTTCGCCGGGCCCCGTCGAGGACCTCGATCAGCTCCTTGATGACCTCTTCACCTTCGCCCCCGGCCACGTAATCCACGCCGTTCTGCAACGCCTCAGCCACGTTCTCGTCAACGAAGTGCTGTCCCCCGGCAATGGTGGGCACGCCGAGGCCATGGTAATAGGACGCAACCCGCAGCAGCCGCGGTATGGTGCTTGTCAGGCCCCCGTAGAGTCCCACGGCGTCGGCGGGCCGTATCCGCTGCAGCACGCTGTGATCCGGCAGACCGTCGGCATCGTGCGGCGCCCCGCGGCGGTAGTTGTTCTCGTCGATCACCTCGACGTCCCATCCCTCCACGTCGTTCACAGCGGTGGCCACGCAGATCGGCCCCAGGGCCGTCATCCGTCGCGCAACACCGGAGTAGATGTTGAAGGCTGGATAGGCGGGGACGACTATCCTGAGCCTACGACGATGCCCGTGCCCATCACCTTGCCCTTGCATCTCGATCCCCTGTGGAGAGTTGTTCCGTTTGCCATCACAGCATTATACACAATCCCACGGCAGGGCCGCCGCCTCCGCGCGTCCGCGGCCGTCCATGCCCTGTCCCCGATTGGGGCACGCCAACGGTGAAGTGTGCGTGGTTCTTCAGCCGATTTCCACAGACCAACCCTTGCTGGAATAGGTGGCTTCGGGTTCAGTT
>CAYUDW010000167.1:5319-7807 GCA_964442595.1 uncultured candidatus Brocadiaceae bacterium
TGCGATTCCGGAATGGATAGCACGGCGGCGCTGTTGGCCATGTGCGTCAGCTCGAACGTGAAACCGTCCTGCGCAAGCTCGGCCACCGTGGCGCCGAACCGCTCAAGCTGACGTCGCGCGAAGGTCTGATCCGGTTCTTCGCTGGTCGCGAAGTGGCTGTACACCCCCTCCACTTCAATATGGCGATGCTCCCTGGCGCGCCGCATGAACCGAACCGCATCTTCTGGCTCTACGCCCAGCCTGCTCATGCCGGTGTCGATCTTCAGATGCACTCGGGCCGGGCGTCCGCAGAGGGCTGCCGCACTATCCAGGCGGGACAGGATCGCGTCGTCGTCCACGGTCTGTGTCAGGCCGGAGTTCGCCACGGTTCCGGCCTGCGACGGGAGGATGGTTCCGAGAACAAGTATCGGCGCGTCCGGGAAACGCTGCCGAAGCGCAACGCCTTCCTCCGGTAAGGCCACGCACAGCATCGTGCTGCCCGCATCGAGGACGGCCCGCGCAACTTCGAGCGCGCCATGGCCGTAGCCGTCCGCCTTGACCACGGCGGCGATCCGGCAGCGGGGCCCCACGTGCCTGCGCACGACCCCAACATTATGCCTTATAGCATCGAGGTCTACTATGGCCCTGGTCGGTCTGTGGCACATGGCGATCCTCTGGGCGTGATCTGGACTGTAGCCTACGGAAACCAAGGGCATTATAGCCCCGTCAGTCGCCCGGCGCAGTCCGTTATCGGTAGCGCCCGACTTCCCGGGCAACCTCGTAGGCGGCGAGGACGTTCTCCACGGGCGTGTTGTCCTGGAGCAGGTGGGTCGGCGCGAAGCAGTAGCCGCCGCCCGGCATCATGACTTCGAGGGTCTCGCGGCAGCAGGCGACGGCCTCCGCCACCGTGCCTGTGGCAAGCGGCCCGGCCGTCGATATGCACCCGTGGAAGGCCACCCTGTCGCCGAACGTCTCCTTCAGATATGCCGGCGACATGTCCTTTGCTTCCGGCTGGAGCGTGTCCACGGCGGTGACGCCCATCTCGATGAAGTCCTCAAACGCCCAGCTGCTGGACCCACAGGAGTGGATCATCGTGGGGATGCCGAAGTCGTCGGCCAAGTCCACGAACTGCTGTATGGGCGGCCTGATGTGCTTGCGGAACAGCGCCAGGCTGATCGTCGGGCCGCGCTGGGTGCCCAGGTCCTCGCCCAGGCACATCACGTCGATTCCTCCGTTGGCCGCTTCCAGCGTGCGCCGGGCGACCTCGATCAGGATCTCGTTGCGCCTTTCAATGAGCCTCAGGCCCGCTTCGTCGTCGGTTATGAGGTCCACCAGGACCTGGTCCATCGTCCGGAGCATGCCGCAGGTATTGATGACGTCCGGCCACCCGGGGCCGCCGCAGACGACGCAGCAGTCCCGGCATCGTTTGCAGGCCTGCCTGATGCCCGAATAGTCGAAGTCCTCCGGGGCCGGCATAGGCCAGGCCTCCACCTCCTCCAATGAGGCCTGCCGGAGCGGCCACTCGCAGAAGTCCCAGTAGCCTCCCGTCTCGTGCTCCACCCAGCGCCGGTGGATGCCCCACGCATCCACCTTGACGCCGCGCTCCGGGACGTCGGCATGGAGCTTGGGGCCCTTGTAAGTCGCACCGACGGTCCGGAAGTCCGCACCCAGCGCCCGCAGGAGCCCTTCGCTGTCGTCGGCCTCCAGTCGGAGGTGTTCCTTGAGCCGTCGGTCGATTCCCGAGTTCGCGGCGTAATCAATCGGCACGCGGTCGGGCTCTCGCCGGGCCAGTGCGGTGAGGACCCTCTCTTTGGAGATCATCGCGCCTCCAGCCACGCCCAGCCATTCATCGTCAACCCTCCCGTCCGGCCATGCCGATGCGGATCATGAGGCCTCATCCACCAGTTCGTGCAATCCTGCCATTGCCGCGGCGGCATCCTCTGCGGGCACGAACAGGTAGTCATGATGATACCCGGCGACCACGTTCGCACTCATGCCGGCGGCGGCCAGCTTGCCCGTCACGGCCGCAGAGAACCCCACGGCATGGAGGCTCGAGTGCACGGACAGCACGATGAGCCGGCAGACGAAGTCGCAGCAGAGCCCTTCCTTCTCGGCAACGCTTCTCTCGACGATGAAACTGACGCCCTCTGCCTCGCGAAACCAGCCGATCGGCTCAATCCGAAGCCGCCTGAACCGCTCGGGGGCGACGGTGCAGAAGACGAACTCCCCGTCCCTCAGCTCCGGCTTCATGTTTGCCAGGAGGGTTTGCAGGTCCGTCTGGCCGCCCACGCCGAAGGCCCTCCTAACTGCCCATGCCAGTCTGTGTGCGGTGCGGCGCCCACTCCTACCAGCGGAAGAAGCGGTAGGGGTCGTCCCAGACCTCGGGCTCGTCCAGGTAGAAGCCGGCGAGCCAGCGCTTCTCGCCCTCCTCGACCGGGCGGGAAACGTGTGCCAGCAGCGGCGTCTGCCCTGCGGCGCCCATGTTCGCCAGGAGCCGCGTCGTGCAGTA
>CAYUDW010000168.1:0-7711 GCA_964442595.1 uncultured candidatus Brocadiaceae bacterium
TCCATGAGCTTCTCGTAGCCCGCGCATGCCTGCCGGCCCGCTTCCCTCAGGCAGGAGATCTCGGCCTCCGTCTTGGTGAGCCGAAGCTCGTTCAGAATGCCCGCCGCGTCAACGATCTCCAGGCCGTCGACGGCCGTCCGAACGCGCTCCAGGATGGGGCCGGGCATGTCCCACATGCCCGCCAGGCCGAGCCGCTTTCCCCCTCTCAGGACGTCGCCCAGGATCTCGCGCAGTGAAGAGAATCTGGCCAGGGGATAGTCGATCTCCTCAGGCACGGAAACGCAGAAGAACTCCCTCACATTGCGGACGTCTTCCCACGCGGACATCTCCCTGGCGTACTTCTCCCCTTCCGGAGCGCCGACGAGGATCGGTTCCCCCTGGCGCGGGACGAAGCACCCGCCGCGTTCGAAGATCGGCCAGAAGTCTGAGACGTAGCGCAGGTTCTCCTTGCGGTATTCATCGCCATACACCATCAGCGCATCCAGTCCCGCCTCCTGCAGGGATTGCTGGATGCGCTCGATCCGCTGCACAAACTCCTCCCTCGGAATCCGCGGCTTCCGCTCGCTCATTCGTACGATGCCTCCCACCTGGTTCCGGCGCTCTCGACGGATGTCCATCCTGCCTCGATGCGCCCTGCGCACCGCTTCGCTCGGCACGGCATTATGGGCCCATTCGCCGGCGTCGTCAAGATGGAGGCACCCCCCGGGCAGGGAGTCCGGAGCAAGCCCCTTGCGGCCGGGATGGCGGCAACCCGCGAGGGGGCCCCGCTGGCCTGCCGAAGCTTGACGCGACGCGGGCCCCCTTCGATAATCCCTGCGCCGCAGAGGCCCTGATTGCACGGCCCTTCCGTATCGAGATGCAGCACGTGGAGCCACCAACCATGATCGAGATCTTCGGACTGGAACCTGAGGCCAGATGGGCATACCTGAAGCGCTTCTACCGCGAGGCGACGGAGTTCTACGGCGCCAGCGGCACGGTCGGCCTCGTGCACTGGGCGGCGTGGCTGAACGTGGCCTGCGAGCGTAGCGAGCAAACGCGTCACGCTCCCGAAGGCATGCGACGCCGCAGGCGCGCACAACCTAGCGCGAGGGGAGGATGATGATACCGAGACTTGAGCGGCAAGAGTTCGGGATGTCCGCTCCGCCAGGTACAGACTGAGCTGTTGTCGCTTCTTTGGGAGCTGAGGTTGCCCGTGGGGAAATGATGGCCACCTGCCAAGGGGTTTGAGATGTTCGGGCTTATTCGCTATGCACGGAAGTGATCGTACACCCACTGGGTTCGCAGACGGCGCATGTGGCACTTTCGGGAGGATGGGACGATGGACGGCGAGAGACCGGCGCCACACTTCGACCATTACCTGGCGAAACTGGGGACGGATCGGCCGCTACAAGTTGCTGTGATGGGTCACCTTGTCATTGAGCGTCTTTTGGAAGAGCTCATCAAGACGCAACTGCGCTGCCCCTGCGCACTTGATATTGATCGTCTTAGGTTCTTGCAGAAAGTGGACTTGTGCATTGCGTTGGGGGCTCTGCCTGACCGCTTCCGGCCTGCTTGCCGAAGGCTCAACACGTTGCGCAACCGTTTTTCCCATGATCTGGGCTACAGCGTGAAGTTCGAAGAGACTATGGCATGGGCTGATGAGGTCCTCGCGCAGGGGATCGGCGACTGCGGACCGACAGTCATGGAGGAGCTGAAGAGCGCCGAAGAGACGCGCGATGCAGAGCTAGCTCTTATCATGATCGTGGGAAGCCTGCACGAAGAGCTCGTGCGAAGACTGGCTGACCTGGGAGGTCCGGATTACAGCTGGTAGCGCAAAACTCGACAACCGATTGGCGTTAGTCTCCAGAACGCCACGCGGTGGCGAAAGGGATCCATCGTAGGGAAGCAGTCCTTGCCAAAGATCGATCCCAGGGCGCTCCGGCCCGCCAAGCTGGCCCGGCTGCTGAAATCGACGCGAACTGGGGGCTGGTCGACATCCTGGGCAACCCGAAGCTCTCCTACTTCGTCGCGAAAGCCCTCTACGCGCCCGTCTGCGTGTCGGCCCTGCACGGCAGCGTGGTGCTGCGGGACGGCGACTGCGTCGAGGTCAAGGCGAGCAACTTCGGCCCGCGGCAGGAGGGCGCTTCCCTGCAGGTGCGCATCACGGACGGCGCGGGAGCCGTCCTGCGCGAGGAGGAGTCCGGGCCGCTCACCATCGAGGGCGACGGCAGCGTGACGACCCTGGGGACGCTGCAGTTCTCCGGTTTCGCGCCGGACCTCTACAGCATCGAATCAGCCGTGAGGAGGGGCGGCGAGGAGCTGGCCAGGCGGCTGGAGATGTTCTACTTCGAGCCGTGACCTGAGCATTCCGCTGACATCAGCCCCTGCGCTTCTCAATCTTTGCTTTGATTCCGTCCGAAAGGTGTCGGCGCCCGGGTGCAGCCGGACAGACGCGGATGCACTCGCCCGGGGTCGCTGCGCTCCTTCGCGCCCTTAGGCGCTCCTATCGCGGCCTTGCCGGTTTCCACGGCCGCAACCGGCCGGGCTCCAGCGGGGATCAGCGGGCCCGGGCCTTTCCTACACAGCGTCCATCATGGCGCGGGCCAGCTCAGCGGTTCGCTTGATGGTCTCGATGATGGGCAGGTCGTAGGGGCACTTCTCTTCGCACTCGCCGCACTCGATACACAGATCCGGCACCTTCGCCACGTGCAGGGCCCAGTCCTTCACCAGTCGGTCGCGCGGCATCCGTTTCGCCGCTCCTTCGAACGTCATCGCCATCGTGATGGCCACCCCCTGCGGGCAGGGCTGGCAGTAGCCGCAGCGCCGGCAGAAGAGCTTGCCCAGCTCGGCGGCGATCGCGGCCGCCTCCGCCTTCTCGTCGCCCCGGAGCGTCTCGCCTGACTCGACCAGCGACACGATCTCCTCGATCTCCTCGGCGCGCTGGATGCCGGGGATGGGGACCAGGTCGGGGTAGCCATTCAGGAACTTGAAAGCGAGCCGGGCGTTGTCGTACTGGCCGCCGCAGAGGGGCTTCATCACGATGAAGCCGAGCCCGAGTTCGCGCACTTTCGGTACCAGCTCGTCGGCCGGTTCCGAGGTCACCAGGTTGAAGGGGAACTGGACGGTCTCGAAGGCCGGGTGCTCGATCATCTCGAGCGCCAGACCCAGATTGTGCGATGTGACGCCGATGTGGCCGACATGGCCGGCGTCACGCGCCTCCATCAGCCCCTCCAACGCGCCGCCGGGTCCCGACACCCTCTCCCATCCGGCCGGGTCGGACACGCTGTGCAACTGGTAGAGGTCGATGACGTCGACGCCCATCTGTTGTCGCGACCTCTCGACGTCGCGCAAGACGCCGTCCCGGGTGGAATCGCCGCTCTTGCTGGCGAGCACCAGGCCGTCGCGCCGGCCTTGGATGGCGGCGCCGATCTTCTGTTGGCTATCGGTGTAGCCGGCGGCCGTATCGATGAACGTCACGCCCAGGCTCAGTGCACGACGTATGACGCTCACGGCCTCGTCAATGCTGATCCGCTGGATGGGGATGCCTCCGAACCCCACGGCGGACACCTCGAGCCCGCTCTTGCCCAGGACGACCTTTCTCATGATGCCTTCACCTCGCTGCCGGCCCGCAGGCCCGGCCCCGTCGCCTTGTCGAAGCTCAGTCTTCCTTCTTGGCCAGGTCCCGCAGGCAGGACGGCAAGTTGCCGTGGCTGCGGTGAGCGGCAACGCACGCGCAGCAGAGCCCGCGGCGCTCGCAGTCCTCCGCCTGGCAAATGCACTCGGCCGCATTCGTTTCCCTGTTCGGGCACTTGTCCATCGGGGCACTCCCTTCGTGTTGAGTCAAACCGCCGGCCTCTGCCGGCGTACCGCAGAAACATTCAGCTTAACCGAGACTGCGCCCCCAGTCCACGAGACACTGCCGGGCGTGCTCATTCGACGGCCCGCTCGGCCCGCGCCAGAGGTCACGGGCCCGTTGCATGCCGTGCGGGGTATGGAGTTCTCAACGCGCCGATGGCGCAGATGCCTCCGATGGGTCGGCAAGCTGGGTCTCAGCCGCAGCAGCGCCCTGGACGGCTTCGTGCGCCTCCCTCTGCGAGAGGGCGTTGATCATCGCTTCGCCGTCAAGTGGGGATTCTGCGGATTGAGCCGCAAGCCACAGCTCGCCCTGAGCCGTGCCGAGGACCTTAGCGGCAAGGAGCGGAGGCGTCGTTGCGGAAGACGCCCGGTGGGCGGCCGGTGGGCCGGGCGGGCAACTGGGAGGTGCTGCCGCTGCCTGACTGAGAGAGGAGCGCAGGTGTGGCATCGGGCTTGACGCCACGCGGCGGCGAGTATCTGCAGGGCACTGACGCCCAGGCCTTGACCGAGGGCCTACGCTTCATGTCGCCCGCGGCAGGACCACATCTGGCGGGCTTCACCTGGACGGGGCGAGGTGTGCTCTCGATCTCCCCGACATTGTAGGCTTTCCCCGGGCAAGCGGCGACGCGGCAGGACGGGCAAGGCTTGCAGGGACCGGCCTCCAGATGCTACAGTCTGCGCCGTGCGGAGCGGATCTGCCGAGTGCGGGAGGCGGCGCTCTTACTCCGTCCCACGGGCGTCAAAGCCCCTGGCGACTCCGATCCGGCGGCGTGCGCTTGAGTTCGTCTCGGCAGCCCAGCGGGGAGATGCCATGAACGAGCGGGGGCTCAGGCCCACATACGAGCAGGTGATTGAGTTCTACCTGAAGGACGACGTATCCGACGTGCTCTGGGAGTTGTCGAATACGCGACCGCTGCGGTTCTTCTATCACACGGACATGGACTTCACGACCCGTGGTGCGAAAGCAGCGAGCATCCGCCTACACTGCCTTGCTAGTCGCCAGGAGTTCTGCGACGCCATTCGCGCGGCTGCGCGTCGCTTCGACGGGTGCGCGTCGCCCTTCTTCCCGTTCTTCGGCATGCAAACGTGCGTCAACCGGCGGGGCCGGCCCGACGACGTGATCGGATGGGATGTGCGCTTCGAGTTGGACATGAGCCTCGCGGCGTCCTTCAGGGGACTGCTGCCGATTGTGGCCGTTCTCGAGCACTTCGGTGTGCCCTACCTCGCGAAGTTCTCCGGGCACCGGAGTCTTCACGTTGTCCTGCCGGCAGAGGCCTTGGGCGCGGGAATGGGGCCGACCCCATCCAAGAAGGAATGGATGGCCGCGGTCGAACTGGCTGGCCGGTTTCTGTCGCGCTTCACGCCGGTACTGACGAAGACCTCGATCGGCCTGTCGAAAGACATGGTCCTGACCGCCCCCTATTCCTTCCACCGGTACCACGGCCTGATAAGTACGCCCCTGAGTCTGGACGCAGCCCTGGCTTTCGATCCGAAGTGCGCCACGCTGGAGAGTTTCCGGGGCGTCGACTGGCACCCGCGGCACCTGGCGTCCGACGGGGAGGCCATGGCGCGCCTGCTGGAATCGGCACGCCGGGCCGAACGTGAGCCGGACACCGTTCTTGGCATTGCCCAGGAGGTGTTCAAAGGCGAGAAGTGGAGCCGCTTCGCCGAAAAGGTGCTCGGCGAGTGCTCGGCGACTGATCGCGTGACCGCCGCCCTGTTCGGGGGGCTTCCGGGGGTCAACTGTGGCATCAAGGGCACGCAGCAGCGCCCCGAGATTCGTGATCGGGTGCGCAGGGCGATGCTCTGGATCGACAACCCGGACGCGAAGACGATGAAGCTCCTGAGGCTACACACGCCGGTTGGCTTCATCACCTCCGAGGATCAGGTGGCCCGTTACCGTGAGAAGATATGCGCCAGCCTGGCCGTCTGGGTGTCTGGCGGTCTTTCAGCGGCCGTTGAACATCTGCTGGGCCTGGCGCGCTCATCGGAGGTCAGTTCCCCTGTTGGATTCGCCGTTAGAGTGCTCTCCATGCTTCCCGACCCGCCTGCCGATCTGCTCCGCGTGCTGGAACAGGCCTGGCAGAAGCGGGCACAACTCGACCATCGCGCCCAGGCTTTGCTGGTCTTGGGGCTGGCGGAACTCGGTGCGCTGCATCCGCCTGCCCTGGACCTTCTGCGCCCTTCCCCGGCCTCGTCTGACCTGGAGGACCTGTTCGCGCTGCTGGCGCAGGCCGAGCCCTGGAAGACCGAGGAGCGCCCCGACCTGGCCGTGGCGGCCCTGTCTCTCTGCTTCGGCGCAGAGACCGTGAGGAGTTGGTCAGCGGACCCGTCCGATCCGCTTGCACAGGACATCGTGAGGAACGTCTTCTGCTGGGACGTCGGCAAGTTCCGGTTTGCAGTTCAGCGAGCAGGACTCGTCGGCGGCGCTAAGGCACACGTCTGAGCGCAGTTCAGAGGCAAGCACGGTCGGGCCGCCGACGTTGACGGATCAGGAAGTAGGGCTGGCCGAAGGTGTCGAGGTCCACGCCCGGGTACAGGCACGCCTGGCCTCTACCGCGCCGCAGCTCGAAGAAGTATTGCAGCGCGTACGGCGAGTCCGTGTAATCGCCGGGAATCTCCGCGACGAAGTGCCCGGCGTCGGCCCGCATGTCAGCGGACAGATACGCCTCTGCCTGGTTGACGTGCCGATAGCGCAGGCGCACCGCGGTCGGGCGACCGGAGGGATCGTCGCCGGGGAACCGCAGGTCGATGGCGACCGGCTGGCCGGGGCGGATTGAGTCTTCAGGCACGTGCTCGCACCGGGGCCGGATCATTGGCTGGCAGCCGGCGGGCGGATACGGCGCAGCCCCCTCGCACGCCGTTGCGTCTGCTTCGCGCAGGGCTGCTTCCATGTCGCCGATGTCCAGGTCCATCGCGTCGAGGCGGTCCCTCCAATGCCCGCGAAGGTTTGCGGTGGCCCCGAAGGTCAGGTCGTCCACGTACACGTCCGCCCGACGCGCGAACTCTTCCCAGGCATCGCGCGCCGCGCGATAGGCGTTCAGGGCCGCCTCCAGCGCCGTCCTGCTCTGCGTCCGTTCGTGCAGGCCATACAGGACGCCGGCCCGCAGCTTGCACGCGAAGAACCGTCCCAGGCCGATCAGGATGCCCACGTCAACGTCCACACGCCTGTGCTCGTTGCTCTCAGAGGAGCGGCCCCGCTCCCGTATCTGCGCGAGGTCGGCTGCGGCGGCATCCGCCAGCCCATCGAGCCACGATGCCACGTCGCAGGGCGAGACCTTGCCGCTCCGCTCGCCGGTTGCCAGTTCCTGAGCGAACTCGTCGACGCCGGCGAACAGCACGGGGTCGAGCGGGCTCACCGTCCCGAATCGCTTCGGCGCGGCCGTGTCGTGGTAGGGATGCGGCCTGTTCTCGTCCACGATCGGCATGTTCGTGTACATCTCCGGCCAGTACGAGTTGTTCGCAGCCGAAGGGTGGTGGGCCGTGGTCACCAGCGGCAGGATGCGGCTTGCATTGCTCAACGCGCCTTCCACCGATGGGGCATCCCTCCCATACTCCTTCCTCAGGGAGCGGCGCCACGTTTCAGGGTCTGCTTCGGGGTCGTACGTCAGGCGGCCCCACAGGCGGTAGGTGTACGTGTACTTCTGCCAGTCATGGGTGCTGTGTAACGAAGGGGCGGCATAGCCGTCGCGCGAGCCCGGCAAGCCCGACCCTTTGCGGCCTTTGAACGAGAGCGGCTCGAATATCTCCACACCCTGGCAGCCGCAAAAAGCCGCCGCGCGGCCGAATCCTGCGGCCATCGCAGGATCGCCCCAGAGCAGCAGCCGCTGCGTGCCCGGCCACATCCGGAACAGCACGCCGTAACGACGGTCCTCCC
>CAYUDW010000169.1:0-7699 GCA_964442595.1 uncultured candidatus Brocadiaceae bacterium
GGCCGAGCGGCCTTCCCCGGCGGCCGGTCGGCGGCGGGGGGCTCGTGGGCGCCTCCCGCGGCCCCAGCGTGGGCCCGGCCGAATGCGAGGACCAGGAGCGATTCAGCGCCGTACATCAGCACTAGTGCTGTGGCGAATAGCGCGAAGCCAAACGCGTCATGGAAGTACCATTTCTCAGTCGCCTCAATGTTGATGAAGTTGCCCACCAAGACCATCAACGTCACGCGCACGACGTTCGCCAGAAAGGCCATCGGAACCGCGAGTGCGAACAGAACGACCTTGAGCGCCCGGCGGAGGCGCGAGATATAGGCAAAGAGGGCCCCGAAAGCCCCAAGGGAAATCAGGTACTTCAGCCCGCTGCAGACGTCATCTACCACAACCGTGCCGGCGGGGATCCGAATGTAACTGCCCTGTCGCACCGCTGCCACGCCGGCCAGGCCCAGCACGCCCGTCGCCGCGCCAGCGGCCAGCAGCTTGAGCTTGAAGCTCAGCGTCTCGACCAGCGCGTCCGGCAGCGGAACCATGAAGGCCAGAAAGGCGATGGGGAAGAGGCACTTGCGCAGCATCGCAGGCCCAAGCAGGGTCAACACGAGGCCCGCCAGGGCGCCAAGCAGCGCGAAGCCCGAGAGAAACCCCACCTGCCAGGCCGTGGCCAGCAGGTGCAGCAGCAGCGAAGGCACCAGCACCAGCAATCCCCAGAGGCAGGTGCGCAGTGGCGTTGCCGCCAGTTCCCGACGGCGCAGATAGAGCAGGCCCAGGCTGATGGGCCCCACGAGCCACCCGTGGGTGTAGTAGCTGCCTGGGCGATCCCACCGGATCACCATCCACTCGAAAGTCCACCAGAAAGCCGTGCCCAAGAGCAGCACGATGGCGCCTGTAACCAGCCGCCAGTTCAGAGGCTTTGGTCGGGGCCCGGTTTGTGCGGCGGCATCCGTCAAGGCGCGGCGCTCCGTTGGGCCCCACTGGCTACTGCTTGCGTCCGGGCGGCAGGCGGCGGGGCAATCTCGTGGTCCCGGTACAGGCCTGGAGCGCCCTGCAAACCCCGTTCGGCGGCCCTGGCGATGTTGTACATCTCTCGGGCAGTCACATAGTGCAGGACGTAGCGATCGCCGTCATTGCAGGCGCTGGCGAGGCATTCGTGCAGCGCTGCAGCTCCGGGCCCAAGCAATGCGGGGCGGTTCCGTTCGTCGCAGCCGTGCGTGTAGGCTTTCACGAAGACCCAGTCCGGGCGCCCCTCCACGCAGACGCGAGCCTTGACCCAGGCGGCCACGCGTCGGGGCGTAACGGGCCGGGCGCCGGTCAGATTCGCCGTCTCCAGCCTCGGCATGACGCCGAACCGACCGCCGGGCCAGGTGATGGTCAATGGGCCCTGTATCAACATCAGGTCTCCCTGCCTGCTGCCGCCGACGCGCACCTCGATGCCTTCGTCGTGCGAACGGGGTCGGGCAGGATCGTCCAGGGCGTAGTAGATGGAATTGATGCGCCGGGTCTGGGCGGGTGAAGGGGCCGAGGGGAGGGTGAAGTCGGCGTAGCACCCGCACTCGCGCAGCACGCGGAGTTCGTCGTTCACGCCGCACCAGCGTCCATCCGGCAGGGAGTTGTCCAGCGCCCAGTTGCCGTGCACGAAGCCGAACCGTGGACGATCGTCTGAACGGACCGCCCCCAGGTGGCCGTGGCTCCGGAGCCGTTCGGTGAACTCCAGCAGCGTTCTGCGCAGCCCGGCCGCCGTATCGCCGTCGTGGTGCAGGTGCACTTCCACTTCGCCGTAGCCCTGCCGTACGAGCTCCGTGAGCGCCTCGATCAGTTCGGGCCTGTACTGCTCGGCGGGGAAAAAGAACGTGTGCCGGGGGGGCCGTCCGTCAACATCTCGGAATGGGGCAACGACCTGCGGGTAATCGCGGACCCACTGCTCCACCCGCTCGAGCGCGAGCCGAGGGCTCGCCCCGCCCAGACCGGGCTCGAAGTGGTCGGCAATGCAGAAGAGCACGTGGGTGGGCCCCCGTCCCGCACTGGCGCGCCTGCCGGCCCAGTTGCCCTTCAGGTAGCTGGGAAGCCAGATCATCACGTGCCGCTTACGCACCCGCAGGGCGACCCAGGCTGCGAACAGCAACCAGATGACGAGAGCGAGGCTCAAGCCCGCGATCATCGCTTTCCACCCGTGGGTATCGGCCCGCGCGCGGTCGGCGGCCAGGAGGCCCGTTGGAGCCCGAGCAGGCCACGGATCATGCCCACGCCGATGGCCGCGTTGATCGTTACGAAGTAAGCAGCCAGGCCCAGCGGGCCGGCTGGCAGACGCAGCCGCCGCAGCGCGAAGCCCAGAGCCGCCGCACCGTAGGCAACTCCTTGCACCGCGAGCGCGACCCTACCCGCAGGCTCGCGAGCCAGCGCAACAGCCACGCCCAGGGCCGCCGCCAGCAAGAACGGCGTGAACCAACGCAGGACCTTGTGTGACCAGAATGACAACGCTACGAAGCCCTTCCATGGCAGCAGCAGTCTCCAGCACTGGCCCAGGGCGTGCCAGTTTCCCGCGCCGATTCGCACACGGCGGCGGAACTCCCCCGACAATTGGGCAGGGGCCTCCTCGGTTGCCGCGGCCTCCGGGTCGTAGACGACCCGATAGCCCCGCGCCCGCACGCTCATGGGGATTACGAAGTCCTCTGTGATGGTCCCTTCCGGAATGGAAGGAAACAGGCTGTGGCGGACCGCGTAGATGGCCCCGTTGGCTCCCAGAACGGCGTTCAGGCGGCTTTCCAAGACCTTCAGGACCTTCTCGTAACGCCAGTAGAGCCCCTCCTCGACGGACGTGCCGTCGGGAGCCAGCAAGTGCAGCTCACCGCATACGGCGCCCACCATCGGGTTGCCGAAGTGCCGCAGCAAGTTGCGCACTGCGTCGGGAGCCAGCGCCGTGTTGGCGTCGGTGAAGACGAGGATTTCGCCCCTCGCGCGGCTCACGCAGTCCTTGATGACGGCGAGCTTGCCCCTACGGCTCGTGAACGCGATGAGCCGGACGCGCGAGTCGCTCACCGACTCAGCCGCTTCAACGGTGCCGTCGGTCGAGCCGTCCGAGCCCAGCAGTATCTCAAGGGAATCCGCCGGGTAGTCGAGATCCAGCGCGTGGGTGAGGCAGCGCCGGATCACCCCCTCCTCATTGTGAGCGGCAATGATGACGGAGACGCCGGGCACTGCGGGGCTATCCACGCGCCTGTCGCGGCGACATGTGAGATACGAAACGTCTCGGGCTACCTGAACGACCGCCGCAAACACGAACAGCAGCACGGGATAGCCCAAGAAGGCGTAGACCGGCAGTCCCAAACCGACGATCAGCACCAGCCACAACCCGTTCATGCAACGGCCTCCGCGTTAGCTGAAAGGGCCCACGCTCGGCGCCGGGCGGCCGACTGCCCGCAAGCCCCGTGCGCGCGACCCCCCTTCATGTCTTCGAGTTGCCTTCCTGGTCCTTCTTGCGCCCCCGCTTGGATGTGCCTCTTACGTAGCTGCCGTAGGAGCTATAGCGTCCGTATCCAGAGTAACGCGGGGGGCTGAAAAGCCGGTAGACGAACTCTGGCACGTGATCCTTGCGATCCGTCAGCACGCATCCCAGGATTTTTGCCCCGGCGTCCCGCAGTTCCTGGCATGTCCGCCGCACGACCTGACGCCGCGTGTGCTCAAGGCGCGCCACGAGGATGACGCCGTCGCTGTGCTTGCCGAACACGGTGGCATGGTTGGAGGCCAGCGCCGCGGGAGTGTCGATGATAACGAACGCGTAAAGCTCACGCAGCTTGGCGACAAGCCCCTCGCACTGCTGGCTGAGCAGGCGATCAAACCGGCTCACGTGGCGCTCGAATTCGCTCTTGAGCGCCGCATCGGAATGCCCATCGTCCGGCGGCAGGGTCATCGGGATGATGTCGAGCCCCTCCACGGAGGTCTGGTACACGCTACCGTTGAGTCGAAGGTCTCCGGCCAGGACGTCCGCGAGTCCTGTGGTGGCTTCAACGCCCGCCAACTCGCTCAGCCCGCCGCCACAGGCGTCCCCATCCACCAGGGCCACCCGCCTGCTCTCGACCTGAGCCAGGGCGATGGCCAGGTTAAGGGCCAGCGTGCTCTTGCCTTCCTGGGAGTTCGCCGAAGAAATGGTCAGGACCCGCGGCGGTTTGCCGTTATCGATCGCCAGCAGCCTGGCGCGCAACACTCGGACCTGATTGGCGGCCTCGCTGGCCCTTTCGTGGAACATGACCGCCGTGGCGTGCAGCTCCGAGCAAGCAGCGCCGGCGGGCCGGGGTTCCACCTCCTCCTGGCGGAGGTCCGGACGGACCGGGGACTCACCGCCCCCTTCTGCAAGCCTGTCACCAGCGCCCGCCCTGGACATCGCTCGGGAGATCCTGCCCTCTTCGTCCATTGTGTCTCTCACACCCCTGAGTTGTGGCGCTCATTGCACGCCAGAGCCCATCTTCGTCTACAATCCGAGTCTGTTCGCCGCGTGTTGCACGCTGGAGCCGATCTTGGCCCGCAGATCCAGCTTGAATTCCTTGTCTGCTGCGAGAATCCCTGCAGCCAGGATGACTGCCAAAGCAGCGACTGCGCCGAAGCGTCGCATGAGGCGCCGACGGGCCTCCGCAGCGGGAGATCTGATGGTCGGGATGCTGGCAAGCACGGGCACTTCCATATCCTTCAGCAGACTCTCCGCGTCCTCGCGATTGCGCAGCGTTTGGTCGATGAACTCCAGTCCGAACACAAGGCCGATCGCGCAAGCCACGCCAGCCATCACCAGTGTGGCCATCCATTTCTTGTAGGGCTGACGAATGGGAAGGGCGGGCTCAACGGCTGGTTGCACCTTCTCGACCTGAGTGCCCGTCTCACTATCCTCGGCCTCGGCGCGCGTCTGCGCGCCCACAAGCTGCTTCCGGTAGCCCTGGTAGAGTTCGTTTGCCTCCTGCCGTTCGCGCTGCAGGTCGTAGTAGGTCTTCTCCTTTTCGCCTATCTCCTTCAGTTGATCGTAAGTCGCCTCTATGCGCTCCTGCGTGCTAAGCTTGGCTGCCTCCTGACCCTTGCGCTGCCGGGCAAGGTCCAGTTTTGCCTGCACCAGTTGTTCGAACACGGGATTCGGCCTTTGCACCTTTGCCCCCTCCACCATTGAGGGCACCGCCGCCAGATCGTTCTTGAGGACCGCAAGCGACTCTTGAAGACGCTTGATGCTCGGATGGGCTTCCGTGCGACTCACCATCAGCATGGCGAGAAATGTCTCCTGCTGATGGATCTGCTCCTTGAGTGCCGTTGCCTCCGGGTTCGGGACGCTCGTCTCCTCCTCAACGGTGGGCGGTTCGTTCTCGATTTGCTGGTCTATCTCGGCGCGTCTGGCCGCGATCTGGTCGAGCATGCCATCGCACACGTCCTCTTCCGTGCGGAGCGCCAGAAGCCTGCCCCAAATGCCCAGCTTCACGTTGGGCAGATCCACGAAGAAGTCCTCGCGGTACTTGTCCAGCTCGGCCTCGACCTCCCGCACCTTCGCCAGGGCTTCGTCCCGGCCGCCTTTGTAGAAGCCGAGGTTGTGTCTACTGTCAGCCTTCAGGGCCTCCTTGCTCGTCTCGACATACTGGTCGGCCAGCGCGTTCGCCAAAACGGCCCCCTGCCAGGGGTCGGAGTGCTGGACCTGGATGCGCACCAGATCGATGCCCCGTCTTTGCACCATCCGCGCTATGGTGACGGCCCCCCGCACCTCGTGATACCGGTCCTGCCAGCGCCAATCCCCCTCGCTCCAGTTCTCCACGTCGGCAGGAAGCCGATCCTGTGGATAGCTTGGTGGATAGCCTGCTTCCTTCCAGCGGTCGCGCT
The DNA here is from genome assembly GCA_964442595.1 of uncultured candidatus Brocadiaceae bacterium. Taxonomy (GTDB): domain Bacteria; phylum Planctomycetota; class Brocadiia; order SM23-32; family SM23-32; genus DAOVRD01. The sequence continues at coordinate 5,830 of CAYUDW010000169.1, forward strand.
TTGCCTTCTCGACGGTGGTTATCACAGCCCTGAGGGCGTCTTCCATAAGCAGTTCCTGCTGGATGACTTCTAGCGTAGCTCTCGCGCTTGCGGGGGAGATCAGCGAGCCGGGCGCCTGGCCCATGGCCGCCAGATCCTTGCGCAGCACGATGGCCTCCGCTCGGTACCTGGCCGGCAGCCATTCCTGAAGGTATGGTTCCGCGAACCATACCGCTTCAGCCGCCAGGACCCCCAACACAATCGGGATAATCCAGGCCAACTTGCGGCGGAAGACAATCCGCAGGACGTCGCGTGGCGATGATGGAGCGTTAGGCATTGAAGGCAACTCCTCCTGTGTTGTTCCCGCTCTTCGGGAAACTTGCCTGGCTTTGTCGGGCCTCATCCTCCAGGGCCCGGCCAGCTACCGGGATACGCCTAGTCACGCGGCTCCTCCGGGTTGCCTCCCATCCCGGTGTCTGGGCCACAACCGGGGCACCTGCCGCCGGAGCCGATTTGGTCTTCGCACACGCCGATCACGGTTCCACAATCTGGGCATTCGAGCCTGACGTGCCGGTGGGCGGAGCCGGTCCCGGGCCCCGTAGCGCCGGCCGTCCTCCGGTCCGACGCGCTCCGGCGTGCCCGCGCAATCCGGGCCAGAACGTCCTTGCTCACCAGTGGTTGTTCGGCGTCGCGTGCTGGCGGCCGGGCCGCGACATCTGCCTGCGGCCCCGGCTGCCGGGTACCATGCTCTGTGCCCCGGCGGGCATCCTCCGAGCCATTCGGGCCCGCGCGACCATCGACCATGTAGTAGCCCTCGAACTCATCCACGATCCGGCGCATGCTCTGCGCTGTGACGCCGTCCCGGCCCCGGCCGTAGGCATCGAGAAGGGCCTGATCGCATAGAATGTTGATCAGGCGCGGAATGCCACCACTGGCCTCATAGACTCGATCCTTCGCTTCCTCTGAGATGATGTCGGCCGGGTTCGCCGCGCCGGCCACCTTCAGCCGGTGATCGACGTACTCGCTCACTTCCCGCCGAGCGAGCGGCCCGAGGTGGAACTTGACGGCAAAGCGCTGGTCCAGCGCCCTCAACCCGCCGCCCGCGATCTGGCTTCGCAGCTCAGGCTGTCCCACCAGCAGTATCTGGAGGAGCTTGCCGCCAGCGGTCTCCAGGTTCGTCAACAGCCGCACCTCTTCGAGCACCTCTGCGGCCAGCCCCTGGGCCTCATCCACCAGCAGGACGACGATGGCCTGCTCCTGCTGGCGAGCGGCCAAGAGCTTGCGAAGCTGATGCAGCAGCTCGACTTTGGAGCTGCCCAAGCCGTCCGCCCCCATTTCCATGCACACTGCTTGGAGAAACTCCAGCGGGGAGAGGGAGCTGTGCGCCAGGAAGACAGGTTCAACCGCGGGTCCGAACTGGGCCAGGGCGGCCCGGCAGAGCATCGTCTTGCCCGCCCCGATCTCCCCTGTCACCAGTGCCAGGCCCCTGCGTTGTTCAACGGCATAGAGCAGACACGCGAGCGCCTCCCTGTGCCGCGCCGTCGGGTAGTAATAGCGCGGGTCCGAATCCGTGCTGAACGGGCACTCCCTCAGGCCAAAGTGCTGCAAGTACATGGCCTGCCAGGCTTTCCAGAAATCCTCAGCGAAGAGGCGCATACGCAGTGGCCTCCGGCAGTGTAGCAAGGGAGGCCGCCGCGGATGCCGGGAACAGCAGGCTCCGGATCTGGTAGCCGATCCAGGCGAGCACCGTCGGCGGCACATAGAGGACATCGTCCTCAGCCAGCTGGACGTTTTGCGTCGCGTCGCCCTCCAAGAGGAGGCCCTTGAGGTTGACGGAGAACACCTCCTGCCCTTCCAGACCTGGCCGCACCACCTTTGCCCGTTTCCAGGC
>CAYUDW010000170.1:0-7679 GCA_964442595.1 uncultured candidatus Brocadiaceae bacterium
GCCGTGTTCCGGTCGAACAGGACACGCAGGCGCTCTTCGGCCTGCTCCACGGGGCCTTTGCGGTACCGACCTCCGAGGACCTGCACCAGCCGGTTGATTTCGCCGACCACGGCGCGGTCGAATGAGTCGTCGGGGCAATGGTCTTTCAGGGCCTTCTTGGTCATCCCCAGCACCTCCTCGCGCAGCTTCCGCCGTGCTCGGTAGAGGCGGCACTCGACGGCCTTGCGGGTGACGCCCAGGAAGTCGCCGCACTCCTGCTGATTGAGGCCGTCGCAGTAGTAGAGCGTGACGGCCGCTGCGTCGGCAGGGGAGAGCCGGGCGAGCGCGGCGGCCGCCAGTTCGTCCGGCATCGCGCCGACTGCCGTGCCGGGGCCTTTGACGGGCGGCGCCGGCGTTCTGTCCCTGAGAGACCTCTCCCGTTGCGTGCGCCGCAGCCAGAGCGCGCACATGTTGTCGGCGATGGCCCGCAGCCAGGCGCTGAAGCGGCTTGCGTCCCGCAGTTGCGCCAGCCCGGCGAACGCGGCGACGAACGTCTCCTGGGCGATGTCGTCTGCCCAGTCGAAGTCGCCGATCCGGCTCATGATGTAGGCATGCACGGATGCTCGGTACCGGCGGACGAGGTGGCCGAATGCAGCGGTGTCGCCGCGAGCGGCTTCCTCGATCAGGTCTTGCTGGTCATCGCGATGGCTCATGGACTCGACGCGTGGCTGCAAAGGGGCAGGATGGCGTTCCGGCGTCTGCTATGTTAGTTGCGCACAGGGCGCGAAATCCCTCACGGGAAACCGCGCAAGCGCCCCGTTTGCCGCGCAGGTGCTACGCCCGCCGGGGCATCCCGGTCACTTCGCGGCCTGCTTGCGGCGTCGGATCATGAGCCAGATGATGACGATGAGGGCAACCGGCAGGAGCCAGTTGAAGCCCCGCCCCCCGGCGCCTGCCGCCTTCGTCGCCGCCTTTGGACTGAGCACCTTGTCCTCCGGCGCGTCGGGCACGAAGAACGCGTCGGCCAGCTCGCCCGAATAGCGAACGCTCTCCGCGATGAAGTCGAACTCGCGTTCCAGGTCCGCGAATACGTCCTCGGGCGCCGCGCAGAACAGCTTCAGGGCCATTGCGTCAGAGCCTGCCGGTCGGATGAAGTAATGAACGAGCAGGTGCGACATCCTGGGTGCGTCTTCGACCGGGGGCGGGGCGCCGCACCCGCCGCGAGCCTGAAGCGGTGCCGTGAAGCCGAACCGGTGAAGGATCATGCCTTCCCCTGGCTCATAGGACTCCGAGACGTCCTCCAGCACTTCACCGGTCTGCGTGCGAATGGCCTCCTTGAACGCGTCAACGTAGGCCTCGAGGTCGTTCTCATCTCGCATGAGGAATGAACGCGCCCCGAACTCGCACCACACGTTTGCGGGGGCGTCCTTGTGGTTCAGGACGAACACGAGGTCCGGGGAGACGCGCGGGCCGGAGCAGCCGCCTTTGGCCTGAGCGGCCAGCGCCTCGGGATCGTAGTACTCCCAATAACCCGCCGGCAGCCGGAACTCGATGTGGCGCGCCGAGTCCTTGATCAGGATGCCGGACGGCGGCGCCTCAACGGCATTCTCCAGGACCGGAGCGGATTGTGGCGGCGCATCGTCCGGCCCGGCCCAGACTGCCGACGCCGAGCACAACGCCGCTCCCAGAACGATGACCACGAACCGCCTAACATTCACTGGGGGCCTCCTCTCCGTCTGCCTCCGGCGGAGCGCCAAGTTCGACAATCTCGGAAGATATGCGTCCCTCATGCAACCGCGTGGTGATGCGCTCTCCGCTCGATAGGCCCCGGATGGAGCGCAGGATCCGCCCGTCCGCCGCAAATGTCACGCTGTAGCCGCGTTCGAGGACCTTCAGTGGGCTCAGGGCCTCCAGTCGCCTTCCGATGGCCGCTGTCCGCTCGCGCAATAGCCCCAGGTAGTGCGCGAAGAGGGTCTTGAGCCTTTCCATGACGTCGTCGACCCGCTGCGCCCTTTCCTGGAGCGCGGCCTCGGGTCTGCGGAAGGCGTAGCGGGCGGCGAGCGCGTCCAGTCGCTGGCGCCCGTGCACCACCATCCCCTGCAGCGCGACGGCCAGGCGCTTGGCGCGCTCGTCCAGCATTCGGAGCACCTCGTCGCGATCGGGCACGACCAGCTCGCCCGCCTCCGTCGGGGTAGCGGCCCGGACGTCTGCCGCGAAGTCCGATATGGAGAAGTCGATCTCGTGCCCCACGGCGCTCACGATCGGTATGGCGCTGCGGTGGATGGCGCGCGCCACCACTTCCTCGTTGAAAGGCCACAGGTCCTCAAGGCTGCCGCCGCCGCGCCCGACGATCAGCAGGTCCAGCTCGGGCCGCTTCTCGTTCAGCAGGTCGATGGCCGCGGCGATCTCCGCTGCGGCTTCGGTGCCCTGAACGCGCGACGGGAGCAGGTACAGCTCGACCGTCGGGAACCGCCGCGATATCACGTTGATGATGTCGCGGATCGCCGCGCCGGTGGGACTGGTCACAACGCCGATCCTGCGCGGGAAGCGCGGCAGGGGCTTCTTGATCTCCTCGCGAAAGAGGCCTTCCTTCTCGAGCTTCTCCATGAGCTGGCGAAACGCAAGCTGGAGCGCGCCCAGTCCCCGCGGCTCCACCCAGGAGATGATGAGCTGGTAGCCGCCCCGCGGCGGATACACGTCGATGGCGCCGTGGGCGACGACCTCCAGCCCCTCCTTGAGCTCGAACTTGATGGCGGACGCGATGCCGCGCCAGATGACGCCTTGCAGCACCGCGTGCTCGTCTTTGAGCGTCAAATAGACGTGCCCCGACGAGGCCCGGGTGACACGCGAGAGTTCCCCGACGACGTACACGTCCGGAAACGCCGTCTCCAACCTCTCCTTGATCTGGGCCGTGAGCTCGGAGACGGTCAGCACTCGGGCTTCCCGGTCGCTTCTGGCTGAAGGCACCGACATGCGATGGTCCCGGCAATTGCGTTGATGGTGCGGCGTCCGGCGGCCGCCCCGCGCTCGTCAGCGGGCGGCGCGCCTCCGGTCGTCGTAGAACCCCCAGCCCGCGGGCCCGAAACCGAAGACCAGGGCGAAATCGCCGTCCGCCTCATCTATGTGGAATCCCATGTCCAGGATCCACTCGTGCAGCAGGCGTCGGATGACCAGCCGCGTCTCCAGGTTCTTCTCGTCCCCCGTGCCGAGGGAGTCGAGCTCATACTGCTCCCTGAGCAGCAGGCGGTAGCGATCGCTGAGCTGGTAAGACAGGTTCAGCGTGACCGTCGAGCTCAGGTCCGATATGCGGTCGTAGTCGAGCGCCGCCGCCCACCTGGGCAGGTAGTCCAGCATCATGCCGAAGTTGAGCACGTCCGCCTGGTCGTCCAGCCCGATCCAGTCGTCGCGCGAGTGGACGGAAACGTGGTCGGAGAGGTAGAGCGCCAGGTCGGCGCGGATGTAGTCCTGGTCCAGGGCCTGCACGACGGAGTCGCTGGAGCGCGCCACGTAGGCGACGTCCATCTCCGCCCATTCCACGGACCGCCAGCGGCCCTCGCGGAAGCGCTTAGTCAGCAGGCGATGGCGCAGACCGACGACCGTCTGCGTCCCCGTGTCGATCGCGTCCACGGGATCCATCTGGATGAACTCCGCGGATTGTGCGCCGGACACGGACAGGGCGTCGAAGCTGACGTAGGGGATGACGATGTGCCGCAGGCGGTTCAGGTCGAGCAGCTTGCTGGTCGTGGGGAACGAGCGGGACAGCACGGTGCTGATGGTGATGCCGCCGCCTACGCCCGAGCGCGCCTCTTCGTCCTGCCACGCACCGGCCTGCATGGCGCTCGTGTCCGTCCAGGTGGCCAGGGCCCGCACGAACGGGTCCACGCGGAACATGCCGATCGAGAAGGGGATCGAGAGCTTGTGCTCGGTGTGCATACGGGCCAGGTCGGGCGGGTCCGCGGGCGAAGGCGCCAGAATGTCGCTGAACTCGAGATCGTACACTCCGCCCTGGATCGAGCCCTCGTAGACGAACCGCCCGAGCGGCAGCCCGACGATCTCCAGGTCGAATGTGGGTGTCTCCTCAGTTTGCGTCAGGAAGTCGTTGACGCGGCGCTTGTAGAGGAAAGCCAGGTAGGTGGAGTTCCGCAGGTAACGGGCCAGCAGGTAGCTCTCCGGCGTCTTCTCCTCCTCGAAGTCGGCCTCGAAGTACTCGTTCAGGAAGCCCTCGTCCGAAAGGTGATAGTACTCGGCGTCGAGGCGCCATGCGGCGTCGAACTGCGACCGATGCTCCAGATGCAGGCGCCCTCGGCTCTCCTGCGGGACGGGCAGTTCGGTCTCATCCTCGTCACCTGTGTCGTGCACGTAGTAGCCTCGCAGTCGGCCCGTATGTCGGGGGTAGGGCTCCTGGCCGAACTCGTAGAGAAGCTCGGTGCCGATGGCCGGCCCCCGCGAGCCGTAGTAGTCCAGGTTCACCGTCCAGTTCTCGATCCACGCCGGCGGACTGCCCAGGTCGAAAGGGCGCCAGGTCGTCTGAACGAAAAAGCCGAACTTGCCCGAAGAGCCCAGCGCGTAGTCCGTCAGCAAGTAGGCCCGCCGGCTCAGGTCGATGCCGATGAAGGGGAGCCCGATGATGTCTCGCGGCGTCTCGCCCAACTGGAGGCGTGGATTCCAGGCGTGCAGCAGCGTGCTCGGCTTCTGCCGCATGACCTGGACCGTGTCCGCCTTGAATTGATAGTGCGGGCGCGCGAATCCACAGGTGGTTGCGGAGACTTCCTTCATGATGAGCGTCTGGCTGTCGATCAGGAACGTCTTCTCGCCGCGGAACACGTAGACGGTTCTGGGTTCGGCGGTGGGGTCGGTAAGCCTCACCTCGGTGTTGGTGGCCAGGCCGCGCGCCCTCCGCGGGTTGATGTACACCTGGTCCGCCCGCATGGAATGGAAGACGCCGGTGACGTCTGGCTCGCCTTCTTTGAGCTCGATGCTGGGCGCGGCGCCCGGCTTTCTCTCCAGGCGGATGTTACCCTCCGCGTAGATCTCGTAGACGTCGCGGGCCTGGTGGTACCACAGGACGGCCGCGTCTGCCCGCAACAGCAGGTTGCCCACCTCGCCGTGCACATCCCCGACGTAGACGGCTGTGTAGGGGTCCTCAGCCGCGGAGACGTGCATTTCTTCGGCGTTGAGCCTACGCAAAGCCGTCTGAAAGACCTCGACAGGCCCGGGCGCCGGCACCTCGTCCCAGCAAGTGTCCTCATCCAGGTCCCGGGTCAGCGACTCGGCCCTGACCAGCAGGCTGGAGCGGGCCGGCTCCTCGGAGCGGACCAGGGGGCAATCCCAGGCGAACGACAACGTGCTGCGGAGCCGCAGGTAGAGTGCGCCGCACTCGCGCAGCCCGTCGCCTTCGGCCAGGAGCACGCGCTCACCTGGAGCGCCGTCCTCGCCCGGAATCCCCTCGGCATAGACCCTGAGCGTTGCCGCCCGGACCTCCGGATCGGACGAAAGCCGGCGGTCGAACCACACCACGAGCCGCGGCGCCACCAGCCGCACCGGCCCCTGCCGCAGCAGAGCGCCTTCCGGCGCGACGAACACACGCACCCCGTCCTGCTCCCACGTTCGGACGCTCTCCGTGCTCTCGAGTTTCAGGGCGTGGAAGTCATGCTGCCCCTCGATCAAGGCGGCCCGGACGTCTTGCGCCGCCCAGCATGAAGCAAGCACGGCGGCAAGCAAGACCGTTGCCCCTATTCGGTGTCTCTGCATTTCGTAGCGTATGGCGCTCTTGCCCGGAAACTATGGGAGAAAGCAACTGCCGACCGGACGCATTGCCCCGGCACGGTTGCACGGGGCCAGCAATGTCTTATCATATTCGCGCATTGCTGTAAACCAGACTTGCAGAAGCCCGGGCGTCCGCTTTCCTCAGCCGGCCAGACGAGCAGGACGGCGCCAGAGAAAAGCCGGGCGCTGCTGCGCGAATGCGCCCCGCGCAAGGGAGTTTGCCAGACGATGGACGTCGAGCGGCACAATCTGGCGGAGGTCGAGCGGCTCAACCAGCGCGGCGGCCGCACGCTCAGTATCACCGACCTGATCGACGCCGGGACCGTCTCCTCGGAAATGGCCGCCCTCTGCTGGCTTCTCGTGTCCGGGGGGGCCAGCTTCTTGACGGGCGCCGTCCCGGGAGGCGCCGGGAAGACGACCCTCATGGCGACGCTCCTCTCCTTCCTGCCGCCGGGCGAGCGGATACTGAGTGTAGGGAACCGCCGCGTCATCGATGACGCCTTGAGCGGCGCGGTTGAGCCGCCTGTCACCCTCCTGGCACACGAGGTCGGCTCAGGCCATTGGTATGGCTACATCTGGGGCCGGGACGCGGTCGACTTCTTCGGCCTCTGGCGGCGCGGCTTCCGCTGTGTCTCCTGCCTTCACGCGGACGATCCCGAGCAGACGCGCGAGATGCTCGCGGGCCTCGGCGTCTCGAAGGAGGACCTGCATCACGTCTCCCTCCAGCTCTTCGTGCGCGTCAGCGGCGGCTGGGCGCGGTTGCGGCGGCGGGCGGACAGCCTGCACTGCGTTCTGGACGGCCGGCTTCGGCCTGTGTATCGCTGGCGGGAGTCGGACGACGGCTTCGAGCGTCTCGTCGACCGCGAGGATGTTTGTGAGGCCCTGGCAAGCCGACACGGGCGGCCGCGGGAGGAGTTCCTTTCCCGGTGGGATTCCCATCAGGCCTTCCTTGAAGGGCTTCTTCGCGAAGGCGTCCGCACGTTCGAGGCCGTCCGGCGGCGCGTCGTGAGCCATTGCGGCGCATGAACCGCGCACCTTTGCATGGCGTCGCGCCGCGCATTACACTTGCCGTTTGGCGCATTAACGGTTTCTGCCTGTGAGGTATCTTCCGTGGCCCAGGACGAGAACGCCGTCCTTCACGTTGTGTTCACGATGGACTGCCTCCCTGCCGGCGGACGGGCTGAGGTCCACGGCCCGGACCGATGGGACGATGGGGCGGCATCAATCATGGCCTTCGCCGAATTGCTCTCGGAGGAGGGCTTCACGCCGACGCTCTTTGTGGCGCCCGAGGCGCTGCCCCGGCTTGCCAAACAGGTGCGCGAGTTCTACTCGGCGGGCGTCGAACTCGGGATGATCTGCCACCCGCAGCTCTCCCAGTACCAGGCTTACCTGGGCGCGTACAACTTCGACCGGCAGCGGGAAATCGTGCAACTGGGCAGGGCCATGTGGGAGAACGCGCTCGGCGAGGCGCTGACGACGTTCCGGCCGGGGTTCTTCAGCGCCAACGACTACACGTTCCACGTGCTCTGCATGGAGGGGTTTCAGCAGGGCAGTTGCTCGCTGCCGGGCCGCGTCGACAACGAGCAGTGCAGCGTCTGGCCGAGAAGCTACCCGTTCCCGCACCACACCGACCCGCTGGACCGCACGGCACAGGGGACCATGGAGTTCTTCGAGGTGCCGGTGACGAGCGACTTCGAGGCGGCACCCTACGTGAGCTTTGAGACGTACACCCCGCCCCATCTGCGCATCGAAGAGCCGGACGTGCACGAATACGCCCGAGACCTGGTCAAGCGCCACATGGGCCGCATGCTGGAAGACAAGGTGGCCGTCCGGACCCTCACCTTCGTGACGTCGAATCTGGTTGGCTGGCACAAGGGCGACGACCCGCACGCCGAGCGGCTGCGCAATCTCTGCCAGATGCTCAGGGAGGTGGC
>CAYUDW010000171.1:0-1389 GCA_964442595.1 uncultured candidatus Brocadiaceae bacterium
CCCGTGGCGATGACGGCCCGTTCAAACGCAAGCGTCTCCTGCCCGCCCTCGTGCAGCTCCAGGGTCAGCGTCCGCGCGTCGCGGAACGCGGCCCGGCCGCGCACGTAGTCGATCCCCCGCTGCCGGCACAGGTAGCCGACGCCCTTGGTGAGCTTATCCACGACGGCGTTCTTCCACGCGCGCACGCGTTCCACGTCCACGCGCACGTCGCCGCACGAGACGCCCCACTCCGGCGCCCGCTCGATCTCGTGCAGCAGCCTGGAGACGTGCAGAAGCGCCTTGGAAGGCACGCAGCCGCGGTAGAGGCAGACGCCTCCCGGATTGGGCTCGGGGTCGATGAGCGTCACGTCCATGCCCAGGTCGGCGGCGCGGAAAGCGGCCGGATAGCCTGCGGGCCCGGCCCCGATGACGGCAAGTTCCGTTGTGCGGTCAGCCCGACTCATCTTGCCCCCCCTTCGGTTCTGACTGGCGGCCCGGCATCAGTCCTCCAGCAGCAGCGCCAGCGGTGACTCGAGGGCCTCTACAATCCAACGCAGGAAGCGTGCCCCCTCCGCGCCGTCGATCACCCGGTGATCGTAGGAGAGCGAAAGCGGCAGCCAGAGCCGCGCCGGCGGCCCGTCGTGGCCATGCTCCTCATACGACCGGCCCATGCCCAGTATCGCCACCTGCGGGAAGTTGACGATCGGCGTGAAGTAAGTGCCGCCGATGCCGCCCACGTTGGTGATGGTGAAGGTGCCGCCCTTGAGCTCGTCCAACGCGATCTTGCCGTCCCGAGCCTTCTGAGCGAGCTCGGAGAGCTCCTGGGCGATCTGCATCAGGTTCTTACGATCAGCGTCCTTCACGACAGGCACCAACAGCCCCTGCTCCGTGGCCACGGCCACGCCGACGTGCCGGTAGTCCTTGTAGATGATCTCGCCCGCGTCCGCGTCCAGGGAGGAGTTGAACTTCGGGAACGCCTCAAGCGCAGCGGCCGCCACTTTGACGGCGATGACGGTGATGGTGAGCTTCGCCCCCGCTTCCTCCACTTTCGGCGCCAAGCGCTTCCGCATCGTCTCCAGGGCGGTCACGTCCGCGCGGTCATGCTGGGTCACGTGGGGGATCTGCGACCAGCACAGGCTCATGTGCTCGGCGATGCGGCGGCGGATGGCGGTCATGCGCTCCCGCCGCACCGGTCCCCACTTCCCAAAGTCCGGAAGCGAGACCGCCGGTACGCCGGCCGGCCGGCCGGCTTCGGCCTCCTCCTTCTGCCGGCTCAAGTAACTCTCTACGGCCTCCCGCGACACGCGGCCGCCCGAACCCGGCGGAACGCGCGAGATGTCCACGCCCACCTCCCGGGCGAACCGCCGCACGGACGGCGCGGCGCGCACGTTCACGGCCGGCATCTCCCCG
>CAYUDW010000171.1:1489-7668 GCA_964442595.1 uncultured candidatus Brocadiaceae bacterium
GGCGAACCGCCGCACGGACGGCGCGGCGCGCACGTTCACGGCCGGCATCTCCCCGCCGCCGGCCGCGAGAGTCCGGCCTTCCGTCTCTTCGGGCCTCTCGGCAACCGGCTCCTTCACCTCGGCAGGAGCGGACTCCTCCTCTTCCTCTTCCGGCTCCGCCTCGGCTTCAGCCACAGGCGCCTCCTCGGCCGGGGCCTCTTCCTCCTGCTCCGGTTCGGCAGCGGGTTCGGCTTCTTCGCGGGCGAGCTCCGGTTTGGGTTCGGCTTCTTCCTCCGCGGCCTTGCCCGGCTCCTCGGCCGGCTCTTCCGCTTCCGCAGGTACTGCGCCCGCCGCCTCCACCGTGAGGATCACGTCACCGGAGCGGATCTCGTCGCCCTCGTTGACCCGGACCTCCGTCACCTTGCCCGCCACGCCGGAGGGCACTTCCACGGTGGCCTTGTCCGTCTCCAGCTCGATCACCGATTGGTCCACCTCTATGGTGTCGCCGGGCTGGACGAGGACGCGGGTGACCTGTCCCGACTCGACGTCTTCCCCGAGCTCGGGGAGCTTGAATTCGGTCGCCATAGCGGCGGGCCTCCTTTCACAGGTCCGAAGGCATGGCTTTGTCGGCGTCGATGTACATCTCCTCGATAGCGCGCGCGACCACGTCGGCAGAGAGCTGGCCCTCCTCGCGCATCGCGGCGAGCGCCGCAAGGGCGATGTGCCGGGCGTCCACCTCGAAGAAGTCCCTCAGCGATTCCCGCCCGTCGCTCCGCCCGTAGCCGTCAGTGCCCAGCGTGACGAACCGGCCCGGCACCCATCGCGCTATCGTGTCCGGGACAGCCTTCACGTAATCGGTCGCCGCCACGGCCGGCGCGGCATCGTTGGCCAGGCATCGGGCCACGTAGGGGACACGGCGCTCGGCAGCGGGATGCCGCATGTTCCACCTCTCCGCTTCGTGGGCATCCCGGTAGAGCGCCTTGTAGCTGGTGACCGACCAGACGTCGGCCGCCACGTCGAAACTGTCGGCCAGTATCACCTGCGCTTTGACGGCTTCGTTCAGTATCGCGCCGCTGCCCAGCAGGTGCACTCGGGCATCGCCACCCTTGGGCGGCCGGAAGCGGTACATGCCCTTCAGTATCCCCTCGCGCGCCCCGTCGGGCATGGCGGGCTGGGGGTACTTCTCGTTCATCATGGTCAGGTAGTAGAAGACGTCCTCGCCTTCCTCGTACATGCGGCGGATGCCGTCCTGCACGATCACGGCGATCTCGTAGGCGTAAGCGGGATCGTAGGCGAGCAGGTTCGGCACGGTGAAGGCGATCAGGTGGCTGTTGCCGTCCTGGTGCTGAAGACCCTCGCCGGCCAGCGTGGTGCGCCCGGCCGTGCCGCCAACGAGGAACCCCTTCGCCCGGGCGTCGCCGGCCGCCCAGACGAGGTCCCCGATCCGCTGGAAGCCGAACATGGAGTAAAAGAAGAAGAATGGAATCGTATTGACGCCGTGACTCGAGTACGCCGTGCCGGCCGCGATGAAAGACGACATCGAGCCGGCCTCGGTGATGCCCTCCTCCAGGATCTGACCGTCCGTGGCCTCCCTGTAGTAGAGCAGGTTCTCCCTGTCCACGGGCTCATAGAGCTGGCCCACGTGCGAGTAGATGCCGAACCGGCGGAACAGGGCGTCCATCCCGAAGGTCCTGGCCTCGTCGGGCACGATGGGCACGATCAGCTTGCCGATCTCCTCGTGCTCCATCAGCCGGGCCAGCAGATGGACGAATGACATCGTGGTGGCCACGGGTCGGTCGCCGCTTCCCTCGAAGAACTCGCGGAACACCTCGTCGGGAGGGGCCTTCAGCTTCTCCCGCATGGGGGCGCGGGCCGGCAGGTAGCCGCCGAGCTGCTTGCGCCGCTCGCGGAGGTACTTCATCTCCGGGCTGTCGTCCGGCGGCCGGAACAGGGGCGCCTCGGCCACCTCTTCGTCGCTGAGCGGGATGCTGAATCGGGAGCGGAACGCGCGCAGCTCCTCCTCGTTCAGCTTCTTCTGCTGGTGCGTGACGTTTTGCCCCTCGCCGCCCGCGCCGAGCCCATATCCCTTGATCGTCTGGCCCAGCACGACGCTGGGAGAGCCCCGGTGTTCTACTGCGGCCGTGTAGGCGGCGTAGACTTTCTCGGGGTCGTGCCCGCCGCGCCGCATCCTCTGCAATTGAGCGTCCGAAAGGTCCTCGGCCATCTCCAGCAGTCGGGGGTCCGTGCCGAAGAAGTCCTGCCGGATGTAGTCGCCGTCCGCGACGGCGTACTTCTGGTACTGGCCGTCGACGACTTCGTCCATCCTGCGGGCCAGCAGCCCTTCGCTGTCCTGCTCGATGAGGGGGTCCCAGTCGTCCCCCCAGATGACCTTGATGACGTTCCAGCCCGCGCCCTGGAAGACGGTCTCGAGCTCCTGGATGATCTTGCGGTTGCCGCGGACGGGACCGTCCAGCCGCTGGAGGTTGCAGTTGACGACGAAGATGAGGTTGTCCAGCCCTTCGCGCGCAGCCAGGGATATGGCCCCCAGCGTCTCCGGCTCGTCCGTCTCCCCGTCCCCGACGAAGGCCCACACCTTCTGGTCGGAGGGCCCTCTGAGGCCCCTGTCCTCCAGGTAGCGGATGAACCGGGCGCGATAGATGGCCTGGATCGGGCCGAGTCCCATGGACACGGTGGGGAAGCTCCAGAACTCGGGCATGAGCCACGGATGCGGATAGGAGGACAGGCCCGGCTCGGCGTGCAGCTCGTGACGGAAGTTCTCGACCTGCTCCACTGAGAGCCGCCCCTCCAGGAAGGCGCGGGAATAGGTGCCCGGCGAGGCGTGGCCCTGGAAGTAGACCAGGTCCCCGGGATGGTCCTCGGTGGGCGCGCGGAAGAAGTGGTTGAAGCCTACCTCGTAGAGGGTGGCGGCGGAAGCGTAAGTCGAGATGTGCCCTCCGATCCCCTCCTCCTCGCGGTTGGCGCGCACGACCATGGCCATGGCGTTCCAGCGCACGATGTTCTTGATCCCGCGCTCGACGTCGCGGTTGCCCGGGTAAGGCGGCTGCTCGCTCAGGGAGATGGTGTTCAGGTAGGGGGTGTTCGTGCTGGGCGGCACGCGCACGCCGCGCGCATAGGCATGGTCGCGAAGCTGCCGGAGCAGCTCACGCGCCCTGTCGGGTCCGGACCTTTCGAGCACCCCGTCCAGCGATTCGAGCCATTCCCGCGCTTCCTGGGCCTTCTCGTCGCCCTCGTTTGCTGCAGCGCCGGCCATTGGCGTGATCCCTCTGAGCTCGGTGCCGGTCCGGCCGTCAGTGCGCCCCTCGGCTGCCCGCTGCGTCCGGCCCCAACAGCCAATCTACCAGGATGGAGCTTCGCGTGCCAGCGAGGAGGGAGGAAGGTCGGGGCGGCTGGCGCTCGTTTGAAGCGTCCCAGGCCGCGCGACACGAGAAGGCGCCAGGATGCCATAACCGCCCATCTATCATGGCTTTACCTCACGGGGCCGCCGAACCCCGGGAAGTCGGTGTCGGTGTGCGGAAGGCCGGGGGTGCATCTGAGGAACATAGCGGGAGCACTACGCTGGCAGACCTTCCGGCCGTGCTGAAGGCATGGCCTCACCTGCCGGCGGAGGTCCGCGAGCGGATACTAGCGCTGATACACAAGAGGGCGTTCGAAGAGGGCGGCAAGACTTAGGTCTTGCAGGTCCCGGCCTTCTTCTTAGCCCTGCACTGATCGCACAACTCCCCAGTGGTTGGCTTTGTGTGCTGCTCCTTCTCAGTGTCGGCCTTCGTAGGATACTGACTGCAATTCGTACACCAGTGCCATGTGTCACTGTCCTTACGGCGCCTATAGACGGGCATACCCCTACCCCCCAATGAGTTAGTGAAGCTGATGCCTAAGCAGTATAGCGCAGATGGATTCGATGTCAAGCGGCAGGTGGCCGGAGCTGTCGCCTGAGGAGGGCGAAGGAGGATGGTCGGGGCGGCTGGCGCTCGTTTGAACCTTCCCAGGAAGCTCTCACACCTATCATGGCCCTGTATATCAAGCCACCGGAGCCGCATACCCTCACCGTGGACGGCCTCGTAAGCCTGTTCCGTCACCTGTAGACCAGCGGAAACGCCTCGGGGTTCCCCAGTGACTCCAGGCACAGGTCAACATCCAGGGCCGGCCAATAGAGGTGCGATTCGGGAAGCAACTGGACGTCGAGGATATCTGCGACCTTGGCCTCTTTGAACCAGGGGTAGTCCTTGTGGGGTAGGAAGTACTCTGCCCCCTTGACGAACAGCCAGAGACCGTGGATGTTAACGCCAGTTACCTCAACGTCCGAAGTGGTTGCGCCAAGCTTCTGCGACTTCATCTCTCCGTTCCTCAACGACGTTCTTGACCTCTGCCAGCTGCGAGCTACTGAGACCGTAATTCTTGGCCAGCGACACCTCTGGCTCCAGCCAGAACTTCGCTTCACCATCCGCGCAGTAAACGTGAACGTGGATTCGCTCTTCCTCCCTGGAAAAGAAGAAGAACCGGTAGGCCTTCCAGCGGAACACCGTTGGACTCATGCAATCATCCTATCCTCTTGGGCTGCGGCCTTCAAGGCGGACATGCGCGTCAGTGTCTGGAAGACTCATGACACCTTCGGTGTGCGACCGGCGCGCCCCTCGGCTGCCCGCTGCGTCCGGCCCTTACAGCCAATCTACCAGGATGGAGCTTTGGGCGCCAGCGGGGACGGAAGGATGGTCAGGCAGACGGGACACGGCTAGACTACGTCGCCGCCGAACCGCCCGTGCGGCCACGCCACGCGCCTGTGACAACCTGCCAGAGCCGCCCAAGACAGCCACGCTGCTGGGAGACATGACGGGCAGCGGAAGGCGTACGCGGCCCCTCCTTGGCACGGGGGAGGCCCAGGAGAACCGGCTCCTTGAGCTTGCCGCCAGGCAGGAAAGCCCTGATGACAACGGCCACCTTGCCAATCCGGCCGGGGCGACGTGGCGAACGCGAAACGGGAAGCTTCTTGATCGCTTGTGCTGTTCCTGTTCTCCGCGTAGGATGATAGCGTATGCGTGACCCAGGTCCCATGCCCCCGGAAGTGCTGCAGGCGTACGCGGCTCTCCGCAGCGAGTTCATCACGAGAGCGCAATGGCAAGGTTTCTGCCGAGCCCACAACTCGCTTGTCAGGGCGATCGAGGTTCTTCCGTTCGACCCCAGGTTCAACGCTGTGCACTGGGCGCTAGACGCGCAGAGCCTGTGCCGTCAGATTGCGTACAGCTTCCTTTGGATGTCCGCCTACGCAGACTACTACAGACAGCTTGTGCAGCCCGGGCAACGGCTATCGGATGAGAACTTCCATGTAGGATACTACGCCGACACCGCCATCGTCCTCATTGACTCCTGCCGCGACAAGATAGCCCTTGCAGCATGGGCTTACTACGCCTCGTTCAATCCCGAGAAACGCGTTCTCGACTACCGCAGTGTATGCGACCGCCTGCGTTTCCCGGCAAGACACGGGCTCTGTATCCGCTATCAGAAGGTGTTCGTGGATGCCCTGAGCTTCTTGTCGGCGCAGTGCTTCAAGAAGGTCGAGCGTTATCGGCATCTGAAGGTGCACAGGCGCGAACCGCATATCCAGATGTACGGGGTTGCTCGGCACCATGGATGGGACTACATGGTTCCGTGCTTCGGGCAGAACGAGAGGCGGCGGCTGGATAGGTCGCTGGAAGCGGACTATCACGACCCACATCTTCGGGCAACGGCAAGGAGTGGGTGCGAAGTCAGCGGCGTTCTGTATAGCAGAAGGCGGCTGAGGGATGCTATCTGGACTTACGAAGATGTCCATGGACTCGTTGACGAATGCCTCGAGGGCCTTCTGTGTTCTGCCACGCGCACAATGCGGATACTGCGGCGCAGGGATCCCATTCGCCAGCGACACGATTCCCGCGAGATCCTGTGAGTAACGCAGAGAAGCGCCCCTTGAGGGCGAAGGAGGATGGTCGGGGCGGTGGGATTCGAACCCACGACTTCGTGCTCCCAAAGCACGCGCGCTAGCCAGGCTGCGCCACGCCCCGACACTGCACCCCCACTGGATTCTATCAGGGCAACGACAGTAAGGTCAACCACGCCGGGCGGTGGGCCCGGCGGCGGGCGGGCAAGATTTGAACTTCAGTCGCCTTCCGGCGACCCACGACTTCGTGCTCCCAAAGCACGCGCGC
>CAYUDW010000172.1:0-7538 GCA_964442595.1 uncultured candidatus Brocadiaceae bacterium
CCTGCCCGGCCAGACCGTCGAGAAGCAGATCATCGTCATCAACGACTCGCGCCGAACCGTGGACTGCACCTGCGCGTGGTCCATATCTTTGCCCAGGAGCCAGGGCGGCGAGAAGTCTGTTCGCGTCGAGGCCGGCAGACAGGAGCGAATCCCGGTGCGCTTTGAACTGCCCGAGTCGCTACCGCCCGGCGCCTTCGAGATGGCGGTGAAGGCATCCTTCAGCACCGGCGAGGTGCAGGAGGACTCGTTCGCCATCCACGTCCTGCCACGCCCGGACGCACCCAGGCTCAGCGGCAAGGTCGCACTCTACGATCCCAAAGGCGAGACGGCGAAGCTGCTGTCCGAGCTCGGCGTTGGCTTTGACGCCGTGGAAGCCGACGCGGACCTGGGCGCCCACGACGTCCTGGTCATAGGCAAGGGCGCCCTAACGGTGGACGGGCCGGCGCCCGACGTCTCGCGCGTGCGCGACGGTCTGAAGGTCGTCGTCTTCGAGCAAGGGTCCGGGGCACTCGAACGGCGCCTGGGGTTCCGCGTACAGGAGTTCGGCGCGCGCCGGGCCTTCGCGCGGGTGCCGGGACATCCCATACTGGACGGCCTGTCCAACGAGAACCTGCGCGACTGGCACGGAGAGGCGACGCTTCTGCCCCCTACCCTCCCGCTGCCCGACCTCCACAAGTACCAGATGGTGGAATGGTGCGGGTTCCAGGTCCGACGCTTCGCCCGGTGCGGCTGTTACGGGAACGTCTCGTCCGTCATGATCGAGAAGCCGACGGCGGGCGACTTCCTGCCCCTGGTGGACTGCGGCTTCGGCCTCCAGTACAGCCCGCTCATGGAATACCGCGAAGGCAAAGGCATGGTGCTGTTCTGCCAGGTGGACGTGACCGGCCGCACCGGGGAGGAGCCTGCGGCTGTGAGGCTCGCGGGGAACATCATGGAATACGTGGATTCCTACACCCCGCCGCCGAGCCGAGGGGCTCTCTACGCCGGCGAGCCGGCCGGGCTGGAGCATCTTGAGGCAGCGGGCGTGGCGGTGACGCCCTACGAGGGCCAGCCGCTGCGCGAAGACGGCGTGCTGGTCGTGGGTCCGGCCGGCGGCGCCGGCCTGTCCGCCCACGCTAAGCACATCGCCCGTTGGGTCGAGCGCGGCGGACACGTGCTTGCCCTCGGCCTGTCCGAGCAGGAGGCGCAGGCGTTCCTGCCGTTCAAGGTGCGCACGGAAGTGAAGGAGCACATCTCCTCGTACTTCGAGCCCGCCCGGGCAGGAACGCTCCTGTCGGGAGTGGGCTGCGGCGACGTGCTGGTGCGCGATCCGCGCGAGCAGCCGTTGGTGGTCGGCGGCGCACACATCATCGGCGACGGCGTGCTGGCGCAGGCCGAGGGCGCCAACGTAGTCTTCTGCCAGCTTGTCCCGTGGCACTACGACTACGCGGCGCTCTACAACACGAAGACGACGTTCAGACGCTCCAGCTTCGCCGTGGCCCGGCTGCTGGGGAACATGGGCGTGTCCTTCGATACGCCGCTTCTGGAGCGGATCGCTCAGGCCCCCGGCGCCGACAGCAAGCCCTGGCTGGAGGGACTGTACCTGGACGAGCCAGTTGACCAGGACGACCCGTACCGTTACTACTGCTGGTGACGGCACAGCACCCCCGGCGCAGGGCGGCGGGCACGTTTGCCGGTCAAACGCCTCAAGGCTGCCTGTCGCAGAACGCCAGGCTTCCCCAGCGCGCGGCTTCCGAGTTCGCAGGCGCCGGAGCAACGTGGCGCTTGAGAGGGCCCGCGTCCCGCCGCATGATCGCCTGAGAACGGCAGACAACGGCGCCAGGGCACCCGTTCCAGATTGCTCTCGGGCGCATTGGTGCGATTGATTAGCCCGGCGCCTGCCCCTATGATTGCGGGCGGCTCGTTCGGGAGGAAGCATCTTGAACTGCGTGGTGATCTGCTGCGATACGTTCCGCTGGGACATGGTCGGGCACCTCGTCGTCCAGACCCCGGCCGTCGACCGCCTGGTGCGCGAGGGCATCACGTTCGCCAACGCCTTCGGCGAGGGTCTGCCGACCATCCAGGCACGCCGGACGATGTTCACCGGGCTGCGGTCTTTCCCCTGGCGGCACGAGATGGGTTCGCGGGGGCTGTCCCCTGCCATTCCGGGCTGGCACCGCATCCCGGACGACCAGACGACCCTCTCGGAATTCCTCTACGAAGGAGGCGTCGTAACAGGTTTGGTGGGCGACACTTACCACATGTTCAAGGCCACGCAGAACTTCACGCGCGGCTTCTGCTCCTGGGACTTCATCCGCGGTCAGGAGGGCGACCCGGTTCGCAGCGGCCCCCTCTCAGCGGTCGATGTCTCTCCCTACCATCCCGAGGGGAAGAACGACCTGACTCTTTGGCCGACGCTCACACAGTACTTGCTGAACATGCTTGATCGGCACACGGAGGAGGATTACCTGACGCCCCGCGTCTTTCGTCGGGCGTCGAGGTGGCTCGAAGAGAACCGGGATAATGCGCCCTGGTTCCTGTGGGTGGACTCGTTTGCCCCCCACGAGCGTTGGGATCCCCCGATGGAGTTCGCGGACGCCTACTACGTCACCGATCAGAGCCGCAACTACATCCAGCCGCAACTCATCAACGGCACCGATCCCACTCCCGCGGAGATCGAGAGGACGAGGGCGCTCTACTACGGGTATGTCACATTCGTCGACAAGTGGATCGGTGTCTTTCTCGACAAGCTCGAGCAGATGCATTTGCTCGACGACACAGCGGTGATCTTCACCAGCGACCATGGCACCGAGCTCTGGGACAGGGGACGGTTCGGCAAGAGCCAGGCCCGGCTTCTGGGCTACAACACGCGCATCCCGCTCGTCGTGCGGCTTCCACGGCAGCAGAAGTGCGGGACCGTCCGCGCCGACCTCGTTCAGCACCAGGACCTGTTCCCGACCATCGCCAGGCTGATGGCGCTCGAACCACCCGCGGAGTTCGGCCTTGCCGGCCGTGACCTCTTTGATGCGACGGAACCAGCCCTAGATCGGATCATCATCGCATGGGGGCCCAACGTCTCGGTGCGCAGCAAGCGCTGGAACCTAACGCTGGATTCCACGGAAAAGGACGGTGTACAGGCCCTCTACGACCTGCAGAACGACCCCGAGGAACGTCACGACGTGACGCGTAGCCATCCGCAGGTCGTCCAGGAGTCCCTCAGGTTCCTGGAGAACGCCCTGGGCCCGCGCCCATATGAGATCAAACACCGCGGCGACACGCGTCAGGCGCCGGCGCTGGCCGTGATGATTCGCCCAAACGGCTGACGGTCCCCTGCTCCCCCGGGCAGTCCGG
Organism: uncultured candidatus Brocadiaceae bacterium; assembly: GCA_964442595.1. GTDB lineage: Bacteria > Planctomycetota > Brocadiia > SM23-32 > SM23-32 > DAOVRD01. The sequence continues at coordinate 3,331 of CAYUDW010000172.1, forward strand.
ATTGCGAGCTGCGCGGAGCCCGGCGGCGCCGGACAAGGCACTGACGACTCGGGCTCGACGGTTCGGCTGCCTGCCATCGAGCGTGTCGCGCAAGCAGCTCGTAGGGCGGGCGCAGTTACGCAGGAGGTCGGGTTGCGAGTGACAATGGACTTGAAGAACAAGGTATTCGCGTACGTGACCTATGGGAACAAGCTCCTCGTCTTCGACCATCCGCAACATCCTGAGGCGGGCACCCAGGTTCCAGCCGGAACGCAGAGGGAAGACGAAGAGCCAGAGGACGCTGTCGTTCGAGAAGCTACGGAAGAAACCGGATTGAAGGGTCTTCGGGTGGCAGAGTTTCTCGGCGAAGTCGACCATCCTGTTCCGGAACGGGCACAGCTTCATCGGCGACGCTTCTATCACCTCACCTTTGAGGGAACGCCCCCGGAGCGGTGGCGGCACTACGAGCAGCATCCATCGGATGGGACAGTACAGCCGATCCTTTTCGAGCTCTACTGGGTGCGTTTGCCCGATCGCGTTCCCGAGCTTGCCCCCGGGCATGGCGCGATGCTCGAGGCTCTACTGAAGGGGATGAAGGCGGACACCGGACCAGGCGTTCCGACGGACACCTGACAGCGGGCCTTGACACCGGCTGCTAAAGGGCCTTGCCGCGTCAAGCCTCGCGATGCAGCCTCGCGGCAGGGAGGGTGAGAATGGCATTCAGGAGACGTAGTCACGATGTGAGTTGACGGTCTCGGCGTCTGGATGTATGCCTCCCGGGCCACACAGCCGATGCCGCACTCCGCCCGGCCGATCTTGCCTGGCACCTGCGCCAGGCGCATCTTGAGGTGAATGGTGTTTCGGAGCCGTACACTGTCAGAGCTGGTTACGGCCTCGTGGGGCTGGTCGCTGATTGCCCTCTTCGCGACTCTGGTCGGCGCGGCTGGTGTGTACTGGAACCATCCTTTCTATGCTGGTGGCAAGCACGAGTACACGTGGTTCCAGGAGTTCCTGCCACTCATCTGCGCAGGCGCCGTCTGGCTTGTGCTCGTCGTGTTGATAGCCGTCTCTGCGTCGCGGTACCGCAGAAGTCGCAGTCTCCCCGTTGGCGACGTGCAGGAGTTGAAGGTCGCCGATCTCTTTCTCACGTTCCTTGCCCTCTTCTTCACACTCCCAGGACTGGGGCTCGGCGGGAAGGGAATCGCTACCTTCATCAACCTCTGCCTGCTGGTGCTTTGTCTGTTGCACCTGTCCATAGTCTGGCTCTCAACGCGACGCTTCCAGGCGAGCGCAGCTCTCTCTGGCATTGCCGTCGCTGCGTGCACCATGACTCTCTGGCTGTAGGGCGCCCGGATGGTCCGCGCGTCTCGGCCGCGCCTTGACGACCCGTACCGCTACTACTGCTGGTGACGGCATAGCTCACCGGCAGCAGGGCCGGCAGTGGGCCGCCAGGCCATCACACTCAACAAGGGGCGACCGTGGAGGCGATACTACGTGAGTACCGACCCGAGAGCGATTTCCTGCGCATCCGGGACATGTTGGCACGGCATTACGCACGGTTCGGCATCACGACTTCCTGGCGCGTCGAGCGCTGGGTGTACGCACGCCATTTCGTCGCGCCCCTGCTGGGCGCCGCGAGGTACGCCCAAACCACCGAAGATGCCATGCAGGGAATCCGTAACTGGGAGAGCCAAATCGGCGTCTGGGAGGACGATACCGGGCAGATCGTGGCCGTCGTCCACGGCGAAGCGGACGGTCCGGGCTCTGCCTTCACCCAAAGGCGCCCGGGCGCCGACGGCCTGCTGAATCAGATGGTCGAATACGCCGAGGAACATCTGGCCCATCCGGACACAGGCAGGTTGGCCCTCTACATTCCGGACGGAGACGAAGGGCTTCGAGCTGTGGCCGCCTGGCGCGGGCATGAGATGAACGTCGAGTGGGCCGGGCACGACTCGGAGTTCGACTGCTCCGAACTGTCGCCGAAACGGCTGCCCGACGGCTTCACTATCGCATCGATGGCAGACTGCCCGGATGTTGAGCCGCGCCGGAAGGCCCTCAGCCTCGGCTTCGGCCACACCGATCGCAGTGAATGGACGAGCGCGGTCTGCTACCGCGAGCTGCAGAAGGCGCCGGACTATCGGGCCGAGCTGGACCTGTTCGTCATTGCGCCGGACGGCGAGTACGTGTCCTGCTGCATCGCCTGGTATGACACATGGAACCGGATCGCCGCGATCGAACCGGTCTGCACGCTTCCCGACTACCGCCGACGCGGTCTGGGGCGGGAAGTGGTCTATGAGGCCATCCGTCGGGCGGCCGCGCTGGGCGCCGGGAGCGTCTGGGTTGGCACAGCCAAGCCCTTCTATCTGGCCATCGGGTTCCGGGTCCGGCATACGGCACACTCCTGGCAGAACCCCGCCTAGCTCGCCCTGCCCACTGGGACCCGTTCGCTACCAGCGACGGCGCTCCCGCTCTGCCTTGGCGGAGTGCCTTGCGTTAGGGTGAGCACCGGCGGGGATTGCTGCGTCACAGCAGGTCGGCTACAATGCCGCGATCTTGGGCTGCGCCGCTGTCTGAGAAGGGCGCCAGACGATTCTCTTTCGAGTTGCCCGCGCCGATGTGCAGCCCCTCTGTTCTGCGCAGACCTTTGCTCTTGGGAAGTATCGTGATCGCGCCCGCCTTCGAGGTGGGACTGCTCCGAATCCAATGGGTCACCCCATCCTGGGAAGGGAGTGTCTTATGACCGAAGCCTCCGGACTTCGTATCGGCGTCATCGGGGCCGGCGGCCGCGGCGGACTGGCTCGCCACGCCCACATGCCCGAGCAGGGAGTGCGCGTGGTGGCCGGCGCCGACACAAACCCCGCCGCGCTGGACCAATTCCGTTCCGTCTACGGGCCCGACGCGTTCGTCACCGACGACTACCGCGAACTGCTCGCCCGCGACGATCTGCAGGCCGTCTTCGTCACCACCCCCGACTTCCTGCACGAAGAGCACGCCGTCGCCGCCCTCAAGGCCGGCAAGCACGTCTACCTCGAGAAACCCATGGCCATCACCATCGAGGGCTGCGACCGCATCCTGCGCGCCGCCCGCTCGCAAGGCTGCAAGCTCTACCTGGGCCATAACATGCGGCACATGAGCGTCATCATCAAGATGCGGGACATCATCCGCGGCGGTCACATCGGAGAGGTCAAGGCCGGCTGGTGCCGCCACTTCGTGTCCTACGGCGGCGACGCCTTCTTCAAGGACTGGCACGCCGAACGGGCCAGGTCTACCGGCCTCCTTCTGCAGAAGGGCGCGCACGACATCGACATCCTGCACTGGCTCTGCGGCGGCTACAGCCGGCGCGTGACGGCGCTGGGCGGCCTGACGCTCTACGACCAGATAGCCGACCGCCACGCGCCCTCCGAGCGCGGCAACAGCTCCTGGCACCTGCAGAACTGGCCCCCGCTCAGCCTGGTGGGGCTGAACCCCGTCATCGACGTCGAGGATATCAGCATGATGCTCATGCACCTGGACAACGGCGTGTTCGCCTCCTACCAGCAGTGCCACTACACGCCGGACGCCTGGCGCAACTACACCATCATCGGCACCCAGGGACGCGTGGAGAACTTCGGCGACACGCCTGGCCGCTGCGTGGTGCGCGTGTGGCATCGCCGCACCGGCTACAACCCCTATGGCGACGAGCAGTACTTCATACCCCCCACCACCGGTTCCCACGGCGGCGCCGACCCCCGCATCGTGGCCGAGTTCGTGCGCTACGTCCGCGAGGGCGGCACCATCGCTACCTCGCCCGTGGCCGCACGCTACAGCGTGGCCGCCGGCTGCATGGCCACCCGATCCCTGCGCGAGGGCGGTGTGCCGATGTCCGTGCCCGACCTGGACCCCGACCTGCGCGATCACTTCGCGCGCGACGTCATCTGAGCCGACGCCGGAGCCCCCTCACATGGCCGCGAGCGAGGCCCGGGACGTTGTCCGCGATCGGACGCTGCACCGAAGCACCTATGGCCTCGGGGTGCACACGACCCGGAACCCGTGGTCGTCGGGCCTGTTGGACGGGGAATTCCTGCCCCGAGCCGCAGAGCGCAAGGGCAATGGATAGTCAAACCATGAGCCGCCCCGCAGAACGCGATAGGTCCCGGCTGTCGGCCCGACTGGGTCTTCAGCAGGGCCGCGATCATAGCGGCCGCGCCAGTCCTGGCACCACTCCCACACGTTTCCGTGCACGTCATACA
>CAYUDW010000173.1:0-7491 GCA_964442595.1 uncultured candidatus Brocadiaceae bacterium
CGCGGGCTTCCGGGCGGCATCTTCGAGATTCTCACGAACAGGAACGCCGCCGGCACGTCGAGCCCCAGATCGAACCGCACCTCCTTGCTTTCCGTTTCGCCGGTGTCCGAGTCCCATTTCGTCACGGTGGCGATCCCCGTCTTGTGGTCGAGCGTGGCGGACACCCTCTTCTCGCGATCGCCTTTCCGCGTGGTCGACTCGGACGTGTGCGGCACCAACGTGGCGGGATTCATCACGGTCCGGCCGCTGGCGCTGAAGCGCCATATACTGTCCACCGTGGGAACGGGCTGGACCTCGTACTCGAGCACCAGAGGCGGCCAGTTCGCATCTCGGTCACCGGGAGGCACCACGGACCGCAACGACCCGACCTGCACTCCGTTGACGTCAATGCGGTACTGGAGCTGCTCGCCCTGCACGAAAAGCAGGCGCTGCAGACGAGTTAGCAGGACGGGCATCTTCGCACCGGCCCCCGCGCCCGGCGGCGCGGCGGGAGGGCGCAGCAGGACGGCTCCCGCACCGACAATGGCGGCCACCAATCCCGCTGCAAACGCCATCTTCTGCCATACGGTCATCGATTGCTCCCTTCTCAAGGCTCCGCAGGGGCAACACAGGTGCCTGCCAGGCTTCCGGCTCCGCATTATAGGCTGCGGGGATGCGCGTTATCAACGGATGCCCGGGAGGCCGGCGAGCCCAGGCGGCTGCGAGGGCCTGTCCTCGGCCCCCCCCATCGGCCCCGCCACGGCACGTCAGATTGAACTTGCGGCGGCCATGCAGTAACATTGGCGCTTACCCATCCAGGCGGGCCCGTATGCCGCGGAGGCCGGATGCAACCGGATAGGAAGTGTCGGCTTGGCGTTGGAGAACGGCTGCCACTCATGTGTGTGGTCCTGGTGAGCTTTGTACTGACCGCGGGATGCCGGACGGTCGCTCCGCCCCCCGCCCCTGAGCCGGCAGGGGCCGGAGAAGTGCCGCAGGAAGTGGCGCTTCACGCCCAGATGCAGGGGCGTCTGGGCGAGCCGGAGGCGAGCGTCCGGGAGCGGGCGGCCCTCGTGCTGCTCTCGCTGGACTACGAGCCGGCGCTCGAAGCCGTGCTGGAGCGGATGCGGCGCGGGGAGGATCCGGCCGTCCGCATCAGCATGATCCGAGCGGCGGCCTTCTGCGTCGACCACCGATGCTTCGACGCCGTCCTGTCCAGGGCCGAGGACCCCGATCCCGAAGTGCGCCAGGAGGCGGCGGCCGCACTGGCCAGGTTCACGCTGCCGGAGGAGACGCAGGCCCTGACCGAGTTGGTCGCCAGCGAGGAGACGACGAGCCAGCAGCGGGAGCTGCTGCTCGGGGCACTCGGGGAGGGACTGGCCATCGGCGCCGTGCCTGCAATGCTGGCGGGGCTGAACAGCGAGGACGAACGAACGCGCGTGGCGGCGTGGCAGGCGCTGCGCAAGATCTCGCGCCGCCAGTTGCCACTGGACGTCGAGCAGTGGCGGGAATGGTGGAACACGAACTCGCACAGGACACGGGAGGATGTGCTGGAGGAGCATCGGCGTTCGCTCTCAAGAGAACTGAGCGCCCAGTCCCGTCAGCTCGACGACTTACAGGCGCAGCACGACGAACTGATCAAGCTCGTCAGGGCGGCCAGGGACGAGACGCCCAAGCTCCTCATCGAGTCGCTGGCCAGCGCGCACGGTGTCGTCAGGGAGTACGGCTCGTTTCGGCTGGCAGCGCTGCCGAGGGAAAGGCTCAACGGCCTGAAGATCAGCGAGGAGGAGCTTGCCCTGCTCCGCCAGGCTCTCGAGGATCCGTCCGTCGAGGTCCGGCGCAATGTCATCGCCTTCGTGGTGAACCTGCAGGGCGGCGTCAGGAACGAGCTTGTCCGGAGGGCGCTGAGGGACGAGGATCCACAGGTCCTGAGGACCGCGATTGGCGTGGTGGAAGCCACGGCCGGAGAGGGAGCCATCAGCCGTGTGGCGGAGCTGCTGGCTGGTTCGGACAGCGCCGAGGTGCGGGAAGCGGCCGCCAATGCGCTCGGGAAGGTCGGCTCGGCCAGCTCGATTCCCGCCCTTTCGGCGGCACTGGAGGACGCTGCGGAGAACGTGCGCTGGTTTGCCGTGGAGGGGCTGCGCAAGCTTGGCGCCACGCAGGCTGCGCCGCGCATTGCCGAGTGCCTACAGAAAGACCCCAGCGCCCGCGTGCGGGAGATTGCCGCCAGCGCCCTGGGTGAGCTCGGCCAGCCGGCCAGCGTTCTGGCCCTGCGCGCAGCCCTGGATGACGAGAATGAGCGGGTGCGGCAGAAGGCGACCGCGGGCCTGCTGGCACTCGCCAAGGACAGCTACGAGCGGATGGACCTCATTGTGGATGCCTTCGAACAGCGTGAACTGCTCGCGCCGGCCAGGCAGGTCCTGGAGCGCATGATTGAGCGGTTCAAGGACGAGGAAGAAACAAAGGGGCGGGTGGTCGAGGCGTACCGGAAACTGGCTGATGTCCTGAAAAGGCAGACCGACTTCGCTGAGGCCATAGACACCTATGAAGCCCTGGACGAGCTGATGGGCGGCTCGGCGGAGATCAAACGAGAGCTGGTGGCATGCTGGTTGCGCTCCGGGCAACCCGAGCACATAGTGCCGGCAGCGCAGGAATGGCTGGCTGTCGCCGGGGCTGAGGAGAGGGCCGCCGTGATCGAGCTGGCCCTTGACGGCGTCGAGGTCCTGCTGGAAGCCGGCCAGGGCGGGCTTGCGGGGCAGCTTCTCGATTCGGTGGAGGAGTCCGCCGGAGATGCGCCCGAGGAACCGCTGGCCGGCCGTATTGCGGATCTCCGCGCCCGCATCGTCGGGCAAAACTGATTGCCGCGAGAACTCGCGCGATTCACAAACCACCGGGAAAACACAATGACCGCCAGGAGTCGTCCACGACCGCCCACCGGCCACAAGTTCATCATCGGGAGCGACCACGCGGGATATGACCTGAAGGAGAAAGTGAAGGAATACCTGACCGAGAAAGGGAACGAGGTCGAGGATCACGTCGAGGAGTTCCAGGAGACGATTGACTTCGGGCCCGTTGCCGAGCACGTCGCCAAAGCCGTCGCCCAACGGGAGGGAACTTACGGGATACTGATGTGCGGCACCGGTCTGGCCATGAGCATTACGGCCAACAAGGTGCGGGGCGTGCGGGCCGCACTCCTCTATGACGAGCAGTCGGCCGAGTACGCCCGCCGCCATAACGATGCGAACGTGCTCGTGTTCGGCGGCAGGACGATGGAGTTCGAGGACGTGCGCAAGCGCCTCGACGCCTTCTTCGACGCCGATTTCGAGGGCGGCAAGTACGCGCGTCGCAACGAGTACATATCCCGCATGGAAGCCCAGCGCAACGAAGAGACGCCCCCGTCCGCAGGGAGCCGGAAGCCGTCAGAGAACGCCTGAACTACGCTGCCGAGCGCCGTGCGGCTTCCCGTCCAGTGCCTCGGCCGAAGGGGAGCCCTGTGCTGCACCCCCAAGGCAAGGGCACTCATCGGGTATAATCCGGCCCCTGCGGAAGCGAGCGGCCCGGGCTCTCGCGCGGACCAGGGAAGGATGCCGAGGAAACAGAACCGCACACGTGCCGGGAAGCGAACGAGGCCGCTCTGGGGTCAGATACTAGTCTGGCTGCTGGTCGGCCTGGCCGGATGTAGCACGCGTGCGCCCCGACCAGAACCGTCGCCCGTCGCAGGGCCCGTCGAAAAGGTTGCCCCGCTGGGCTATCTCCTCTACGAAGTGCAGCGTGGCGATACGCTGTACGGGCTGGGGCAGAGGTTCAGCGTGCCGTGGCAGGAGATTGCGGCCGCCAACAACATAAGGGACGTGAGCGACCTGAAGGTGGGCAAGCTGCTGCTGGTGCCACGCGTGGCGGGAGTGGAGCCATCCGCCCTTTCCTCGCCCGAGCCGACTGCCCGTCTCGAGGCGTCTCGGCGACATGTCTCGGCCGCGGACCTGCATAGGGGCAGTCCGTCGGCGCGCTTCTGGTGGCCGACGGCGGGGACGCTCCTGCGGCGCTACGGCGATGAGGTCCGCGGCCTGGCCGAACCCGGTTTAGCCCTGGCCGCGCCGGCCGGCACGGAGGTGTGCGCAGTGGCGGGCGGGACCGTGATCACGTGCCTGCAAGCGAACCCCTCGGCGCCGTCCGCGTGGGGAAACGTCGTGGCCGTCGCCCATTCGGGCAACATGGTGAGTTGGTACGCCCACCTGGACAGGATCCTCACGTCGAAAGGCCGCCGCGTGGCGCGCGGCGAGGTCATCGGGACGGTCGGTTCGTCCGGTGCAGCGGATCGCGCCGTGCTGGCGTTCCGTCTCTTCCGCAACGAACGCCCGGTGGACCCCCTTGACTACCTGCCGTAGAGGCACATTGGCAAACGACCAGGCAGATTTGTGAAGACGGCGCGGAACCGGATAAGATAAGGGGCAAGGCCGGGCACAGGAAACGCATCTGCTCAGACGTGGCTAGGAACGGCATGGCTCTTCCCACATCCGACCAGCAGACCATCCTGGTGGTGACGGACACGCCGGAGGATCTTGAGGTGCTGCAAGAGCAACTCGGCGGGCAGGGCTACCGGCTCGTCCAGACGTGGGGCACAGAGAAGGCCCTGGAGTCGGTTGAGTCCGAGGAACCGGACCTGGTCCTGCTGGACGTCACGTCGGCCAGCAGCGAAGCCGTCGCCTTCTGCGATGAGATCCGAGGCCGAGCCGAAACAGAAGCCATTCCCGTCATCATCATTGCCGACGAAGTCGGAACGCGGCAGGAAGAGACGGTGCTTGACATCGGGGCGGACGGCTACATCTGTCGGCCTTTCGAGCAGGCGGAACTGGTCAGCCGCGTTCGCTCGCTGCTGCGGGGCAAGGAACTGCACGACAGGGTGGCCGAGCAGAACCGCCAGCTCCTGCGCGTGAACACCGAGCTGGACCGGCTCAACCAGGAGCTCATCGCGCGTAACCGCGAGCTCGAGCAGGGCATGGCCATGGCCCACCGCCTCCAGGAAGCCCTGCTCCCCCAGCAGTACCCGCGCGTCAAGAACGTCAGCTTCGCCCACAAGTACGTGCCCGCCGAAGCCATCGGAGGGGACATCTTCCAGCTCATCGGCTTGCCCGACGGCCGGGGGGCACTGTTCATCTCGGACGTCAGCGGACACGGCGTGCGGGCTGCGCTCATCACCAGCATCGTCAAGGCTGTTGTCGGCTACATCGACTTTAGTGACAAGACCCCGAGGGATGTGCTAAAGGATTTCAACTCACGCTTCCGCAGCATCCTCGGCCCGCTTACCCCGCAGATCTACGCCACGGCCGTGGTCATGATGGTCGACGGCGAGAGCCGTTCACTGACGGTCGCCGCCGCCGGGCATCCTGCACCGCTGCTGGTGAGCAAGAGCAAGATGTCGGCCGAATCCGTTATCAGCCTCGACGAGGTCGGGCCGGCGCTCGGCTTCGTAAGCGATCCCGAGTACTTCGACTGCGAGCGGCCACTGGCGGTCGGCGACATCGTCCTCAGCTTCACGGACGGCATCTATGAAGTGGCCGACGCGCAGGACAACATGTTCGGCCTGGCCCGGCTGCAGAAGCTCGTAGCCGACAACGCCCACCTCATCCCCCGCGATCTGATCCAGCGCATCATCACGGAGACCGAGGACTTCATGGGCAGTGCTCGGCGCCCGGATGACCTGTGCGTGGTGACAATCGAGGTCCACTGAAAGGGCGCTCCGGGGGTCTGGCGAGCGCGCCTTCGCAGGATCGCAGCGGACTGCTGCACGATGAAGCCGGGGCGCCGGGCGATGAGCGACTCAGAACCGCTCGACCCTCACGTAATAGGCGCCCTGACGGCTGCCGTCCTCGTCGATGAACCAGGCTTCCAGTTGCGCGACGCCGGTGTCCCGCACTTCGAGGTCGAACGCTGCCTCGCGGGCGCCCGGATCCACGTCCTGCGCAAACTCGTTCCGGAAGAGCTTCAGAAGGGCGACTCTGGGGTGGACCGCCTTGGGCTCCTGATCCGGCTGGAAGGGCGCGATCCGCTCTGCTTGTTCCGGCGGGAGTTCCGCGTCGAGGGGCAGGTCGAGCTCCTCCGGCCATCGGCGCAGCGTGAAACGGTAGCGGCCGGTCCGTTCGACGTCGACGGCCCACTTGCCCGTGCTTCTCCTGGCCATCATGATGTGGCCCTGGTTCCAGGCAACGTCGCCGAGCACGTCCATAGCGTTCAGGCGGGTCGGATTCTCCGCGTCATTGCCCAGTGAAATCGGGCAGTACTCCTCCAGGCGCGGCGACACTTCGTCCCACCAGGTCTCGTGCGCCGCGCGAAGCCGCTCAACCACGTCCGGGTGTTCGGGCGCAACGTCCCTTTGCTGCCCGGGGTCGGTCGTGATGTCGTACAGCTCCTTCCCTCTGACCAGACGCCATCGGCGCGTCATCACGGCGTTCGTCCACTTGTCGGGCAGGGCCGTGTTCTGACGGAACTGCACGAAGTGCACCCGGTCGCCCTGAAGTGAACGCCGTTCCCCGCCAAGCAGCGGGGCCAGGTTCACTCCGTCGAACTCGACACCCGGCGGCGGCTTCAGACCGCACAGTTCTATCAGCGTGGGCAGCACGTCCACGTGCAGGGCCAGCTCTTCGATGTCGCGGCTGTCGCCGATACCGCGGGCCGGCCAGCGGACGAAGAAAGGCACGCGATGCCCCCCGTCGTAATAGGACCCCTTCCTGCCCCGCATGCCGGCGTTGTAGCCCTGCGTGACGAACTGGTCGGCGTCCAGCCGGCAGCCGCCCGAGCTGCCGTTATCGGTCATGAAGATGAGGACGGTGTTCCCCTCCAGCCCCCACTGCTGCAGCCGGTCCCTGAGCTTCCCGAAGTTCTCGTCGATGTTGGCGATCATGCCGTAGAACGCCGGCTCGGGGATCGCGGCGTTGCCGTCGTAGGGCTGCCGGTAGCTGTCGGCCACCAGATAGGGATGATGCGGGGCGTTGGTCGCTATGTAAGCGAAGAACGGCTCGTCCTTCACCGATTCGATGAACCGCGTGGCCTCCTGGAACCACACGTCCGTGCAATAGCCCTCGTGGGCGACGGGGCGGCCGTTGTGGAAGTAGGTGTCGTCGAAGTAGTTGTTGCCCCAGAAGTCGGGTGTCTGGCCGACGCCGCCGCCCTTGTGCGCGACGACGGTCTGGAAGCCCCGGTCCTTCGGCCGGTAGGGGTAGTTGTCCCCCAGGTGCCACTTGCCGAACATGCCGGTGCGGTAGCCGCTGTCCGCAAAGACGTTGGCCATGGTGACCTCCGTCTTGCGCAGTATCGACCGGCCCCAGCACGTGGCCCACGCGCCGTTGCGGATCGGGCGGTGCCCGGTCATCAATGCGCCGCGGGTAGGCGTGCAGAGCGGGGAGACGTGGAAGTCCACGAACCGCGTCGATTCGTCGTGGAACCGGTCCAGGTTCGGCGTCTGTATCCAGGGGTTGCCCGTGCAGCCCAGATCGCCGTACCCCTGGTCGTCCGTGATGA
>CAYUDW010000174.1:0-7422 GCA_964442595.1 uncultured candidatus Brocadiaceae bacterium
GGCATCCTGACCATCGTGAACGTCAACAACCACTACGAAGGCAGCGCGCCGTTGACCATCGAGCGATTCCTGGCTGAGCTGCGGGCAGATGGGTGAGTCCGGGCCGCGTCATCAACAACCGTGATGGCTCTGTCTCAGCGCATCCCGGGCACAAGTGCCGCCAGGTTCCGCCACAGGATACGTTCCCGCTCCTGGCGGCTGAGGTCGCACATTTCCAGCGCCATCAGAGTGGGCTTTGCGTAGCGCATAAGCAGAGTGCTGGCGAACAGCAGTCGATCGGCCCCGTACTCTGCGATCAGCGTCTGCAGCCGTCTGCCGCCTCCGCCCACGAAGCGGACGATGTCGAAGTAACAGGCTGGCTCATCCCACCTTCGCCTCTCCGGCGAATCGGCGAAGTTCAGCATGAGGAATGACGCCGACGGGAACTTCCGCAGGAATGCCGCTACTGCTGCGCCATCCGCCTCACGCCCGGGGTCCAGAGGATGACGCCCCCGAGGGTCCACGATCCGCCCGAACAGCGCCACGCGCATCTTCAGGCCATGCGCCGCTTCGGTCATCTCGGCTGCTACGTGGTCAGCGAGCGAATACCCATGGTAGTCCGGAACAAGCCGGAGCACGGGCATCCCGAACTCCTCGTAGCACTGCTTCAGGTCCTGCTCCCACCCGTAGTAGGTGGGGTTGAGCACCGCACATGGAACCAAGCGGTCGCGCCGATGTCCGAGTTCCTTCGCCAATTCGCGGTTCGCTTCGTGTGAATCCCTGTAGAAGAGCCCATGGAGTGACCCCACCAGCCCCTTCTCGATCCCGTGGGCGTCCATTTGCCTCAGAAGGTCTGTCGCCGAGTGATGCGGCAGCGCCCGGAATGGCCAGTGTCCAATCCAAATGTCGGCGTCGTAGATCATGTCGTGCCCTTGTCCCCCCTGGCGCCCGAAGGTCCGTGCTCAGATGCGCCGCCTTCGCAGCAGCTTGCTGAAGTTCAGGCCGAAAACCTTCTCTCGTTGTCGCTCCGTGATCCGAGCGTCCAGGAGCTTGCCTACGCCCCGGACCAGGTTCATGTCGGTGCCGAACAGCAGCCGTTCAGCCCCGAGGTCACGCACGCAACGTTCGATCATGCCCTGGTCGATTACGGACCCGCTGGTGTCCAGAAACACGTTGGGAACCTCCCGCAGGGCCTTCAGCTGCCACTCCCAGTCGCCGCCGCCCCCGATGTGAGCGCAGATCAGCAGGGCCTCCGGGTAGCGCTTGGCCACCCGCACAAAATGCTCGCCGCTGGAAAGGCGGGGCTGACCGGGCATGCTGTCAGGGGTCGTCGGATGGCCAGCGTGCATGAGAACCGGGATGCCAAGCTCGATGCACCGTTCGACTATGGGGAATTGCACCGGCTCATCGATCCGGTACTGATGATAGAGCTTGACCCCGCTCATGCCACCGTCGACCACACACCGGGTGATCTCGTCCTGGGCGTGCCGCGCGTAGCCGGGATTGACGAAGCATTGCCCGAGGATAGCATCCGGGAAGCGTTGCATGCAGCCAAGTATGTCGTCGTTTGCCTCCCGGACGGCCTCCGGCCCGGCATCGCCCCTGATTACCGGAAGCGAGCAACAGGTCTTTTCGATGCCAAGCTTGCCCATGCCTGCCACAACGTCCTCGACCGATGGCCAGCGTCCGCGCACCCCCGAACAGTGGTTGTGGCAGTCGATGCGCATACGTCTTCTCCTTCCGCGTGCGCCCTTGCGGGGGCCAGCGAACATCACTACCTGGCCTCCCCCGGACCGAGGCAATGGAATTCGTCCTCGAAAGCGTCCCGCAGTGCCGATGTGCCTTCGTGCCGCGCCGGCGGCCACGATGACCGAACAGCGACCGACGATCATTCTAGTCGCCAGGATCGCGTGGGTTCAACCGGTACCCTGAGAGCCATGGTTGCCCCGCAAGTCCTTGTGCGGCGCCAACTCCGGCAGCGCCTCGAGCGCGCCCGACGCAGGCGAGCGTTTGACACGCATTTCCCTGGGCGTAGAATCTCGGCTGCCTTAGCTGCATTCTGGCTCACTGGGCGTGGTGGACAGGCTCATTCTCTGGAGGTAGGCGCCCGTCACGGTGAGGGCCGTCAAACGTGACACTGCGGATTCGAGGACAGGACGTCAAATGTCAAGCATGATTGTCGCGCCTCAACCTATCGCTGTCGAGGAGGGCGCCAAGGTCTTGATGAAGGGCGGCAACGCCGTTGATGCCGCTGTGACCTGCGCCCTGATTCAATCTGTCGTGAGTCCGCAGATGTGCGGCATCGGCGGCTATATGATTCTGACTCTGCATGTTGCTGGCCCGACGGCCGGTTGCCTATCTATCAGTCTGGACGCCCCTGCCCTTGCGGGTTCCAAGGTGTCGCCGCAGATGTGGGAGGAGAAACTCATCCGTCCCAATCCCGATGGGTGGGGGTACTTTCTCGAGGGCAAGGTGAATGAACTCGGGTGCCAATCCATCTGCACGCCAGGCACTGTTAAGGGACTCACCGCCATGTTGGAGCGCTGGGGGACGCTTTCCTGGAAGCGCGCTATCGGGCCCGCGGTGCGCCTTGCCGAAGACGGTTTCGTGGTGGATGGCCACTTGGCCGCGGGTTGGAGGAAGAGGGCAGGGCACTCCGAATCGTCCACGTTGCTCGACTGTATCGCGGGCAACGCGGAGGCGCGCCGCATCTATCTCAAGAAGGATGGCGCGCCGTACGACGAGGGGGAGATTCTGCACAACCCCGACTATGGGCGCGCGCTGCTCCAGCTTGCCGAACGGGGCACGGATGACTTCTATCACGGTGACCTTGCCCGCCGTATGAGCGACGACCTCGCTGCGAACGGCAGCTTCGTGACGGCAGAGGACTTGGCCAGGTACCAGGTGCGCAACGGCGAATCAGTCCTTGGCACCTATCGCGGCTTTACAATTGCCACTGCGCCGCCGCCGCACGGGGGGCCGACATTGCTCGCCATTCTTAACATCCTGGAAGGCTACGACATTGCCGCATTGGGCCACAACTCGCCCGACTATGTCTTTCTCGTGTCTATGGCGATGAAGGCAGCCTTTGCCGATCGCAATCCCTACATGGGCGACCCGGAGTTTGCGGACCTGCCGCTGGAATGGATGATCTCCAAAGAGCGCGCGGAAGAATGGCGGCGGCACATTGATGCCGGCAAACCCATCCAGGTCGCTTTCGCACCCCCCGAACCAGCTGACACGACGCACGTCAGCATTGTGGATGAGCACGGCAACTGTGTCGCCCTGACCCATTCGCTGGGCATGTCGTCGGGCGTCATCACGCCAGGGCTGGGGTTCATGTATAACAACTCAATGGTCAATTTCAATCCTCTTCCGGATCACGCTAACTCCATTGCTCCACGCAAGGGGCGCACAACCGGCATGACGCCCACCATCGTTTACGGCAGAACCCTTGGACAAGGCAGGAATGACAGGCCGGTGTTGGTCATCGGTGCCCCGGGCGCGACGCGCATCATTACGTCCATCGCGCAGGTTGTTCTCAACGTGATCGACTTCGGCATGGGCATTAGCGAGGCGGTGCTTGCGCCCCGTTTCGACTGCCAGGGCGACTTGATCAAGTGTCAAGCGCGCATCCCTGAGTACGTCTGCGCCGAAGTCCGGAAGAAGCATCCGATTGAGCGCCTTCCGCAAAGTCATGGCGGTCTCGGCCTGGTTCACGCCATTGCCGTAGACCCCGAAACTGGGATGCTGTCGGGCGCTGCGGACACGGGAAGCGGCGGGATGGCGCTGGAGGTTTGACATTCGAGGCAGGAAAGAGCTCGAGAACGGCAGAGACCGACGATGATTGGCGGGGCGCACAACGGCCCGGTCCCCCGGGCTTGGAGGCGTTCACTAGATGTAGTGGGGCACGTCTCGCACCGAATTTGCATGGGAGTTATTCGGGCGGATGAACCGCTCCTCATGCTCCTCAATCCTGCCCTGACCGTCGAGTGGTTTGACCCGGGCACGGGGCGGACCGTCCAGGCGCGCCCAGTGGACGAAGGAGGTCGGCGCTCGTTGACGGCGCCCTTCGCAGGCGACGCCGTTCGCCTGTGCCTGCCGGAAAGTCCATCCGACCATGAGGCGGGCCGATCCGGGGCAGATTTCGGAGTGGATCAAAGGCCTTTCAGAGAGGCTTGGGCGGCACCGCGACACCGGATGATCCTCGGGCAGCGATCAGAGGCAACTTCAAGTGCACAACTGGCGCTGGAGGACACGGTCGTTGCTGTGCGCGCGGGGACTATGCTCATACACTTCACGCGCTGCCCCCACGCGCGCTCCTGCGTCGGCCATGCAGTCAACGCCCGGCACGCTCCTCGTGCCAAGCCCACGCTGGCTACCCCACCCGGTCAAGGAATTTGCCCTGCTGCAGAGCTTCTCGTAGATTGGCGGCCCTTGTGCATCGAAGGTACGTGCGGGTGAGCTCGCCGAGCAACGGAGAGGTGATGGTACTGCACGGGCAACCGTTCAGCTTCAGTTTCGCCGATTCGCTGGTGGCGGAGGCGAGCGGAATCCCGCAGTCGGCACTGCACACGGACGTCGATGCGATCTGTCACGCTTTCGACGCGGTTCGCCCTGTGGCCGCACGACTCGGTGTGGCCCCGCCGGCGCCACGGCTGGCCGGGCTGACCTACGTCCACGTATCCACCCTCGGTGCCCGGGTGACCATTGAGTCCTACGCGCCCGAGCCGCGCATTACGCCCTGCATCGGCAGCCCCCAGGAGATCGACCTGCTGGAAGAGCCGCGCGACTACATGTCGTGTCCACTCGTGTCGCAGAGGCTCAAGTTGGTGGAGGGGCTCTTGCAGCGGCGGCCGGATGCGCGGACCAGCATCGGGCACGACTTCCAGGGCCCCGTCACGACCGCCGTGCTTCTGATGGGTCAGGCCTTCTTCATGCTGCCGTACGAGGAACCGGCGTTGGCCCAGAGGCTGCTAACGTTCTGCGTCAGGAGCGCCCTGCACTACGTCCGCGCCCTGCGGCGGCACAGGGGGGAGCCATTCCAGCCCGGGCAGTGCTGGCTGCCAGACGACTTCGCGGGCG
The DNA here is from genome assembly GCA_964442595.1 of uncultured candidatus Brocadiaceae bacterium. Lineage (GTDB taxonomy): Bacteria > Planctomycetota > Brocadiia > SM23-32 > SM23-32 > DAOVRD01. Next base: position 5,065 of record CAYUDW010000174.1, read on the forward strand.
TCTTCGGGCCGGACAAGTTCCGCCAGTTGGTGATCCCGGCCTGGGACCTGATGTACGAGGGCCTGTCGGCGACGTGGCGGAGCCTGCACAGTGAGCTTCTCCGGGAGGAGCATTTGCCGCTACTGGCCGAGGTGCGTATAGGCTCCTTCGATCCAGGCACCGACCAGTACCTGTCCCCGGAAGCCCTCAAGCGCTCCTGCCCGGCGCTGTTCACGCTGCGCATCAGGCCGGCGGACGTCTGCGTGCGGTCCCCGGCGGAGCTTGTTGAGATGTACGAGCGTTACGCCAGCTTCCATCCCAGGGAGATCACGTTCGGCCTCGAGTCCCTGGCGGACGAGGCAAAAATCGCGGCTCTGCTGGAGACGGCAAGGCGGCTGGGGCCCCGGAGGAACGAAGCATAGTGGGCGCCATCGGCCCCGCCACGTCGAGCAGCGTCGGGTCGGTGTAGACGTTCATGGTGAGGTCGGGCGACGAGTGGCGCAGCCTACTCCGCCCGCCGTACGGCGGGCTACGAAGGCTGGCTGGCGGCCCGGGCCGTGCGGGGTGCCTTTCTGCTCTTGCTGAAGTGGTTGCCGGCCCATGCCGCCCGACGTCCAGGTTCCCCATTCCATGTGCATCTTCGCGTGGAGAGCCGGACAGGACCGTATCGGAAAGAGCCGGACTTGGTACACCTCGAGATTCTCCCCGTGGTGCCTCGTGAGATGACCTGTCCACAAGATCGGCCGCAGGTCCTCCTCAGGGCTCAGTTTGGTGCAAGAACCGGTCGTGTCCTGGTCTCTGCCATCTTCACTCCTGCTCGTCCGCGGCGATCTGCCCCGCGTCCGTGAGCTTCAGCTCCCTCTCCACGGTGCCCTTTCTGCCTGCGATCTCGTAGAACGTCTTGCCGCCTTCGATCTCCCGAAAAGCCTGGAGCCCCTCGCTGGCGCCGAAGTACTTCTCGGCGGCGGCGCGAACGGCCTGGGGCACAGCCTCGTAAGGAACGTCTTCGCCCGACGTGAGGATCTTGCCGCTGCTGTCAACGTCGTACTCGACGTGCTTGCCCCCGACCTGCGCCTCGACGTCGTAGATGACGATGTCGCCCTCCTTTTCGCTGACGATCTCTTCGATCCTGCCGCCGGCTGTGAGCCTCTCAATGGTGGCGCGCACCGGCGCCGGCACGTCCGAAAGCGCCGACTGCTGCTGGCCCTCCTTCTCCCACCCGCCGTGCCCCGAGAACAGGGAACACCCGGAGAAGACCACGAACAGCGCCGCCACGAGCCCAACCAGACCCAGACAGAACAAACGCCTCATCGCCTACTCCTTACAATATCCTTGAGCCACGGGTGGGCCGGACGGCCCCCTTGGACCGCCCCGGCAGACCCTCGAGGACTACGGATCATAGTGCCGTGAAGATGAAGGGAAGATGAAGGCGTGGTCAAACAAGCTGCGGGAAGACCGGAGCGCCGCCCGCTTACGTCGCTCCGTAGGATCAATGAAGCTCACATACTGCCGCTGCCCGTCCAGAAGCCAGAGGATCAAGTCCGGGTATCGGAGTCCACCGTGAAGTCGTCCCATGTCAGTTGCTTCCTGCACTTGGTGCACTTGCCCACTGCGTCGCTGTTCCAGAGGATGCGACGCTGCTCGGGCGAGAACGTCCTCTTGCCGTCCTTCCCGGTGAACGCCCAGCTCGTCGGCTATCCGGCGGAAGGACCAGCCACGCTGCCACAACGTCACGATTGTCTGCTGCAGGGCCATCTTGAGCACTTCTGCCATCCACCTCGCCTCCTTTCGGAGACGACAGCAGAGGGCATCACGCCTTTCTCTCAAGGCGGCCGGTTCTGAAGTGTTCGGTCCTGGCCGGTTCCCGCCCTCTGTGCCATGGTGTGTCAGGACGTGTCAGCAGTGGACAGCATTCGGGCGGGATCTGGGTGGAACAGCGGATGAGGATCTGGATGAAGTGGCCCCCGAGGGCATGAGCTAATGCAACCGGTTTTCTGTTGCTCTTCGCACAGGTGGTACGCGGGCGCGGCCCAACCATCGTCTGTGCCGGGAAGAGCTGGGAATCGCCCAGACCGTTATCCCCGTCAACGACCGGGGGCGTCCGGAGGCAATCCCGCAAGGCACCTACCGACGCCAGATGAAGGAGCGGTTCCCGGGAGAAGACTTCGGCCGCCGGTGGCGGGCCGAGCGCGTCTTCTCGCGGCTGAAGCGACGGCTTGGCCCCTGTCTTCGCAGCCGCACCGATCAGGGCCGCACCCACGAGCGCTTCCTGCGAGTGCTCGCTCACAACCCCATGATCCTCTAGCCACGCACCCAGATGCTTTTTACAGAGCAGACTGAAAGACCAAGCCGCGAAGGCACTTGTGCAGAGGCGAAATG
>CAYUDW010000175.1:0-4910 GCA_964442595.1 uncultured candidatus Brocadiaceae bacterium
TACTGGCCCCACCGCATCACGAGCGGCCGCCCGCACTTCTCGCACTTCTCATAGGTGGGCTGGGGAGCCGGCAGCGCTTCCTTCCGCAGAGCCTGCGTGTTCTTGCATTCCGGGTACTGGCTGCAGCCCAGGAACAGCCCCTTGCGGCTGCGCTTCACGGCCATGGATGCGCCGCACTTCTCGCAGGTGGCCAGCGGTTCCTCCGACGGCAGGTCCGTCGCTTCCAGCGCCTGCGCCACCGTAAGCATGGCAACGCTGTGACGGCATCGGCCGCAGGTCAGCTCCTTCGCCTCGCCGTCTTCGGCGACGTGCATCTCGCCCCCGCAGCGGGGACACGAGAACCCCGTGTTCACACGCGGCTGGAGCTTGACGGGCTTGCCCTCGCGGTCCAGACCCATGATATTGCTGCATTTCGGATAGGCGGAGCAGGCCAGGTATTCCCTGCCGCGCTTGCCGACGCGGCGCAGCATCGGGGCGCCGCACTTGTCGCACTTGAACTCCGACTCGACCGCTTGGCGAGTTCCGTCCTCCAGGCTCTTCGTGTTGGTGCATTCCGGAAAGCCCGAGCACCCGAGGAATCTGTCTCCCTTGCGGCTGAACTTCACCACCATCGGCTGTCCACACTCCTCGCACGTCACCTCCTCGTCGGGTTTCTGGGCGGAGACGGACTGCATCTCGTCCCTGGCCTTCGCCAGGTCGCGCGCAAACTGCTCGTAGAACTCGGCCAACGTCCCGCGCCAGTCGCGCTTGCCCTCCTCGATCTCGTCCAGCTCCTCCTCCATCCTGCTGGTGAACGAGTAATCCATCTCCCGCGGGAAGTGTTTCACCAACAGATTGGTCACGACGATCCCCAGGTCCGTCGGGCGCAAGGCGCGCCGTTCCCTGCGCACGTAGTTGCGCCGCAGCAGCGTGGCGATGGTGGGGGCGTACGTGCTGGGCCGGCCGATGCCCCGCTTCTCCAGTTCTCGGACCAGCGTGGCTTCGCTATATCGGGGCGGCGGCTGAGTGAAGTGCTGCGAAGGCACCAGTTCCCTCAGGTCCAGCACTTCGCCCTCGCTCAGCTCGGGCAGGGCCTGGTCGTCCGAGCCGCGCCCGGGGGAGTAAACGCGCGTGTAGCCGTCGAAGGTCGTCACGCGTCCGCTGGCCGCGAACTGGCCGGGGCCCGCTTCGATCAGCACCTCTGTCACCTTGTAGCGCGCGGGGCCCATCTGGCTGGCCACGAACCGGCGCCAGATCAGCTCATAGAGTTTGTACTGCCTGTCCGACAGGTGAGGACGCAGGTCCTCGGGCCGCCGGCGCACGTCAGTCGGCCGGATCGCCTCGTGGGCGGCCTGGGCCCCCCTGGGGCTGCGGAACGTATTCGGCTTCGCGGGCAGGTACTGGTCCCCGTATTGCTCCCCGATGAAGCCCCGGCAGGCCTCCAGCGCCTGGCTGGCCACGCGCGTCGAGTCCGTGCGCATGTAAGTGATGAGGCCGACGGCCTCGGTCCCGACGTCGATGCCTTCGTAGAGCTGCTGGGCGATGCGCATCGTCTGCTGTGCAGACTGGCGAAGGCGGCTGTTGGCCGCCTGCTGCAACGTGCTGGTGATGAAGGGCGCCCGCGCCTTGCTGCTGGCGCTGCGCTGGCTGACAGACGCAACGGTGAAGGGCTCCCCCTTCAACTGCTGAACGATCCGCTCGGCCTCTTCGCCCGTTGCGACCCGCGTCCCGTCTCCGCCGAGCTTCCGCAGCTCGGCCTCGAACGTTGCGTCCTGCCCCGGCTTCGCCAGGACGGCGGTGACCTTCCAGTATTCCTCGGACTCGAAGGCGTCGCGTTCGCGCTCGCGCTCGACGATCAGCCGCAGGGCGACGCTTTGGACGCGGCCGGCGCTGAGACCGCGCACGACCTTCCGGCTTATGAGGGGGCTCAGCTCATACCCGACGATGCGGTCGAGGATCCGGCGGGCCTGCTGGGCGTCGACCAGCTTCAGGTCCACCTCCCGGGGATGCTCGAAGGCTTCCCGCACGGCGTTGCGCGTGATCTCGTTGAACGTCACGCGCTTGGCCCTGTCCTCGGGTACGTCGAGCACGTGCCGGAGGTGCCAGGCGATGGCTTCCCCTTCCCGGTCGGGGTCGGGAGCCAGGTAGACTTCCTCCGCACCCGCCGCCGCCTTGCGCAGTTGCTGCACGATCTTCTGGCTGCGGGGCAGGACTTCGTAAGTGGGCTCGAAGCCGCTCCGGACGTCCACGCCGAACTCGTCCTCCGGCAGATCACGCACGTGCCCGCGCGAGGCCTTCACCGTGAAGCCCTTGCCCAGGTAGCGCGAGATCGTCTTCGCCTTCGCGCCCGATTCAACTATGACAAGCTTCTTAGCCATTGCACTCACTCAGGAAGATACCCCGCAGGCGATTGTAGGGAGAAGCTTTCGGCGTTGTCAAACCTACGGGCGCCCCGCCGGGGCTTTTGACTCGCCGCCACGCGGCCGCGTACACTCAGGGCCGCGGAGGCAAACAGTGGCACCCGGACCCGAGAGAGATCCGCTCTACCTGGCTTTCACGGTCGACGTGGACGCGGACGCGAACCGTCCCGCGCGCGGCCGACCGGACGCCGTGACCGCCGGCCGTGCGCCGCAGGAGGCCGCGTACGACGCTTGCTTCGAGGGGCTCGAAACGCTCCTCCGAGTGCTGGAGCGCCTGTCCCTGCCGGCCGCCCTCTTCTGGGAGGCCCGCTGCCTGGACCGGCTGGCATCCCGTAACCCCGACCTGCTGGCGCAGGCGCTGGAGAACCCGCTCCTGGAGCACGGCGGACATGGGTGGCGTCACGAGGATTTCGCCGGCAAGCAGAGCGGAGTTCCACTCGGCCGAGACGAGACGGAACGCGTCCTCACCCGGGCCGCTCAGGTCTTCGACTCCGTGCTGCAAAGCAGACCGCCCGGATTCCGTGCCCCCTATTGCCGCCTCACGCCGGAGCTGGCGCAGGCGCTGCCTGCCTACGGCTACCTCTACGATGCGAGCCTCGCCAGGCGGCCGGGGGAGGACTGGCAACTCCGACCGTATCGGCTCGAGCTGAACCCGGCGCTCTGGGAACTGTCCCTCTGCCGCGGCACGGACCGCCAAGGCCGCCCCATCTCGGGCTACCTCTGGCAACTGCTGGAGGGCAGGCGGCAGGTCGGCGATTACCTCCACCTGGCCGAGTCCCTGCGGGATCGGGCGCCGGGCGGCCTGCTTCAACTCGCCCTCCATCCCTGGCACCTCCTGGTCGCCGAGGACGGTGCGCCGTTCGGGCCGGAAGGCGCCGCGGTTCGACTGCGCCAGGTCGAAGCCCTGCTCCAGCGGGCGGCGGCAAAGGCGGGTATCGAGTTCGCCACGCCCGGGGCTTACCTCTCGTCGCACTCGAACGGGGATGCCGAGGACCGGCGCGGCGCCAAGGGCGGGCGGCGGCGAGAAGATGGAACTGCCTGCGGAGGCCGCCCTCGTTGACACGCCCCTGGACGCTGCATATAATGTACGCGTCTGGCTGGACAGCCCTCCACACAGGCAGGTTCTGAGATGATCGACGGTGCGGCCGAACTAGCCAAAAGACTGGCGCGGATACAGGCCCGGCTGCGGAACGAGCTGTTCGAGGATCTCCAGAACCACAAGGACGACCTCGACGCCATCTTCGACCCCTATTCCTTCTCTCCCCTCGTCCACGAGCTGCGCGAGAAGTACATGACGCGGCTGTTCCTGCTGCAGAGCATAATCCAACAGCTCGCCTACATCAGACGGGGACAGCAGAAACAGGCCACGCGGGTGCTTAGCGTCGAAGCCGGAGACCAGAAGAAGTTGGTCGACCTCGTCAACCACAAGCTGGGGCACCTGAACGGGTCGAAGGTTCTGGACGTCAAGTTCATCCCGGGCAGCGGCAATGAAGAATGGTCGGCCTTGATCACTTACGAGGTCAACCCCTTCATGGAAGAGGCCGGCGAGGCCGCCGCCTGGATGTAGGCGCTCCTCCCGCAGTGCCTGCTCGCGTTCTGAGCCCTTACCACCCTTCCGGCGTCCCTTGCTGTTCTTGCGCGCCCGGCGTCCTTTGTGTTACGTTCTTGCGCGTCCGCGCTTCTCCATGGGCATGGCTGCGAACATGGCCGCCTCAGGGTACGCTCCCCGGAGAACCGATCTGCCCGTAGTGATTTCTGAAGCACGGGTTCGTCACCTCGTTCGCCGGCTGGCGACGGCCATCTGCGCGGACCACTCGGAAGGCGATACGCTCGTGATCGTCGCCGTGCTGAAGGCGGCGGTGGTGTTCCTGGCCGATCTGATCCGCCATCTGACCATGCCGCTGGAGATCGAACTGGTGAACGCAAGGAGCTACTCGGGCACTCGGAGGCGGGAGGCGGTCGAGATCCTGGACGACGTCTCAAAGCTGGAACTCTCCGGGCGGCACGTGCTGTTGCTCGACTGCGTGCTGGACAGCGGACACACGCTGGCGGCCGTGCTCGGGGCCATTGTCGCGCAGGCGCCGGCTTCGGTGAAGACCTGCGTGCTGCTGCGCAAGCGGCGGCCGAGAACCGTCGACATCGAACCCGAGTACGTCGGGACGGACATCCCGGACGTCTTTGTCGTCGGCTACGGCCTGGACTGCGACAACCGATGGCGCCACCTGCCGTTCGTCGCCGAGCTGCCGGAAGCCGCCGCATCCGGCGGGGGCGAAGAATGACGGACGAACTGGCCATCGGAATCGACCTCGGAGGCACCAAGGTGCACGCCGGCGTCGTGCGTGGCGACGGCAAGGTCCTCGGCAACGCCCGGCGCCCGACCGAGGCCGACAGGGACTGCGACACAGTCCTGGCCAACATAGTAGGCGCCGCCACGGCCGCCGCGGCCGAGGCAGGTGTCCCGCTCAAACGCGTCGTCGGGGTTGGGCTGGGCAGCCCGGCACCGCTGGACAT